>JAPYTK010000174.1 GCA_029941785.1 Polyangiaceae bacterium | reverse complement strand
GTGCGAGGGTGGGGTCATGAATGGCGAGTTCTTCCTGATCGCGCGCCGTGTTCAGATCCCCGAGCAGGATGTAGTCCTCGTCGCCACTCTCCTCGATTTCGTCGCGCACGATATCAGCTGCCATCGCGAGCTGCTCTGCGCGTAGGGCGGCGCGCTTGTGCGAGCTGCCCGATGCGAGGTGAAGCACCATGGTGCCAAAGTCGATGTCACCTTCTTCGAGTCCGCGAAACCTAGCGCTGAAGCCCGGGCGCAATCGGCCACTGGTATCGATCTCGGGGTGCTCGCGCGTCCACAGCAGCTTGAGCTCGTCGCGGTCGTAGATGAATCCAATCTGTTGCGGACTGCTCGTCGCATTTTCGCTGAACACCGCCGCGTAGTCGCGGTCTCGAAGCTCTGACAGCCGCGTGACGACATGAACGAACAGCTCGGGGTCCACGATCTCTTGGATCGCTAGAAAGTCGAAGTCGAGCTTCACGAGCAGTGAAACGAGCGCCTCGTCGTTCGTGTGTTTGAGATGGCTCAACGGCGGATTGGGCGGGGAGCTCTCCGCGCCTGTCTCCGGATCGATGGTGGGAACGTAGGGAAGCTCTGGGTAATTGCGAATGTTGAAGGTACCGAATCGCAGGTTGCCCTCGGTGACGGCCGACGGCAGCCACTGTTCCGTGCTGTGTTGTTCCGAAGAATCGATCGGTGCGCTGCAGCCTGCGAGCAAGGCGAAGGCTGCCAAGATGAGCAGGCGGGGTGCGAGGGGTTTTCGGTTTGAATCGGGCATGGCTCAGTCTTGCGGGGGCATGATGTTCTCGCTCGGCATGTCCAGGGCTTCGGTTCCGAGCGTGGAGAAGAGATGTTCGTACTGTTCTTCGAACCGGGCGACGACTTCAGGCACGGTGACGTAATAGAAGTTCTCGAAGTTGTCGCGCATACCCGACTTGGTGAAGTTCCCCGCGCCGCAAAAGACCGCACTTCTCTGACCGGGGGGCATCGTAAAGAGCATGAATTTGTTGTGGTGCAAGAGGTGCGCGTCGTGATTGCTCTCGACGTAACGCACGCGGGCGCCTCGTTCGACCAGCGAGCTGACCCGGTCGTATTCGAAGGCCTCGTTGCCCCCGGTCTGCTGACCATGTCCGGCCCAGTACAGGTCATCGTCCACCACGATTCGTACCGTGGGGGCGTCGCTGCCGTCGAGCTCCGATGCCAAGCGACTGACGAGGGTACCGTGCGTGAAGCGGTGAGCGGCGATCGCGATTTGCTCGGCTTTCTCGATACCGCTGAGCAGGTATTGCGTTGCGCGCCCGCCTTCGCCTGGGACGAACAGGGCTTTCATGTCCCCTTCCTCGGGGGCGTCGATCGCTTGTCTGCACTCTCGAATGTAGGCCGAAAAGGCGCCCTTGCTCGTTGCATGGTCGATGAGGCCATTCATCAAGCAAAGGTGTGCTTGCGCAAAATAACTACTGCTCGGCAGGGTGATGAAGTGCCAGTTCTCGTGATGGAGCACCAGACCCGAGGAGATGTTGCCACTGCCGAAGGCGATCCGTGTGGTCGGCGCACCGGGATTGATGAGCACCAGCTTGTTGTGCTGCAACTTGATGTTGCCTTGGTGGCCTCGCAGCATCAGCTCGGGTGCATCGGCGGGGTCGCCGCTGGCAGGGGCACACTTCAGCAACTGCTCGGCGCGTGAGCGGTTCGTGTTCTCGTCGAGTGCGAAACGGACCTTCACGCTGCGCGTCTCGATCGCCTCGCACAGCGCTTGCGTAATCACGCCATTTGAAAACGACATCGCCGAGAAAAACACCTCTTCGGTGTTTGGATCGGCAATCCACTCGGCGAGGCGGAACTGAGGACTGGACGGATGCGTCCCCGAAGCTTCGCGGTCCGCCGACGTGCAAAAGGCTCCTTGTGGCTTGGCGAGCAGCTTGGCGCCTGCAACGCTCGTGACATCTTGGTTATCGCTGTACGCGTAGTGCCGGCACACGGGATTGGTGAACAACACCTCATAGCTGTCGTACGCGAGCGGGGGGCCTTCGGTGTGGTGGTCGTCGGTTTGGCCGAGATCACCACCGCAGGCCAAGGCGGTGAGGCCGAAAACGGCGGCGCCTAGGCCCCACGCTGTCTTTTGGATGGTCGCTAACATACTGAAAACACCTGGATGTAAGATGTTATATGACCATGTATACAATAAAACTACATTGTGTGCATCAGATATCTGTTCAGCGCGCTGCGTCGAGCCAAGTGCAGAGGTTGAGCTCGTGCTCGATATCGCGCAGCATGTGGTCTTCATCCTCGCAGTAGCTCGCCGCCAAGTTCTCTGCGAGCTGGGCCATCTCCCGCTGATTTATCGTGGCGATCCCTTTGACGGAGTCAAAGTGCTCGGCGAGCAGTTCGCAGGCGTCACGCAGCATCACCCCAGAGTCGTGCTTCCCGGGAAGGCAGTTCCACCACACTTGTTCGAACCCGGTGTCGGGAGGGAACGCCTTTTTGACGACGCAGAGCGAGGATCGCAGCAGGCGTGCGCTGGGTTTGCCCATGTGGCTGTACCACTTGAGTTCGCTGACCGTGTGACGCCACACTTCTGCGTTGCCGAGGCCGACCAGCCGCAACAGGCCGACGAACAGATTGAAACGGGTCGCGTTGAGAGACTTGCTCTTCCACGGGCCGACGTAACGGCTCCAAGCATTGATCACGTCGGGTTTGTTGAGACGCCAGATGAACGATTGAACGCGACTGAGGGGGATGAAACGCGGACGATCTTTGGCGAGGACCGACAGTGGGGCCCGCAACGCGAGCCGGTGCCGGCTGTGAACGTGAACGCGAAGCAGTCGCCCTCCGAGTTGGTAAACGTAAAGCCTGGTCTGTGGGTTCGTCTTTGAGTCGAAGCGAAAGGTCCGCTCGAAGCCAAATCTCATCCCGTAACCCACAGCGGCGGCGCCGAATACACCCATGACGAGGGCCAAACCGAGATGCTCGTATTCGCGGAGGGAGACGGCTGTGAGGGTTTTCAGAGCACTGCCGAGCAGCAACAACAGACCGACGGAGACCCAAACGACCAAGGGTAGCCACCATCCTGGCTCGGTGGGCAAAGGGACGGGAAGGCGCCGCTCGACGTGCTTCGATTTACAGCGGCGGCAGGTGTCGGGCGTCGTGCCGAGCAGACCGCAGTGGAAACAAACGAGCGTGCGAGCGAGTTTCACGGTGGCCCAGCGTACCGCGGTCGCGGGCTAGGAGTGAACAATCCGGGGTCCGCGCGGTCAGCCGCCTAGGTGCCGCTTCAGCCGTACGGCCCGGGACTGTAGTGGTTTTTCGGGCCAGTGATGTTTCGGGTAGCGGCGCGACAGCGCCTTTCGCAAGGACGGGTAGTGCTCGCGCCAGAAGCTGTCGAGATCGCGCGTGACTTGTACCGTGCGGCCGTTTGGCGCCCAAAGTTCGACCACGGCAGAGGCGCGGCCGATGGTCGGAACGCGGTCGACGCCGAAGAAGTCCTGGAGGTAGGAGCAGAGACTGACCCCGCCATCCGCGCCGTAATTCACGCGCAGCTCGACACCGCTGTCGAGCGTCACGATGTCAGGCGCGAGCTGACCGAGGCGAGCCGCGAGCGGGCCGAGGTACAGCTCGATCGCAGCGCGGATGGGTTGGGGTCCGAGCGCGTCGAGATCGACGAGTCCGTCGCATGCGCGCGTGAGGGCGGCAGAAATGCCGTCGTCGTCCAATGGTGGCGCGCTCTGGTCCTGCCGGGCCGCAAACCGCGCCCGCGATAGCCAGCGGTCGCGCTGGGGATCGCGTTTGCCGAGTTCGGTGAGCAGAGCGTCAACCAGCAAGGCGGTGGCCTCGGGGGAGGGTTGGGCCGCCACGGTCGACCGATCGAGCAGCAAGGAGCCGAGCTTCAGATCCCGATGAACGGTGATGCGCTTCCGTTTGGCGTCGTATTGGCAGTTTCCTTGTTCGTCGATCTGCTCGAGCAGCACTTCCAGGATCATGTCCCGTTCGAGGGGAATGGCGCGGCGGAGTCGACCTGGGCCATGAGGTCGCTCTTCGGCGTCGAGCGCGAGGCACCACCCCTCGGGACCCAGAACCGACGGATCGCGTGCACTCATCGTCGCACCACTCGCCAGCCCCAACTGGAACGGTCCCCGCTGGTCACGGTTGCCTTGACGACATGCCACGCGATCTGCAAAGCCGACGAGCAGGCTTGCGGTGAGCGCATCGTCGGCGTCGTCCGCCATCGAAGCGTTTGCGCGCCCGCGCCCCATGGATTGAAGTTGTCGGCTTGCGCGCGCCGCCCCATGAAGGGCGCTTCGGTTGACCTGCGGATCGCTTCGGGCATCGACTCGGTGGTCGAGCCATTCGTCGAGTCGTGCGAGCTCCGCATAGAAGCTCGTGTCGGCAGAGCGACCCCCGTCTGGCGGATTGCGTAAGATGGGCCGGCCCTCCGTCAGCACCGCCACGGCGCGGCAGGCAGAACCGTACACGCTGCGAGACTCCGCCTCGACGAGCACGCGAGCGAGCCGCGGATGAGTCGGAAAACGCCGCATGCTCCGGCCGATGTCGGTGAGTCGACCGGCCTCGTCGAGCGCCTCTAGGCTTCGCAATAGCGCGCGGGCAGTGGACCAGGCTTGCGCCGGTGGGTCATCGAGCCACGGTAGCTCGTCTTGTTCCGCGCGAGGTCGTTCGGCCACGCAAAGGTACAGTTCGGCCAGGTCGCTACGTGAAATCTCGGGAGCGTCGAAGGCTGGGCGCCGGGCATGTTCGCGCTCGGTGTAGAGTCGGAGGCAACGACCCGCTTGGGTGCGTCCGGCTCGTCCTGCCCGTTGGGTCGCCGAGGCTTGGCTCACGGGAGCGAGGGCGAGCGTGCTCAAACCCGAACTGTTGTTGTGGCTGGCTCGTTTGCACAAGCCGCTGTCGATCACCGCCGCAACACCATCGATGGTCAGCGAGGTTTCCGCGACGTTGGTTGCCAAGATGAGTTTGCGCGTCGCGCTGGGCGCGATGGCTCGGTCTTGGTCGGCAGCAGGCAGTTGGCCGTGCAGTGGGAGCACAATGAGTCCGTGGTCCCGGCTCACGGCGCGGCAGCTCTCGGCGGCCCGTCGGATGGCCTGCGCGCCGGGGAGAAAGACCAAGATGTGCCCTTGTAGATCCGTTCGACAGAGGTCTCGGACGGCCATGGCCACTTGAAGCTCAAGTGGTTCTTTTGCGGTCTTCGGCGCGTGGAGGATCGTGATGGCGTGGCTACGCTGATCGCAACGTACGCATTCACTGCCAATGTGCTTGGCGACGGCGCTGCCATCGAGCGTCGCCGACATCGCGACGAGCTTCAGATCCGGGCGTTCATTCTTCCTCAGGGCAAGGCACCACGCGAGCGCGAGGTCGCCCTGCAGGTGGCGCTCGTGCAGCTCGTCGATGACGACCACAGAGACGCCCTCCAAGGTGGGGTAGCGGCTGAGCTGCCGCGTGAAGATCCCTTCGGTGACGAATCGAATCTTCGTGTTGGGCCCGCTGCGGTTCTCGAAGCGCACCTGGTAACCGACGGTGTTGCCCACCTGCTGGCCCAGCTCGGCAGCGACGCGTTCGGCGGCCAGCCGCGCAGCCAGCCGTCGCGGCTCGAGCACCACGATGGATCCACGCTGCGCCAGGCCAGCTTCCAACAAGGCACGTGGCACGCGCGTCGTCTTGCCCGCTCCCGGGGTCGCCTCCACGACGACACCACCGTCCTGCTCGAGCAGGCGCACAATGGTGCCGAGATGCGCGTCGATGGGGAGGGGGCGACCGTACTCCATCGGCTAAGGTCCGCCGGCGTCGGCGATCCTGGCGAGGTTCACCTCAAGTGGCGTCGGCTGCCGCTTCGTCGTCCGTCGACTCGGCTGCCGTCTCGGCCTCCTCGGGAGCGGGTTCGACGAGCCGTCCGTTACGGCGCAAGGCGTCGAGCAAACCCACGCGTTGCGCGGCGCGTCGCTTGATGCGCTTCTTCTTTAGGGGCTTCGCGAGCCACTCGTGGCGCATTCGCACGTTCCAAACCGAATAATTGGCCATTCGTCAGTTCCTCAAGGTGGGCTACATGCCCGACGGGGGGCGCAGATATGACTGAAATCGCGTGCTTGGTCAAGCCCTGACGGCAAAATTGTAGCCCGCTTGGGCAGCGGACCCGCTCGTCGAAGGGCTCGATAGCCCTCAATCCGGCACGGCGGTCAGCTCGACCTTCACCGTCACCGTTCCTCCCGCAGGGACCACCACCGCCACATCCTGTGGAAAATACCCGTCTTCGTCGATGGTGAGCGTGTGGCTGCCCGCCGGAAGCCTCACGCCCCCGCGGAGGCGCTTGAGCGGACCGACGTAGCGGTCGTCGATGGTCACGATGGCCTCGTCGTTGGCTGCCTTGAAGCGGATCAAGCCAGGTTTGGGCGGGGCGCAGCCGATCAAGAGCAGCCAACACGAGGCGCAGAGAAGCGCGATCCGGTGGTGGTTCGTCGTGTAGCGCACGGCCTGTCGCCTCACTCCCACTCGATGGTGGCAGGGGGTTTGGAGGACACGTCATAAACCACGCGGTTCACTCCGCGAACCTCATTGATGATGCGGGAGCTGACCTTGGCGAGTAGCTCGTAGGGGAGCCGCGTCCAGTCGGCCGTCATCCCGTCGCGCGAGTGGATCGCGCGCAGAGCGACCACCTCGTCGTAGGTACGCTCGTCCCCCATGACACCGACGGAACGAACGGGCAGCAAGACCGCGAAGGCTTGCCAGATCGAATCGTACAACCCCGCCTCGCGTAGCTCGTTGATGAAGATCTCGTCAGCGAGTCGCAGGGTGTCGAGCCTCGTCTTCGTCAGATCGCCCAAGCAGCGCACGGCGAGTCCCGGGCCGGGGAAGGGGTGGCGCCCGAGGGCTTCGTGGGGCATCCCGAGCGCGCGGCCGGCGGCCCGGACTTCGTCCTTGAACAACTCGCGTAAGGGTTCGAGTAGCTTGAGGTTCATCCGCTCCGGCAGCCCGCCCACGTTGTGGTGACTCTTGATGACCGCGCTCGAACCGTGAATCGGCACGCTCTCGATCACGTCGGGGTAGAGTGTGCCCTGCGCGAGCCATTTGGCCCCTTTTACCTTGTTGGCTTCGCGCTCGAAGACGTCGATGAAGGTCTTGCCGATGATCTTGCGCTTCTTCTCGGGATCGGTGCAGCCATCGAGCGCGTCGAGAAATTCGTCGGTGGCGTCCACGGCGATCAGGTTCAGCTCGAAGTGTCGGCGAAACATCTTCACGACCCGCTCGGCTTCTTCGTAACGCAGCAATCCGTTGTCGACGAAGATACAGGTCAATCGATCACCGAGCGCGCGCTGACACAGTATCGCCGCGACCGACGAATCGACGCCCCCTGAGAGGCCGAGAATGACGTGCTCGTCATCGGCGACCGTGGCCTTGATCTTGGCGACGGACTCCTCGGCGAAGGAGTCCGGAGACCAGTTCGCCTCGAGACCGGAGACGTCGAACAAGAAGGCCTCGATGAGCTCGCCACCGCGCTTGGTGTGCGTGACCTCAGGATGAAATTGAAGGCCGTAGATCTTCTTCGCGTCATTGGCGATGGCGCACGCGGGCGTGCTCTCATTTTGACCGATGGTGACAAAGCCCTCGGGAAGGCTCGTGATGCGATCGCCGTGGCTCATCCAGACGTCGAGTTTGTCGCCAGCGGCGAAGCGTCCGAACACGCCGGTCGCCGTCTCGACCTCGACCTCGGCGGCCCCGTATTCGCGGGCCGTCGCAGCCTCGACCGTTCCTCCCTGCAAGAAGGCGGTGAGCTGAACGCCGTAACAGATCCCCAAGATGGGCAAGCCCAGGTCGAAAATCGCTTTGTCGATCCGGGGCGCCTTCTCGCCGTAGACGCTGCTGGGTCCGCCGGACAGGATCAGCGCTGTGGGCGACAGCTCGGAGAGTTTCTCTTCCGCCGACCAGTAGGGGTGGATCTCGCAATAGACGCCAGCCTCACGGACGCGTCGCGCGATGAGCTGCGTTGTTTGCGAGCCAAAATCGAGGATCAAGACCATGTTGTCGCGAGCCATGGCTCGCGGCTAACACGACGCCCCTAGTGCGGCTACCCGCCAAAAAACCGGCTCCGCAGGGCTTTGGCGTGGCCAGCGCGTCGGGCTTGCTACCGCACCGGTCCCGATCGTTTCTCGAGTGCTCCCTCCGTCGGTACTTTATTTTGCTTCACGCAGCTCCCGGCGTGACGCGTGCACCTTCGCCACTTCTTGCAGAACATCGACGTTTTGCAGTCTGCGTCGCTCTTGACGCGGCACATGCCCTTGACCGCCGTGCACCTTCCCTCTTGCAGCGGGTCGATCTTTTGCAGTCAGCCTCTTGCGTCGCCACGCACGACGGTTGTGCCGTGGCGGTCGATGGACGGGTCGTCGCTGGCGGTGGGCTATCCTCGCACTGCCCCAATTGCCTGCAGAAGTCTGAATCCCGGCAGCTTCGCACGCACTTGCCAGCCGGGCCCGGCAGCGCTTGTGCTCTGTGCAGGCCTTGGATGGCTTGCAGTCCGCGTCGAGGGTGGCTTTGCAGGTGCTGCCGTACGAGCTGGGACTGCACAATCCATCGTCGGCGCACTCGCTGCGAATGCGACAAGAGTCTTCGGCCCGTAGGGAGTTCAGCGACAGATTCCCAACCGCGCGGATTCATCGGTCTTCTGACGCACCCTTTACTCCATGGCTGGGCGGGGGCGCGTGGCTCACCTCGCCGGGGACGTGGTCAATGTCTGTCTTCGATTCGTAGCTGCGCGGTGCTTCGTAGACCGGGGGAGGCCCCTCGGGCAGGGGTTTCGGGGCGCTCGAGCAGGCGCCGAGCCCGATGAGCCACGTTACAGCCAGCAGGCACGGGAGGGGTCTCGCTTGCAAAATCATATCGGTGCTCCTGTGCTGCTCGCGGCGGGCGTTGGGACGACGGGCGGGCCAGCGGGCGGGCCAGCGGGCGGAGGTCCCGGTCGTTTCATTCGTGGCGGTCGTGGTCGGGCAGAGGGCAAGGCCGGGCCTGGGACCGGTTCACTGCCGCGCGCGTTTTCACCCGCCTGCGCAATGTTGGAGCTGAGGGGAGGGGGGGAACTCGTCTCCGAAGGGCGCGGTCGGGAGCAGGCAGCTGTACTCAACACGGCCGCAGCCAGCGTGAGCTGAGTGACGGCTCGGACGAGCCCATGAAGACGGTCGATACGGTGATCCACGACTGCAGTGTTAGCGCGCCTATGGCTAGGGCGCACTTGCGCATTTCACTGCGGACTTTGTCGCCTATGCGGACTAGCCTCCGCCCCGTGGACAATCTCGAGACGAAACTCGTCGGCAGCGCGACCCGGGCAAGGCTGGCATCGCGCCAACTCGGACCTCTCACGCGAGCGGCCAAGGACGCCGCGCTCGAGCACATCGCTCGTCTCATCGAAGAACGCCGGGCGGAGGTCATGGAGGCCAATGCGCGGGATCTTGAGGCGGGCCGGGAAGCCGGACTCAGCGCTGCGCTGATGGATCGCTTGGCACTCGATGAAGATCGTATCGCGCAGATCGCGGAGTCGGTGCGCGAAATCGCTCGGCTCGACGATCCTGTTGGCGAGGTCGTGAACATGCGGCGACGCCCGAACGGCATGAGGGTGGGTCAGGTTCGCGTGCCCTTGGGGGTGATCGCGATGATTTATGAATCGCGACCGAACGTGACGGTCGACGCGGCTGCACTCTGCATCAAGAGTGGCAACGCGGTCATGCTGCGTGGGGGCAAGGAAGCCAAGCACAGCAATATCGCTCTCGGCGCGATCGTGCGCGACGGTCTGAGCGCGGCGAAATTGTCGCCTGAAGCGGTCCAAATTATCGAGCCGCTCGGCCGAGAAGAGACGAAAATCCTCATGAGCCTGACGGGAAAGATCGACTTGCTCATTCCGCGTGGCGGCGAGGGGCTCATTCGCTTTGTGGCCGAGCACGCGCGCGTTCCCGTCGTGCAGCACTTCAAGGGCGTGTGTCATTTGTACGTCGACGAAAACGCGGATGTGGACATGGCATTCAGGCTCGTCGAAAACGGAAAGATGCAGCGTCCGGGCGTCTGCAACGCGCTCGAGTGTTTGCTCGTGCACGAGGACCGAGCTGCAAGTCTCCTGCCTCGACTGGCCGAACTCATCGACGCTGGTCTCGAGGTGCGTGGTGACGAGCGCTGCTGCGCGTTGCTCCAAGGGGCTAGGCTGGCCACCGACGCGGATTGGGGGGCGGAGCACCTGGCCCCTATTCTCAGCGTGCGGGTGGTCGACGATTTCGACGCTGGGCTGGCCCATATTGCGACTTACGGTTCACAACACACCGAGGCCATTTGCACCGAGAGTAACTCCCGTGGACAACGTTTCTTGAGGGAGGTCGATGCCAGCTGCGTCATGCTCAATGCGTCGACGAGGTTCAATGATGGCGGCATGTTAGGGCTCGGTGCAGAGGTTGGCATTTCGACCACCAAGCTCCACGCCTACGGTCCGATGGGCGTCACAAGTTTGACCGCTCTGAAGTGGATGGTCCAAGGTGAAGGCCAGGTGCGTTAGCGCACGGGCAAAACATCCGATAAGCTAAGAGTTGAGAGTCAATGATGGTCGGTTGAGGGTGCGATTCGAAGTCACTCTGCCGGCAAGGGGAAAGCAACACTTTTGGATACAACACAAATCGAGGGTGGCCCTGTCGCGCCCTCCAGCAAGGCCGAGTTTTTTCACCACACATCCCTCGACGGGCCTGACGACTTGTCAGAACTTCCCGAGGCGACGGCTTCCGACGAAGCGAAGCGGCTTGCGTTGGCCATCGCGAGTGCGGGGCTCGACAAGAAGGCGACGGGCATCGAGATCATCGATGTCAGTGCCAAGGTCGATTACGCGGAACTCATCGTACTCATGAGTGGTCGTCGCGACCGACATGTCCACGCCATCGCGAGCGGCGTGCAGCGAGAACTCAAGGAAAAACTGGGCGTCGCGCCTCTCTCCGTCGAGGGTTTGACCACCTCGCAGTGGGTGCTCCTCGACTTCAACGATGTCGTGGTGCATGTGTTCCAAGAGGATTCCCGCTGCTTTTACGATCTGGAAGGCTTGTGGATCGACGCGCAGCGCGTTGTCGTACCCGAGCCGCCCGAGCGCCGGGCAAGCGAACAAGTGCCTGAGTGATGATGCGCGTAGGCTAGCGAAGCTGATCGGTTGTGAAGTTTCGCATCGTTGCGGTTGGACGTGTGAAGTCGGGGCCAGAGAAGGACCTCGTCGATGAGTACATGGGCCGACTCAAACGCTACTGTGCGTGCGAACTCGTCGAGCTCAAACACAACGATGGGGAGCGGATGCTGCGCGAAGCTTCCGGGGCGACCTTGATCGCGCTCGACGCGGCTGGTGAGGCTCCCGACAGTCGCGGTTTCGCTCGCCTCATCGAACGTTACGCCTCCCATGGCAAGGGCGTGATCGCGTTCGTCATCGGGGGAGCAGAGGGGCTGCCGGCACAGGTTCGCCAGGCCGCGCATGCCACGTGGAGCTTGTCGGCGCTGACCTTGCCCCATCGGTTGGCGCGCGTCGTGTTAGCCGAGCAACTCTATCGGGCCATGACGATTCTGCGTGGCGAGCCCTACGACAAGTAGAGCGCCAGACGGCCCCATTATCTGGTCGTGGGCGCCCGTCACTTCTCTGCGCGCGCGGCGGCCTTTTCGCGCTTGCGTGCTTCGCGGCGGTCTTTTTTCTCCTGTTTCAGGCGTACCTTACGATGCTTGTACGCGGCTCGCTGCCCGTCCGTGGGCGGTTTGCCGAAGACGTAGGCGAGCAGGATCGAGCCGCTGTAGAGCACGATCATCGGGATCGCCATCATGACCTGGCTCGTGATGTCCGGCGGCGTGATGATGGCGGAGGCGACAAAGGCGCTTACGACGAACCACCGCCCGTAGCGCAGAAGCTGCAGGTAGTTGACCACGCCGGCGATCGATAAAAAGAAGATGAGCAGCGGGATCTCAAAGATCAGCCCGAAGCCCAGGAGCATGCGCGTCACGAAGTCGATGTACTCGCTGATCATGATCGTGGGCTGCACGGTGAGGTTCGTGACTTCCGTGAAGGTGGGTTCGATCTTGCCGGCGAAGCTGAGCAGGTAGTTGAACGCGAGAGGGAAAACGAGCTTCCAACCAAAGTAGCCCCCGCCGACGAATAAGCCGGTCGAAGACACCACAAAGGGAATGACGAACTTCTTCTCGCGTGCGTACAAGCCTGGCGCGATGAAAGACCACAGCTGATAAAACAGGATCGGCGTACAT
>JAPYTK010000173.1 GCA_029941785.1 Polyangiaceae bacterium | reverse complement strand
GTCCTTGTCTTCACCTGCTTCGCCGAGCTGCACGTAGGCGCCAAAACGCCCCTGGCGCAACAGCACCGGGAGGCCTGACTCCGGATCCTTGCCGAGTTGGCGATCGCCGCTGGGTGCTTCGAGCAGCTCAATGGCCCGCTCGATCGTAAGTTCATCCGGAGGCAAGTCCTCAGGAACGCTCGCGGTTTCTTCGCCGCGTTGCAAATACGGCCCGTAACGGCCAACGCGGACGTCGATTTGTCGGCCTTCGGGATCGGTGCCGAGCGGCAGCGTGTTGATCTCGCGTGCGTCGATTTGTTCGAGCTCTTGCACGACCATGTCTCGCAAGCCGCGCGCGCTACTGCTGCCATTGAGTCCGGCGCCGCCGCCCTTTTTGGCGCCAAAGTAAAAGCGCTCCAACCACGGCACCGACTCGGTTTCACCTTGTGCGATTTGGTCGAGTTCATCTTCCATGCGCGCGGTGAAGGCGTAGTCGACGAGAACCGCGAAGTGCTTTTCCAGCAAACCGACGACCGCAAAGGCCTTGAACGTCGGGACGAGCGCGGTCTTCTTCTTCCAAACGTAACCGCGCTCCACGATGGTCCTGATGATGCTCGCGTAGGTTGAGGGCCTGCCCACGCCGAGATCTTCGAGTCGCTTGACGAGCGAAGCCTCCGTGAATCGTGCGGGAGCTTGCGTGCTGTGCGACGCGGGGGTGAAGCGGTTTCCTTGAAGGGACTGGCCCTCTTCCATGGTCGGGAGGCGACGTTCGCGGTTGTCGAGCTCCGCGTCGGGATCGTCACTCCCTTCGACGTAGGCGCGCAAGAACCCGGGAAAGCTGATCGTCAAACCGCTTGCCGAGAGTGTCGCTCGCTGGCCGGCCGTGGTTTCGGCGGTCACCTGGAGCTGCACCCTTTGCCCGCGCGCGTCGACCATCTGCGAGGCGAGCGTGCGCTTCCACACCAATTCGTAGATCTTCGCTTCGTCGGGCTCGACCGCCCGAGCGACCTCTTGCGGGGTCTTGAAACGATCGCCAGCAGGCCGAATGGCCTCGTGCGCTTCTTGTGCGTTCTTGACCTTGCGCTTGTAGGCGCGCGGACTATCGGGAAGGTAGTCCGAGCCGTAAAGTTCGGTGATCTGGCTGCGGGTCGCGGTGAGCGCGGTGGCCGACAAGTTGGTGCTGTCGGTGCGCATGTAGGTGATGAAGCCGTTTTCGTAGAGGCGCTGGGCGGCTCTCATGGTTCGAGCGGCGCTGAAGCGAAGCTTGCGGCCAGCATCTTGCTGCAGCGTCGATGTCATAAACGGTGCTGCCGGGCTCCGCCGATAGGGCTTGTTGACGAGTGAGCTGACCTCGATCTTGGCAGCGGGCAGGGCATCGGCAAGGGCGCCGGCGCGCGCCTCGTCGAGCACGATGGCCCCTTCTCGTGTCAGCTTGCCCGTGGAGTCGTAATCCTTGCTCGTCGCGATAGGGGACCCGTCGAGCTTCACCAGCTTCGCCTCGAAGCTGGGTCCCTCAGTGGTCGTGAGCTCCGCTTCGATGTCCCAGTACGTCGCGGAGGTGAAAGCGACGCGGGCCCTCTCGCGTTCCACGATGATGCGGGTTGCGACGCTTTGTACTCGGCCAGCGCTCAGCCGGGGCATGACCTTCTTCCATAGGACGGGCGACACCTCGTAACCGTAGAGTCGGTCGAGGATACGGCGTGCCTCTTGGGCGTCGACCAAGCGTTGGTCAATTTGGCGCGGTGATTCGACGGCCGCGGCGATCGCTTTGGGGGTGATCTCGTGAAACACCATGCGGCCGACGGGGACTTTCGGCTTGAGAACCTCGAGCAGATGCCACGCGATCGACTCTCCTTCGCGGTCTTCGTCTGTCGCGAGCAACACGCGCGACGCCTCCTTCAGCAGCTTCTTGAGTTTGGCGATATGGGCGCGCTTGTCAGGATCGACGATATATAAGGGTTTGAAGCCGTTATCGACGTCCACTCCGAGCCGTGCCCAGGGCTCCTTTTTTTTCGCGGCGGGAATGTCGCCAGCCCGCTTTGGTAGGTCGCGAATGTGGCCGATAGACGACTCCACGAGATAATCGTCGCCAAGGAAGGTCGCGATGGTGCGGGCCTTGGCGGGGGACTCGACGATGACGAGGGTCTTGCTCACGGGTGCAATCTGGTAGGTGCTCAGGGTAGGGGCTGTCAAGCGCTTCGGGCCTTCGAGGTTGCAAAAACCACGAAAACATCCAGTGTGGCCCACATACTATGACCTACTGAACACGACATGTAGTTTTATGTAGGTTTTGAACTTGGCCCCACGTTCAAATGCCGGATACCGATGGTCTCAAGGCATGGGTAACGAGTACTTTGCACCGTCGTCAGATAGCGCGCTCGTCCGTCGTCTCGACGAAATTCAGGAGAACAGTCCGGGCCAGCCACGCAGTCGCATGGCTGCGATGGTGATCGCGTCCTTTGGTGGTGCGATCATCGTGTTCGTCGCCTTGGTGATGATGCGGGGGCCGAATGCGACCAAACCGGAAAGTAGCGACCCCCTCGGGGACCTGATCGCACAGGCTCATCCGGCGGGCTCGCCGAGGGCGAGCCGGCGTTTGGCCGGCGACGACGTTAGTTTCCCCGCGGTGCTGACCGATCAACGCGCGCCAACCACGGCCATGGAGCTCGTGCGTAGCACGGCCAAGCGTAGCGGCGCTGCGGCGGCGCCGTCGCCATCTGAACCCGACCCCGCCATCGATCGCTTCGGTAGCGGTTCGGCCAGCGGGGACGCCAGCGACAGGCTTCGCCGCGAACCTGTACCCGCGGGTGATGTGTTGATGACCGACCACACGACGACGCCGGAGCAGGACAGCTTGCGGCGCAGGGCGAACAAATTGAATGCGGCGCAGGAGCGCGGGGGTGCGATGGTGGACTCCGGTCGACGCGGTGGTTATCAACTGCAGGTCAGCTCCTTCAAGAGCCTGCCAGATGCCACGAGTTTTGCTTCTGCTCTGCGACGTCGTGGGCATCGGGCGCACGTGGAGTCCACACAGGTCAAGGGACGGGGCTTGTGGCATCGCGTGCGGGTCGGTCCCTTCAAGTACAAGCGCTCCGCCACCATCTATCGCCAGGACTTCGAAGCCAAGGAGCGATTGGTGAGCTTCGTGGTTAATCCGCCCAAGACGCGGGTGCGCATCGGCCTGAGTGAAAACTGACCGCCCGCTCGAAGCCAGGCTTCGGCTAGGTCCGGCGTCGGTCGAGGTGGCGTTTCGCAGCGAGTTGAATTGCGCCCGACACGTTCTTGTTCTTCGCCAGTTTGCGCAAATCCGTCTCGCGAAGCTGGTTGACCAAGCGCTGGGCGATCGAGATGGGCGTCTTGCTGTTCTCCACCAGGTTCTTCTTCACGAGGTAGCACTTGACCCACTCGGGCGTCATGGCGATCACGCGTAAGACATCGACGCTGACCGACCGATTGCGAGCGATCATGACCGCTTCGGGCTCCTGCATGAGCGGACTTCGCGCGGCGGCTGTCGCGACGATCTTGTTTTGCTCCCGAATGAGCATCATGCGCTCCTCCTTGGAGCCGAGCATGGCCCGCCGGATCTTCTGCGACACGGTCATGTTCGCCAGGCGCTTGAACAACGGCTGAAAACGATCCTCGAGCTGTTCGTCGCCGTCCTCATCCTCGAAAAAGGCGTCGTCGTCGGGCTCGCCGGTGAGCCGCTCGGCCAATTCCGCCGTCTCACGGAAATACGTATCTTCTGGTAGAGCTTCGTCGCTCCGCTCTGGAATGAGTTCGCCTTTGATGGCGCGTGCCGCTTCTTGCCATGCGGCGATCCCGGTGAGTTCCACGCCGTGGCGCACCGCCATTTCGACGAGGCGGTCGACGGTCGACATGCGGGTATGCTTGTTGAGGTAAAGCTTTTCGATCAGTGTCGGGTGCGCGAGAAGGCGCTCTTGGTTCGTGGCCACCAGCTCACACACCAGCTCGGTTCCCTTTGCCGCCAAGTGCATCACCGACTCGACGTCGACCTGCGGCATGTTGAGCACGGCCGCTAGGACATCGAGCCGGTTGGGAAAGTGGCGTACGAGCGCGTCGATACACGCCGGCTGCAGATCGGCGCCGAATACACCCATCAAGATCGGGTCCGGCAAGGCCTCTAGGGTCAACTGCGCCTGGGTCGTGACCTCGCATGAGGGGCCTGCTGCGAGCGCCACGATGACCGACAAGAGCGCCTCGGGCCGCAGCCCCGGAACGATGCCGCGGGCGCCCATCAATCGCAGGCGAGCATTCTGGCCAGCGAGGACCGCCTGTGCGTGCTCAGGAAGGGTGGTGGGATCAATCGGCGGGATCATGGTTTTGTTGCGGTATTCCAGTCCCCCGTCACAATGTTGCGCTGACCGTCAGATGTCGTTGCGACCGCCGCCAAGGATGATTATCTTCGAGGCGATGCACCCCGGCAAAGGGGCTACACGCAGCTTTCGACGTCTCGGCCTCGAAGGCAAGCTCGGCGGCGCAAGCTACCGACAAAATGAGAAATTTTCGCTAAACCAGGCACGGAAGACAGCGCAGCGAGGCGCTGAGGATAAGGGAACTACATGGGTCTGCTCGAGTTCGTGAAAAACGGCGTTCGCCAGATGATGATCGCGCGTCCGGAGAACATGCACCATCTCATCGTGTACAAGCACCCGGATCGCTCGGTGCCGATGTACACGCAACTCACCGTCAAGAGCGACGAGTGGGCCGTCTTCTTCCGGGATGGCCAGCTCATGGGCACCGTAGGTGCAGGCCGCCACACCATCGACGGACAGAACATTCCTTTCCTCAAGAACTGGATCGACTCGGCCACCGGCGGCAATGTCCTGCTGGCGGAGATCTTCTTCGTGAGGAACCAGCCTCTGAGGAACTCTCCGGTGAAGTTTGGCGCCAAGTTGGGCGGGATGGTGGATCCGGGGACGGAACTGAGCTGCAGCCCGCGTATTTTTGGTAGCTTTGTGATTCAGGTGGTCCATCCAGTGAAGTTGATTCTGGGCCTGACCGGACAGTCGATTCAGCCTCACGACAACGACGCCATGCTCGAGTACGCAAGCAAACTCTTCAACAAGGGTTGTCGCAGCGTCATTCCCGCGGTTATCGGCTCAAAGAACGAGAGCGTGCTCAACATCTCGGCGCTTCACGACGACCTCGAAGAGGCGTTCATGGCGCGCGTTCCCGACCTCGACGATGTAGGGCTCAAGATCGACAAGTTGGTCGACTTCACAGTGACCTTGGATCCCGCCGAGAAGAAGGAACTACGGGACGCGTGGAACATGGTCGGTAAGGCCAAGCTCAAGGCCAAGGCCATGAAGGCCGAGATCAGCGTCGCGGAGAACCCCGCCTACATGCGGTACGCACAAGGGCAGGCGATGCTGGGCGCAGGCGAAGGCCTAGCCAAGGGCGGCGGCAGCGGAGTTGCCGGGCTTGGGGCCGAGATGGCGGTCGGCGTGGGCATGGCGCAAATGTTCCAGCAAGGAATGGTACAGCCGCAGATGCAGCATCAGGCGGTTCAACCGGCTGCTGGCGCCGCAGGCGTGAAGTGCAACGGATGTGGCAGCCAGAGTGGGGGCGGGAAATTCTGCGCTAACTGCGGCGGGCCACTCGCGCCGCCCAAACCGGTCAGCTCCTTCTGCAGTAATTGCGGCACCCAGGTGAGCGGCAAGTTCTGCGCTGGCTGCGGAACCCCCGCCGGAGCCGCTGCTGCGCCTCCTGCGGCTGCCGCGCCTCCTGCGGCTGCCGCGCCTCCTGCGTCGGGTGGCTGAGGTCGGGTGGCTGAGGTCGGGTGGCTGAGGCTTCGGCGTCCGGTGGCTGAGGCTTCGGCGTGCCCAGATATCGATGGGGCCAGCAAACTGAACAGACGAGGCGAACATGGTTGAGGCCTCGCAAACCGAAGTGCTGTCCGAGCAAACCGGCGCGAGCGACGCCTACCCCACGGTCGTGCTCGGGGCGTGCCCCAGCTGCGGCGCGCGTTATGCAGAGGGCTTGAAATTCTGTCCCTTCGACGGCGAGACGCTCGCCATTTTGGAGGACAGCGAGCGCCCTCCTGATCCCTTGCTCGGTTGCGTGGTCGAAGACCGTTATCGCATCGAAGGCGTGCTCGCCGAAGGGGGTATGGGGACCGTCTACAGGGTCAGCCACACGACGCTCAGCAACCCCTTCGCGATGAAGGTCTTGCGTCGCGAGTTTGCCTCCAATCCGACGGTGGCCTCGCGTTTGGTGGCCGAAGCGAAGGCGACCGCGGCCATCGATCATCACGCGATTGTCGAGGTGACGGACTTCGGTGAGATCGACGCGAAGATCCTCCCTGAGCTGGGCGCCGTGACCTTGCCGTATTTCGTCATGGAGTACGTGGAAGGTCACTCCCTGGGCATGATTCTGCGGCAGCAGGGCCGATTGTCGATCGAGACCATTTTCGACATGATGTCCACGCTTGCCGGGGCGCTGGGCGCCGCGCATGCGGCCGGCATCGTGCATCGGGATCTGAAGCCGGAAAATCTGCGCATCGAGCCAAGTGGTGCGGTGCGTGTGCTCGATTTCGGTGTGGCAAAGGTGCTCGGATCCAGTCGTCAGACGCAAAAGGGCATGGTCTTCGGCACGCCGCACTACATGTCGCCGGAACAAGCTCAGGGACACCCCATCGATGGACGCACCGACATCTATGCTCTCGGCGTGCTGATGTACCAATGCGCCACCGGCAAGATCCCCTTCGAAGCGGATACCTACATGGGCGTCGTCACCCAACACATGTTCGAGAAGCCGCAACCGTTCGCCGTCGTGGCTTCTGATCTCGCGGGCCACCCTCTGGAGGGGATCGTGATGTGTTGCCTCGAAAAGGACCCGGCGGCGCGCTTCCAGACGATGGACGATATGAAAGCGGCTCTCGACGCGGCGCGTACGGCGTTGCTAGCGGGCGAGCACCCGCCACCATCGAGTCGCGTGGGCGGACGACCCATGAGATTGCGGTCGGCGCGTCAAGCCCCCGCGCGGATCACACGCACTCTACAGCAGCCGCGGCGCGTCACTGGAGCGATGGTCGTGGTGATCTTTGTCGTGCTCGGTGTTCTAGGCGGAGGGTTGGTTTGGGGCCTGCGCCACGCGCGCTGGGCGACTTCGGAGACCCGCGAGGCGACCACGCCGTCCGCCTCGCGTGGGGTGGGTCAGAAGGTTGAAGCCGCGAAGGTTGCTGGGGCGCCTAGCGAAATGGCGCCCCCTATGGCGAGTACTACCGACGATGCGGCTGCAGCCCCTAGCGCGAGTGTTGCTCATGGTGCAGAGCCTCCCCCGAGCCATGCGGACAAGACACCTACCGCTTCCGCGGTCGTGCCGCCCAAACCGACGGTCTTACGGCAGCCACGCGGTCGTGCGCCCGCGCCGCCACCGCCTCCACCACCGCCTCCACCGCCTCCGCCACCGCAGCGGGAGGAAGTGGTCAATCCATGGTAGCGGCTCGATCGTTACTGAAATTGGCCGTAGGACAGGCACTAGGGGCACTCCGTGCGCAATTGGGCTATGCATTCGCGTAACTCGTTCCAAAGTTCATGCTAAGGTCCGCCACCGTGGAAATGACACAGGTTCTCGTCTTTGCGCGTGACGTGGCGAACGCCAGAGAGTTCAAGGCTGGGCTCGAGAACGCCAATTACGGCGTGCGCATCGTGTGCGACGAGGCGAAGGCTCTCGATGTTGTGGACAACATGGCGCCCGCGGCCGTCTTGGTGCTCGCTGCCGGGGAGGCACGCGACCCCTTGCGCTTCGCCGAGCAATTGGCTGACGAGGCCGCACCTCGGCCGGCCCTGGTCCTGATCGTGAATCGTGCGGACCGTGACCGTGCAGAGGCTATTGCGGACGAGACGCTGCTAGCGCCGGCGCGTGCGACAGATGTCGTAAGTGGCGTGCGCACGGCAATCGCCCGCCGGATCCTCGCACAACTCGGTGCCGGTGCGACCGCCGATTGTCGTGCCGACACGGCTCATCTGGCGCTCGGCGATTACCTCCGCGGCGTCGCAGAGGGGCAGGCGTCGGTGCGCGTGGATATTCGTTACCAAGACCAGACGGCGTGGCTGAGCTTTCATCGCGGCGAAGTGTTTGACGCGAAGCTTAGGCATCTACGAGCGGAGGAAGCTCTCTTTCGCACCCTGACGTGGCCCGAAGCGATTTTTGAACTTTCACCTCTCGGCAAGGCGCCGTCGCGCACCTTTCAGACCTCGCTCGAGGACGCGCTTGCGCAGGGGTTTCGACACGTCGCTCAGTTCAAGCGACTCTTGGCGGAGTTGCCAACGGGGGAACGCATCCTCGTGGTAGACGGTGCCGAACTGCTCGCGCGGATGAATGAGATCCCCGATGAAATCAACGGCGTGATTCGGCTGTTCAATGGGAAACGCACAATTTTCGATGTGCTCGACGAGTCGCCCTTCGACGACTGTTCGACGCTCGCGGCCGTGGGGCAGCTGTGTCGCGAGGGACTTCTGTCAGGGGCCGTCGCGAGCCGGCAAACGAGCGGTCTGCTTGCCGATCTCCCAGCCGAAGGAGGACGGGGCGAGGACGCACCGCCGAGCGATGATGACGACGTGGGCCGAGGCCGTGCGGATTCTGACTCGATGGATCCGGTGGATCCCGCCGAGATCGATGCGATCCTTCCCGAGGCGCCGGTCGATAGGCCGAGTCGCAACAGCGGTCTATTCGACAGGGAGTCCTTGCATGAAATGGAGGCGTACAGCGACGAACCCTTGAGCGACGCGCCGTACAGCGACGAACCCTCGAGCGATGGGCCCTACAGCGACGAACCTTCGAGCGATGGGCCCTACAGCGACGAACCTTCGAGCGACGGGCGGTACAGCGACGATGCCGGTCGGGGCCGAATGGCCGCCAATGCGGACGAGGAGCCGTTCTCCGGGCTGCCAAGGGACGAAGCGACGGGATTGTCGTCGAGTGGAGTGAGCGACCACTTCTTCGGGAGCATGCCCCCCGAAGAGCCGGTTTTCGAAGAGGATGATTACGATCCGCTCAGTGGTCGGCCGGTGTACTTGAGTGACGAGCAACTCGCACGCAAGAAGCGCAACATGAAAGTGGTCGGCGTCGTCGTCGGCACCCTCGCTGCGGTGCTTCTGTTTGTGGTCCTGACCAAGAAGCTCCCCAGCGAGTCGAAGGGCACCCCGGTGCTTCCCACTGCGACCGTGACATCCGCCATGCCGACCGCGACCACGCAGGCGACGGCCGTTGCGACCGCAGTGCCGACGATCGAGGCGAGCGCGGCGTCAGCTACAGCGCCGTCAGCGGCGCCTTCGGCATCTGCAACGGCTGCGGAGGACGACGGCGCAGAGGAGTTGCCGCAGGTCGACGACCCGCGCAAGGAGGCGATGGCTCTGTTGAATCGGGGTCGCTGCAAACAAGCGATCCTGATGGGCAAAGCCGCCATCAAAAAGGAACCAGAGAATGCCGACGCCTACTTCGCGCTCGGCATGGCCTACGAGTGCGTGTTCAAGCCGAAAGAGGCCAAGAAGGTCTACGACTCTTGCGCGTCAACGGCGACGAAGGGGCAATACCTGCGCACGGGCTATTGCAAGGCGCGCAAGCGCTAGCCCACCGCGTCGCGTCGCGAGCTTCCCGTACGTAGACGCGGGTCGATCAGTGCGGCCACCGCGTCGAGAAGGAGCGTCGCGATGAGAATGGCGGCGGCTGAAAACAGGATCGTACCCAAGATGACCGGCCCGTCGCGATTCACCATCGCGTCCACGGCCATCGCGCCCATACCTGGCCAGCGGAATAACTTCTCGGTCACGATCGCTCCACCGACGAGCGCGCCGAATTCGAGTACCATGAGTGTCGCGATCGGAACGGCGGCGTTCCGAAGGGCGTGATGGGTCGTGACGCGCCACATGGATGCGCCTCGGGCCCGTGCCGCGAGAGCGTAGTCGGTGTCCAAGGCTCGTCGCATCTCGTCACGACTGAGCCGCGCGTACAAGGCCGCACCGTATAGTCCAAGGGTGAGCGCCGGCAGGATCAGGTGCAACAGCGTGTCGGTCGTCGATTGTCCATAGCCGTCGTAGGGCACCCAGCCGAAGCGGTAGGCGAGAACGTATTGCAGGGCGAGACCGGTGATGAACGTGGGTGTACTCACGCCGAGCAGCACGAGACCGATCAAACCGCGATCGGTGAAGCTGCCTTGGCGCATCGCCGCCACGATGCCGAGGCAGATCCCGAACCAAAGCTGAATCCACAGCGCGGCGAGAGCGAGCTGAACCGATGCTGGTGCCTTCTTGGCGATCAACTTCGTGACGGGCATACGATAACGGTAGCTGTAGCCGAGATCCCCTTTTGCGAGGCGGCGCCAGTAGGCGACGTACTGGGCGGAGAGGGGCTGGTCGAGTTGATACAACTTTCGCGCTTTGGCCACCGTGCGCGCGTTTGCTTGCGGGCCGAGAAGCAACTGTGCGGGGTCACCTGGCAAGGTGTGGGCGATGAGAAACGCGACGCTCACGATCGCGACCAGCATGGCGATCGCCCACGCCAGTCGCTTTCCCACGCGCAGGACGATGCGGGTCATCGCGCACCTCTGACGAGCTGTAGTTGTTCGAGGGCATAGGGCGACCGCGGGTCGTACTGGCGCACGTGTTTGTGCCACACATGAAGCATTCTCGGTGCGTAGACCGGGATCCACGGCGCCTCCTCGCGCACCAAGTCCTCGGCTTGTTCGAACAGACGGAGGCGCTCAAGGTGACCTGTCTCCCGGTCGGCTCTGGCGAGCAGTGCGTCGAGCCTCGGGTCGGAGAAGAAGGAGACATTTTGCCCGCCGTGGTCCGCGATCGCGGCACTGCTGAGCGTGGGCTCGAAGAACGCGGAAGGGTCGGGATAATCCGCCGCCCAGCCTCGCCAACCCATCACGGCGGCTCCGCGGGTGCCAACGCGCTCAAGCATGGCGGCCCAGTTGAGCAGTTCCAAGCGTATCCGAATGCCGATGCGCGCGAGTTGCTGCTGAAAGACCTCTGCCGCCATTTGCTCGAAGGTGCCTGGAACGACGAGATAGGGGATCTCGTAGGGGTAACCTCCCCGCTGGGTGGCGGGATCGTAGGGGTGCCCGGCGAGCTGCATTTCTCTCAAGGCAGCCGGCACGTTGGCGCGACGATTCGTGTTCGCTGTGGCGGGGGGGGGCAACAGTGCGGCAGGTACGATGCGCGTGCTGACTTCGTTCTGGGGGTTGATTCGTGAAAGTTGTTCCCGGTCGATGCCAAAGGCCACCGCTCTACGGAGATGGCGGTTATCGAAGGGGCGCAGCGCGGTGTTGAGAAAGATGCCGTTGGTGTGCGCGCGGCGCACCCAGGTTCGTTGCGGCGCCCAAGCGGGTGCGCGGAGAAATCGGGCCGTGTCGACGCCCGAGAGTTCGCTGATGATGTCGATCTCTCCGGCCTCAAATTGGTAACGTTGGGTGCGCGCGGGTATGCCAAAGGCTAACTGGATCTGGTCGATCCGCGGCAGGGAGCGCTCGTGATACGACTCGAACCGCGAGAGCCGGACACTGTGTCCTGAGTCGAAATGGGTGACCCGAAACGGCCCGGCGCCGCAGGGAAGCGACGGCTTGCTCAGCGTGGCGTGTGCCCCCATCGAGGTGCATACCGGTGCAGCAAAGCCCATCGTCAGGGCGGACAGGAAAGACGCGTCGGGATGATCGAGGGTGATCCGTAACGTCAGATCGTCCACGACCTGGACGCCGCTGAGCCGGCTCTTTTGGTTGGAGCGGTAAGATTCGAAACCGGTGATCGCTCGAAATAGTTCGGCGGCCGGGCATGGAGTCTTGGGATGGAGCGTGCGCTCGAGCGACCGCTTGACGTCGACCGCCAGCAGGGGCGTGCCGTCATGGAATTGCAGTCCAGAGCGCAAGTCGAAACGGTACCGAAGCCCATCGGGCGAGATCTGCACGTGCTTGGCGAGTTGCATGTCCGTTCGGCCTTGGGCATCGAACCGGACAAGTCGTGCCATGGTGGCATCGAGGATCCGGCGGCTCGCTTCGTCGTAGGCCACGGCGGGATCGAGGTGGTAGACCCTCACGTGGGTCGCGAGCTTCAGCTCCTTTGCGGCGGGACGCTTGGCGGGTGGCGTCGCTGCGGCGGTAAGTGCTGAGGGCGGCTTCAGGGGTGCTGCGCCGGTGAGCAAGAGTGAGGTCAGCCCAACCCCGATGACCAACAGATCGATGGCGCCGCCGAAACCCTTGCGCGTAGGACGAGTCGTCTCGTCGAGCACTTCGCCCAGACCGTCGGCCACGCGGATGAGTCCGATG
>JAPYTK010000172.1 GCA_029941785.1 Polyangiaceae bacterium | reverse complement strand
ATGTGGACCTGCTTCACCTGCCCGATGCCAGCGCCGACCGAAGGCGAATCCTGTCAGGACACCTCCCAGACGTGTGACTACGCGGGCGAAACATGTGACTGCAACAACCCGCCGGGACCAAGCAACACGCAGTGGCGCTGCTACACCTGCCCAGCGCAGGAACCGATGGACGACACCGACTGCAGCGACACCGACGCCGAATGCAGCTACGGCAACACCGAATGCGAATGTGACGACACGCAAGGGCCCGGCGGCAGCTGGGACTGCGCGACATGTCCTGCAACAAAACCCATGAACGGCGACATGTGCGACGACACGGGCAATTTTTGTTCGTATTCGGATGGCGGTTGTTGGTGCAGCTTCCAAAGCAATACGTGGCAGTGTCAATAATTGTCGCCTGACTGCTTCTGGTGGGCCCGAGCGTGA
Organism: Polyangiaceae bacterium; assembly: GCA_029941785.1. Lineage (GTDB taxonomy): Bacteria > Myxococcota_A > Polyangia > Polyangiales > Polyangiaceae > JAPYTK01. Next base: position 11,987 of record JAPYTK010000172.1, on the reverse strand, counting down.
TGTGGGCGCGGTGTTCCACGCGGCGGAGAGCCGCGGGCCGCTCTGCTCGACCGTCGTTGCAGCTGGGAATCGATATGTTACCTTTAACGGACGGCCAAAATTCGGTTTGGTGGTGGCTACGGCCGCGAACGCGCCAAGCTTGCGGTCAGATGGAGAGGGCACATGAAGTTTCTGTTCGGTCTTTTGGGGCTCGGGGTCATCGCGCTCGCGTTCAAGTTGGAAGGTGGCGATTTTTTCGACCTCGTGCATGGGGGCGCGGGTCTCCTCGTCCTTGGCGCCACCGTCTTCCTGAGCCTGGCGCATCACTCGGGCCGCGATCTGATGGGCGCGTTCAAGGCCGCGCTGGGTACAGATGAGATCGCCCCCGAAGACGCTGCCCGTCACGTGACCGTCTTGTCCACGATCCGGATGATCGCGCTGGCGTCTGGGGCCGTCGGGTTCATCATGGGCCTGGTCGATATTTTCAAGAACCTCAACGCGGTCGAGCGGGTGGGGGCTGGCGTCGCGGTCGCGCTGATGTCCGTGCTGTACGCGCTCATCCTCTCCGAATTTTTCCTGGGGCCGCTGAGCAACCGCGTCTGCGCTCGGGCCGGGGGCAAACCGGGCGATCCGTTGAAGGCGGCCACGGCGAGCGGGTTGATCCTGACCATCTCCACGCTGGGTGGCTTGTTTTGCTTGGCGCTCGTCTTGTTCATCGTCATGAAGGCCGGCTGAGATCCAAGAGGCCATGGCCCCCCTTATCCGGGGCGACTGCCGCGCAACGCGTCGGGAGGTGAACGGCGCGATCAGCAACAGCAGCCACCAGGACCCGCCGCTTCCCTGCGCGTGGCGACAACCACAGCCTGCATCGTTCTCCCTGGCGGGCGAGCCTCCCGTGGTCGCGCCGCCGCCCACGCCGCTCGCGTTGCTCGTCGCGTCGCCGCCTCCTGTGTCGTCGTGCCCGTGGTTCCGCCGCCGCCTGCTCCGCTCGTTGGGGGACTGTCGGTCCACTCGTAGGCGCCGACATCGTAGGCCGAACCGCTGGGTCGGGTGACGCCGTCCCGATCGGTGTCGACCTCGGAGATCGCCTTCCCGGCGTCGATGGCGGGCGCGTCGGGGGCGAGGTGGAAATCGTTGGCGGCCCGCTCCACAAAGAAGCTCGCGTCGGCGGCCATGTTCGAGGGTTCGGCCGCCGCCTCGGCTGGCACCGTTGCGGCAACGAAGAGGGCGTTCTCGAACAGCAGGCCGACCGGATCGGCGCCCCCGCCGTCCTTCAAGGGATCTGCGAAGGTGACATTCTGGAAGGTCAGGTTCTCGATCCCGTCTTCGTAGCGCACCACCGCGTCATGTATTTCACGATGTTCATTGTGCGGCTGAAGTGCGAGCTTGTCCAGAAGAGCGCAGCCTCGATGGAGGCCGTCATTGGCACGAAAGTCGGGACAAACCGCGCGAGATGGAAGTGCGACGCGACCCGGCGTTCCATGCCGGGGTGGCACGTCGCGGAGGGGTATCCGTACTCACCTGTTGATCGGCGGCGACCAGTTGCAGCCGTTGGCTCGCCGAAATTCTATGCTTGGGACCAATCGAGAGTCGTTGGGGCAGGGAAGCTCTTCAGATAGGAATTTCGCGTGTAGTTGCGCGGGGCTAACCGTTGTCCGATCGCCGGCGGAAGCGGCCCCGTTCGCGCATCCCACCAGGCTCAACGCGACGATAATCAGTGGCCATTTCATCAGGGCCCGCCCGGGAATGTGTTGCGTGGCCTGGCAGCACGTGGGGCGATCACGTTGCGTATGTCGGTTCATGTGGCCAAGACACGTGCGCCACGCACTTGTCCGAATGACTTTTGCGTGGAGGCCCGCCGCAGGCCTTTTCGGGCCGCAGACGAAGCCGCTTCGCTTTGCAATGGGGTCCCGAAGAGGGTCCTTTATTGAGCCTTATCGGAAGTGAATATCCTTTGTCCTAAGCGCAATCCTGGAGCTGTTGGGCTGAAGGGCCGTCGGCCTCCGCTTGCGGAGAGTCGATGCTGGGCTGAGTATCGGGGGGCTGACATGGATCTTGCCGCGAATCGCCCTTGGCCTGTGAAAACTCGAGAAGCATTTCGAACACCGTAGAGTCGCTATCGCCTTGGGATTGGAATCGTACCTCGTAGGCGCCGAACTTCTTTCGAAGCAGAGCGAACAGCTCCGACGTGGTGTGCGACTTCTCTTTCGCCGGTCCGGTGATCTCGATGAAGAGATAACGCATGGCGAGGTTCTCAATGGCCTCCACGACCTCGTACTCGAATCCTTCCACATCGATCTTGACCAGGTCGTAGTGGCGGCGACCCGTGACCACTGAGACGTCGGAAACGAGCTTAACATCAGACACGGTCAGCTCGCTGCTTGGACGGTACATGGCGTTGTTTGCAATGAGGGAGCCCACCGCGGAATACCCAGGCGTGAAGTAGAACGGAGAGAGCCCGGCGGGGCCAATGCCCAAGTTGAAGGCCGTGGCTCCGGGGAGGTTCGTGACGTTCTTCTCCAGCAGACTGAAAATGGCGGGGTTGGGCTCGAAGATGTCGATGCTCTCAAGGTCGGGAGCAAGCTTGTGCAGCGTTGCACTAAATTGGCCGATGTTGCCGCCAATATCCAGGACGGTTCGAATGGGATCGGTTGCGTTCTCGATGATTCGGTCCTGAAGTTCCTTCGGATACTGCATGAGAAGCAATGGGGTGATCGGGCTGTCGTAGAAGAAAGACTGCCCGAGGTGGCGCACCCATTTCTTTCCGGTCAAACGGTCGCGGGCGACGGCGATCGTGCCGTGGGCGTAATAGCTCAACCGTGTCCGCCAGCTGAGCTGCGACGTGCGGAGCCAATTGAGGTTCATGCCGATCAGGCGGGAGAGTTTTCGAATGATTGTGCTCAAAACCAAATTCCTTTCTCAATCTCGGTGAGGCTGCTTGCCGAAGTGAAGATGCCTCTCGTGTCGACGGGCCGACCTCGCCGACTGCCGGCGTCAATGGTTGAGGACGGGCAACCTCACTGGGCGGTCAGAGGGCGGGAGCGGTGCTGACCGTCGCTCGCGGGCGGCGGAGGCTGGCTCCGGCTGGTAGATGGGGCAATGCTTGCAGGGTTCGGGGACATCGTTGTGGTCGCGCCACGCGTCCGCCAAGGTCCGCTGGTGCTCCTCTGCGGCGGCCAGATCTGCCCACCCCTTGGCGTGCCCGACCCGCAGTTCCGTGGATCCGGGGGGCTCGGAGAAGGCGCAGCCGCACAGCCAAATGTCCCCGTTCGCCGCGAAGCGGAAGTTGCCCAGTCCATGGCAGGGCCGGTTGTCCCGCGCCTGAAGCTTGTAGCGGATGGTAAACTCGCCCGCGACCACACCACCGAGGTCGCTGAGTTCGTTGGACTGGATGAACTGGGCGTACCGGTAGCCGGCCTTGTTGTAGGTATTCTCCAGCAAGTCGTTGGACACGCGGTCACCGGGCCGCAACTTGACGTCGACCCCGACAGGCACGCTCTCGCCCCGCTCCGCGAGCACCTCGAACAGGGCGTTGATGTTCCGAGCGACCTTGTCGAAGCGGTCGACACCATACATGGCGTGGTAAAGTTCGCGATCGGTGCCGCCCGTTGAGAAATTGACCCGAAGCTTTTCGCGATTCTTCAAAGCGAGCAGACGATCGATGTTCTTGCGGTTGAGCGAGATGGCGTTGGAATAGAAGTACACCTCCCGCACGAACGGCAGATCCAGGGCGGTCTGCACTCGCTCGGCCCAACGGCTGTTCACCAGGACCTCGCCGGTCGTCGGCGTAAAACACACAATGGGTCGCGGCTGCTTGCGGATCAGCTCAATCGCACGATCGAAGCTCTCATCGCTGATATGGAGCTGCGGGGTCCCCGATTCCTTGAGCTGGGGGTAGGTACAGAAGACGCAAAGCGCGTTGCAAATGCTGCTCAACTGGATGTTGTAGTTATTGGGTTGGTCGCCGAGTCGGTCACGTATCCATCGGCGGTAAAAGCGTTTCACCGCCTCGGAACGGTACAGCAACTTGGCGACCCCGCTCCGTATGAGGAGCCTGCGGGCTCCTGCTGAAATTCTCATGCCTTCTCCATGGTTCGCTCATTGTCGGTCAACGGGCTTTGGAAGCCATCTACTCTCGTTCTGTTGCCGGTATCGAGCGGGTCATTCATTTTTTCCGTCGCCGCGGGGCCTGCCAAAGAAAGGCCTTCATTGGCAGAACACTCGCCGTCCTGCCTGGTTGCAGCGGCTCAAATCGACCTGTCCTCTGATGTTGGAATGCACCAGCGTTCATCGAGGACGTCTAGCGGCTAAAATGTTCCGTGGACGACCGCTCCGCCGGGAGTGAATGAGAGTGACGGCGCATGCGGCGAGCTTCCGATGCGCAGGAGCAGCTTCTTGTCGGGAAGAAAGAGCCCAACTGCGCCAGTCACCAGTCCGCCAGTCTGAGCGATGCCGAGCATGGAGAGCCAAAATCCGCCCGCGAAGCTGGCGTCGGCCGTCACGATGGTAATGAACGGACCCACAGCGGGAACGAACAGCGGATCGAAATTATCGCTAGCGGTGGCCGACGCGATCCCCGCTACGTAGATGGCGGGTACATAGCCCAGCAAGAACACAGCCCCACCGATGGCGGCGACGTTCTTTCGGGAGCGCGTGGTGAGGCGATAACCCGGGGGAATGCGAGCACCGTCCTTATACTCAATGGAGGCGGGGCCCTGCGTTTTCAGCGGTGGGTAGGGTCGGTGCGGCACCGGAGCAGGAGCGTACCTCGGAGGCGCTTGTCCGTAGGGGGGATAGGGAGGGTAGGGCGCGGGGGGCGCGGCGGTAGGTGGTCCCGCCGGTGGCGGAGGCTGAGCTGGCGGAGGCGGCGGCGGCACGGGGGCAGGACTTGGCGGAGGATATGGTGGGCCCTCTTGGGCGGCTACGACGCCGGTCAGCAACAATAGGAAAGCTATGAGCGCAAAACGATGCATATTGACAATATAGTCGGGAATCGGTCGCAAATCAGGTCGGAACGGCCCAGGAACACCGCACCGACATCGAGTTTCGCCTGCGGCGCTCGAGCATGAGCGCGCAGATGATGAACGCAAAGCCACATGGAACCCACCAGGCGATGGCGAAGTTCATTCCGGCGCGCATACCCCACCACTCGAAGAACATGGCGCCGAGCAGTGGCCCCAGCCCGGGGCCGATGCTGTCGGTCAATGAGAGCACGCCAAAGGCCGCACCGCGCTGCTCAGGCGCGTTGTTGTTCATGACGATGGCCTTGATGTTCGCTCCGGCACAGGCGGCGATGAAACCGGCGAGGAGCGCGATGGGGAGGAGCAGCGCGAGGCTGGTGGTCTGGACGGACCACCGGAAGAGGGTGAGGAAGGGCAAAATCCCGATCAAGACTCCGACGCCGCACATCAGTGGCACCCGACTTGGCCGACGTCGATGGAGTCGATCACCGAGGACGCCAAAGGCGACGGTTCCGAGGATGGCGCCGAGGCCCACGAGGTTCTGCAGCGAGGTGGCGTTCGCTTTGCTCATGCCGCTAACGGTTTCGAAATAGTAGATGGCCCAGAACCCGGTGATCCCCCACGGGATCGCACCGAATAGGCCTTGCACGTACATCGCGACGTTCACCCGATTGGCGAGGACTCGTCTCCAATTGCCCGCTCCGCTCGCCGGGCGTTTGACTTTCGGGGCGGGGTCACGCGCCCCTCGCCGTGGCTCCTTGGCGACGCGGGCGAAGAGCAGAGCCAAGGGAAAGTTGGGCGCCGCGGCGAGAAGGAAGCCGAGCCGCCAGCCGTAGCTGTTGGTGAGGTATCCGGCCAATGATGGCCCCATCAAGATCCCCACCGCCCACGCCACGGTGATCCCGGCCGCAGCCTTGGCCCGATGTTCCTCGCGAAAGTAGTCGGCGACGAGGCTGTAGGTGATAGGACCGATACCACCCATGCCAATTCCGGTGAGCATGCGCAAGACGGTGAAGGCGGCGAAGGAGCTGGTGAAGCACTCGAAGCCCGTGAGCAGACACGGGATCTCGCCTACCACGACGGTGATCAGCAACAACTTCTTCCGTGACCACCGGTCGCACCAGAAGCCGACCGCCAGCGCGGTCACCGCACCCGTCAACACGAAGGCGGTGCCGACAAGGCCGAGGGCCTGTTTGCTCACGCCGTACTCCGCTGACAGTTCTGGCACGATGGCGGACATCAAACGAGAGTCGGCCATCAGGAACACGTACATCAAGATGAGCAGCACGAAGGTGCACCACTCGCGTCCGCTCATCGACGAGCCGCGAGGGCTCTCCGAGGCGCTGCCCGTCGCGACGTCCATCAGCCCACACCACGGGTCACGAGCGCCCGAAAGAACGCGACCATGGTGCGGTAGTTCTCAAAGGACAGTCGCTCGTCCGTGCCATGGATCCGGCACAAATCGTCTGCCTGTAGCCGCATGGGCGCGAAGCGATAAATGTTGTCACACAATGGAGCAAACTGCCGTGAATCGGTGGCGCCCGCGACGGTGTGGGGAATGATCACGGCGTCTGGAAACAGCTCGGCGACCGTTTCGCGCAGGGCGTCGAAGGCCGGGGCCTCGATGCTCGATGGGGGCACCGGTTCGCTGCGGCCGAGCTCGTCCATCAACCGAATCTCGACCTCTGGGTCATCGATCGTGCGTTTGATCCGGGCCATCACACCGGCGCTGTCGTCGCCCTCGAGCAGACGAACGTTGACGACCGCCCGTGCGCGTGATGCGAGCGTGTTGGCTTTGGAGCTTCCCTCCAACATCGTCGTCGCCTGAGTGGTGTGCATGGCGGCGGCCATGACTGGATCGCGGGCCAGTTCGCGCACCACCCAATGCTCGAACAACCAGAGGTTCTTCAGCAGCATCCGGCGGGGCCAAGGCATGTGATCGGCGAGTTGCGCGAGCAGGCTGGCCATCGTCGCGGTCATGCGCAGAGGGTAAGGGGAGGCTTCCACTTTCGTCACCGCGCGACAGAGCCGGCTCGTCGCGTTGTCAGGGCGGGGCATCGATGCGTGTCCCTGGTCCCCGTGGGTGGACAGTTCGACGTTGACCATTCCCTTCTCAGCGGTACCGACCGCCGCCACGCTGGGCGCGATACCGAACATCTGGCCCGACACCACTGCGCCTCCTTCGTCGAGCACGTACTCGAAGCGGACACCTCGTCGCCGAAGCAAGGCGACGATTGCCGCACCTCCCTGGGCGCCACCGACCTCTTCATCGTGTCCAAAAGCGAGATACACGCTGCGTCGCGGATTCATGCCCGCTTCGAGCAAGGACTCGATGGCTTCCATCACCGCCATCAAGGTGCTCTTGGTGTCGATGGTGCCTCGGCCCCAGACGTGGCCCTCGGCCAACACGCCTCCAAACGGTGGATGTGCCCAGTCCTCTTCGGTTCCAGCTTCGATCGGGACCACGTCGATGTGCGACATAAAGAGAATGGGCTCCAAGTCCGGATCGGATCCTGGCCAGCAGTACAGCAGCGAGTGCTCGGCCACGACTTCGCGCAAGAGATTTTGGTGAAGCCGCGGAAAGCTTTGCTCGAGCAGGTCGTGGAAGGCCGAGAAGGCCTCGCGATCGACCGCGTCCCGATCGTCGTAGGAGATCGTGGCGATCGCGATCGCGTCGGCCAAGCGGTTCAAGGCCCCGGTCGGGAGGGGGGCCATGCTCGTCGATCGACTGCTCGATGACCCGTAGTTTTCCTGCGTAGGGGGGGCATGATGGGACAGATCCGAGGACGGCGAACGCCTTCTTGTCGGCGCGCTTGGCGAAGAGGACAACATGGTGCAGCTTCTTTCTAGGGTGGGGTGTTCGCGGCGGTCGGCAGCGCGTTGTGGCGGCAGATCTCCCGGTACCAGAGCCCGCTGTCCTTGATCGTCCGGCGTTGGCTCGGGTAGTCGACATGAACGAGACCAAAACGTTTTGCGAGGCCGTGGTTCCATTCGAAGTTGTCAAGGAGGGACCACACGAAGTAGCCGCGCACGTCGGCGCCCTCAGCGATCGCTCGGTGAACCTGCTGCAGGTAATCCGACAGAAAGTCGATCCGTCGCGCGTCGTGGACAGACCCGTCCTTGGAGGGCTCGTCTTCGAACTCGGCGCCGTTTTCGGTGATGTACACCGTGGGGTTGTCGAAATCGTCCTGCAACCACTTGAGAATGTCGTAGATGCCTCGCGGGAAGATCTCCCAGCCCATGTCCGTGGTGCGCGCGGTTGCAGGATCAGGAGGCACGAAGGAAAACGGAAGCAGAGGATTCGGGGAAAAACGAGCGACACGTCGCGTGTAGTTGTTCACCCCGACGAAATCGAGTGAAGGGCCGATCTCTGCCAGGTCCGAAGAGCGGAAGTCGGGGTTCAGGCAGCGCATCAGCCGGCCGACGAACGATGGATATTCGCCACGAAGTTGCGGCATCAAGAACAACTCGTTGACGAACTGGTGGGCGATGTCGACGACGAATCGGGGTGTTCGGCTCGATGCGGGATAGATGGAGGAGGTGACATGTGCCGCGCCGATGACGAGGTCCTTGTCGACCGCACGTAGCGCGCTGCAGGCAGCGCCATGAGCGCGATTGAGGTTGTGGGAAGCTCGCAGAAAGTTGCGCAACTGAGCGTCGTGACCTGGCGCGTGAAGCCCGTACAAGTAGCCCATCGCTGCCGAGGCCAGCGGTTCGTTGAGGGTGATCCAATGCGTGACGCGATCGGCCAAGCGCCTACCCAACTGATAGGCGAAATCGGCGAAGCGGGCGGCGGTGTCCCGCTGGGTCCAACCGCCACGTCGCTCGAGCGCGGCGGGCAAATCCCAGTGGTACAGGGTCGCGAAGGGGATGATGTCTTGCTCGAGGAGTTCGTCTACGAGGCGACTGTAGAAGTCCAAGCCCCGTTCGTTGATGCGCCCCTCTCCTTCAGGCATGACGCGCGGCCAGGCGATCGAGAAACGGTAGGCTTGGAGGTTCAGGTGCGCCATCAACGCGACGTCTTCACGGTAGCGTCGGTAGTGGTCGCACGCGGTCTGTCCGGTGGTGCCGTCGGCGATGCGGCCGGGTTGTTGTACGAACTGATCCCAAATGCTCGGACCTTTGCCGTCCGCGTCGTGGGCGCCTTCGATTTGGTATGCCGAGGTGGCGGCTCCAAAGAGGAAATCGGAGGGGAAGGAAAGAGCGTTCACGGTGGTGGAGTGAGCAAGGAGTGCGTAGGGGGAGGAAGCGGTGAACTGTCCGAGGCGGCGTGGATCACTTGGGCGGAGGAAGCTCTCCGAGACAAACCCCCACTTCGAGGATCGTGTAGAGCAGGGCGAGTTCTTGGGGCATCGCCTGGTCGAGGCCCCACGGCTCGGTGTGGTACGTGGAGAAGAGCGCTCGGCCGCAACCGTACTGGTAACTGATCGTGGCCGGTCGATCCCCTTCGCCCGGAACAGCGGCGTTTACCCAAACCTTCGGGTTCATCGTGATCGTCTTGCCGTCTTCGTCCGGTGCCTGATAACTCTGCACCGCGTCAACCACCGTGAAGTTGGACTCGAGCGTGAACGAGCTGACCCCCTGCGCCGCAAGCCACGCTGCCATGTCTTGGTCGATGACCGTCGCCGGCGCGTCGTACTCCGACGTTTCCGCCGCGCCGAAACTCCCCGTGTCGTGCAGCCAGCTAATCGGTTCCTCGAATGCGCGTTTGAGGATGTCGTAGGAGTAGTCGGTCGCGTAGATCCGGCCCCCGGCTCGCATGAAGTCGCGGAGGTTCGCCAAGACTTTGGGATCGGTTAGGTAGCCGTCCGGCCAGTCGACAGCGCACGGAAAGAAGACGATGTGATACTGAGACAGTACTTGGTAGTCGTTCAGCAAGGTGGCGGCCTCGCCGTGTGTACTCTTCGGACCATAGACGTCGAAGTTCTCGCTACCGGGCTTCAGATCTCCAAAGCCGTCGACGGTTCCGAGTCCCAGCTTGGCCAAGCTGTTGCTGATGTTGTCCCAGGTCCCGACCTCGACCGTAGCCACGGCCATTTTCGGAATTTCGTCCCCGGTGGCGGGGTTCCGTTTGGCGGGTAGGGTGGTGGCAGCGTCATCGAGATGCTGGTCCATGCTCTGCGTGACGCTCACCGCTTGTAGCCGGCGGAAGGCCCCCTTTTGCGTGACGATCGTCCAGTCGCCCGTAGCAGGGATCCCGAGGGAGAAGGTGCCGTCGGCAGCGCTGAAGGTGTAGGCGGCGGAGGCCGGCAGCTCGACGCATCGGTCACAAAATACAACTTGAGGAATGGGGCTGACCTCCTTTTGGGTGGCGTAGACGAGCGCGCCACTGATGGGGATCGTTCCCTCCGGCGCGAGCACCGTTCCGCTGACGAAGGCCACCGCCTCGGTTGGCGCCGACCCACCGGTACTGCTGGAGCCAAAACCCGCACCACCCGCGTGGCCGCTGCCACCCGCACCGCTCGCTGCCTCAGGGGGGGAGGTCGCGCCCGGCTCGGTCTCGCCATTTCCCCCGACGCCACCTCCTCGGGCGCAAGCGGCAATTATGGCGCATGCAAAACACCATGCGAGTGCTCCGATCGTGAAGCGTCGGGGCCTTCGGCGCTCGTTGTTGGGCCGAGAAAGAGAAGCGGGAGGTGATGGTGTCATGGTGTCAAAGAGCGGTTTGAAGGAGTCCATGGAGGAGCGTGGGCGGTCACTGAGAAAGCGGACCTAATGACCATCGAAGCCTTGAAGTTGCGGATCGGCGAGGTTGTAGGCCTCGAGCGTTTGACGCAGGAAGAAGGGCAGCTCGGCGTAGTCCTGTAGCGCCATGCACGCGCGGTTGGCGGTGCAGGTGCATTGACTGTTGTCGTTCGGATCGCAGCCCGGTTGGAGATGTTCCGTCGTCTCCGGGGGATCGGTGGGAAGGGGCGTGGTCATGGTGGCGTCGAAGCGCACGATCGGCTCGCCATCGTCGTTGCGCACCACCCGATACCAATCGACGATGTTGTCCCCGTCGTGATCCACTGCTGTGGTCTCGTAGGCGCGGAACATCAGCTCGTTGGCATACTCGAGCATTCGTGCGGCGATTCCACGTTGCACCTGCTTGCCGAAGATGGTCTCTCGACCAAAGGTGCGCGCCACGTAGGTCCTACCGTGAGGGAGGTGCAGTTCGATGCGTGGCTCGATCTTCGGGTCGGCGTCCTTGCCGAGTTCCCATATCCGTAGCTGGTCGAGCCACATCTGTTTCTCGTTTTCAGGCAGGTAGAGCAAGGTCCAAGCGATGAGGAATTTCTGTTGTTCCCAGCCCACCTGCGGATCGATCACCGAGGCGAAGGCGGGCCCGTCACTGAGATCGGTGCGCTTCAGCGTGAGGGAGTCGTAGTCGAAGGTGTATCGGGAGCACACGTTGGTCCCGTCCTTCGGGAAGCAGGAGGTTGGCTGCTCACCCCACCACGAGGTCCAGCCGATCCCGTGGACGGGCGAGAGGTTGTCATCGACGTCTGGTCCACCGTTGTCCTCGGTGGCGGCGACGCGGGCGCCTTTGATGAAGTCGTCGCCGGTGAGATTATTGGCGAGCCAACGACGATATCCATCCGGGAACAGATCCGCCAAGGACACCGCGCGAAAGCGCTTGTCGGCGTAGTCGCTGCGAGAGAAGGAGATGAAGTTGTCGACCGACTCGGTCATCAACATCGCGGAGAGGGCCTTGTCGTAATACGAACCGCTGTTGAGCGTGTACTGGATCTCGTACTCGCCTTGACTGGCGTCGAGACGATTCTCCAACAACCGGCCACCGTGCGCGAAATCACCAAACGCGGTCCCGAAGGCTCCATCGGGAATGCTGACGAGCCGTTCGTTGTCCTCGTCACACCCGGCAAAATCGCCCATGGACCGCATCACGGGTTCGAAGTGGGGCATGCAGTGCGGTCCTGCTTCGGGCCGCGCGAGGCTGCGGGAGAAGTGATCGAAGGTCATCGCGGCGGCCAAAACGTTGTCGCTGAAGTAAAGACCGGAATACGGCAGCCAGATCTCGTCGAAGTTCCAACCCAGCTCCCCGAAGAA
>JAPYTK010000171.1 GCA_029941785.1 Polyangiaceae bacterium | reverse complement strand
AATCATGTTGGGATCATCATGGACGGCAATGGCCGTTGGGCCGAGCTTCGCGGTGAGAAGCGCTCGGCTGGCCACCGAGCAGGTAGTCACGCTGTGCGGCGCACGGTTCGCCTCTGCCGGCGGCTTGGAATCGACGCGCTCACGCTCTACGCTTTCAGTTTCCAGAACTGGGAGCGCCCGGAAGACGAGGTTGAGGCGCTCATGCAACTCCTCGGCGAATACCTCATCAACGAGCGCGAGGAGATACTGACTCGTGGCATTCGGCTCGCGGCGATCGGCCAGCTCGAGCGCCTACCTGAACCGGTGCGCAGGGTGCTCGACGAGTTGATGGATGTATCGACCGAGAACGCGGAGATGACCCTTACGCTGGCGCTCTCCTATGGCGGGCAGGAAGAGATCGCGACGGCCGCGAAGGGTTTGGCAGAGGCGGCGCGGAAGGGCGACATCGACCCGGCCAACATCGATGTCGACACCGTCAAGCAATGGCTTCCGAGCCAGCGTGTGGGCGATCCGGATCTGATCATCCGCACGGGCGGCGAAACACGGCTCAGCAATTTCTTACTTTACGGCAGCGCCTATGCGGAGTTGGTATTCAGTCCACGTCTGTGGCCCGACTTTGGGGCGGAGGATCTGTTCGCCGCCATCGCGTCCTTTCAAGGGCGCAACCGCCGCTTTGGCCGTGTGGAAAGCCCCTCCTTCTGAACCGAACACGAGCGATCCTCTGATGGCTGCATCCAATCTCACCATTCGTATCGCCACAGCTATTGTTGCGGTGCCGCTTCTCTTGGCGTTGCTGTATCTAGGCCCGGCCTGGGCCTGGCTGGCGTTTCTGTTGGTCGTCGCGATCGTCACCGTCAACGAACTGTTCGCGATGACCCATGGCGAGGACAAGGTCGTGCGCGTGGTCGGGGTCGGCATGTTGTGGGCGGTCATGGTATCCGTCTACCTTTGGCCGAGCGATCCTCGTTGGTTGCTGAGCAGCGCGTTGATGTTGCCGTTCGCGGCCGTGGTTTTAGGTCTTTGGCGTCTGGGGCCGATCCCCAAGTCTGCGCTGCATGTGGCGGCGGCTTGCTTTGGTCCGCTGTGGCTTGGCGCCGGGATCGGATCGATAGCGCTGCTTCGTACCTACCCGAACGGTGCTTCGCTCGTCGTGTTGAGTCTCGTGTTGGCCTGGTCCTCGGATACCGGCGGCTACGCGGCGGGACGGCTCTTCGGAAAACACAAACTCTACGAGGCCGTCAGCCCCAAGAAGACCATCGAGGGTGCGGTCGGCGGGGTGGCAGGAGCCATCATTGGCGCGCTGATCATGCGGGCGGTGACCTTGCACGATCTGCCCATGATGCACGCCGTGTTTTTAGGCCTGTTCGGCAGCATTGGAGGCGTCCTGGGCGATCTCGGCGAGTCGTTGCTCAAGCGTTCGACCGGCGTGAAAGACTCTGGCGGGATCGTTCCTGGCCACGGGGGCATGCTCGATCGGATTGACGCGGTGGTGATCACTGGGCCGCTGACGCTGCTGTATCTCGTGTGGACCGGCGTCAAACCCCTCGTCAATCCCTGAGAAGAGCAGCAAGCGAACGCCGTCATTTCTAACGCGCTGCGTTGCAGAACGACATTTTGCGATGACCAGGATTGATGATTTGCCGGACCGTGGTTACAAAGCGCCGAGATCCATGAACGACACGATTCAAACTCCCGCGTCGGAAGGGCCGGTTTCGGCACGTCCGCGACCCTCCAAGCCAAACAACAGTTCGAAGTATGCCTTCTTCGAGGTGGTGCAAGGTTACCTGAACGTCGCGGCCGATCTCGTCGGCTTGCCTGATGACATCCGCACGATGCTCAGCCAGCCCAAACAAGAGATCATCGTGCATTTTCCAGTGCGCCTTGCTGACGGGAGCATCCATCTCTTCAAGGGCTACCGCATTCAGCACAACAACATCCTCGGGCCCTACAAGGGCGGCCTTCGTTACCACCAGGGGGTCTCGCTCGATGACCTGAAGGCGCTCGCGTCGATGATGACGTGGAAGTGCGCGCTGATGGGCTTGCCGCTCGGCGGCGCCAAGGGCGGGATCAAGTTCGATCCGCGCGCCTTCTCGACGCGCGAGCTGCAGAAGATCACGCGTCGGTTCATCCACGCGCTCGGCTCCAACATCGGTCCTGGTTACGATATCCCGGCTCCCGACATGGGCACGAACGCCCAGACCATGGCCTGGGCGATGGACACGTACATGAACACGGTGGGCTACCTCTCCCACGAGAGCGTCAAGGGCGTCGTGACCGGCAAGCCGGTCGCCTCGGGCGGGACGCACGGGCGCGGCAAGGCGACGGGCCAGGGCGTCGTGCACTGCATCGTGCGGTGGGCCGAGGACAACAAGTTCGACCTTGAGGGCTCGACCAACATCATCCAGGGCTTCGGCAACGTGGGCTCGCACACCGCGATCCTGCTCTCCAAGCTCGGCGCGTCGACGATCGCGGTCGGTGATCACACCGGCTACCGTCACAACCCCGAAGGCTTCAACGGTCACAAACTCTGCGAGTACGTGAAGGAGCATGGGTCCATCGATGGCTATCCTGGAGGGGAAGCGATCACGCGTGAGGAGTTTTTTGCGACCGAGGCCGACATCCTCGTCCCGGCTGCGCTCGAGAATCAGATCGGTGCCGAAGAGGCGGCCTCCATGAAGGTCAAGCTCGTCGTCGAGGGCGCCAACGGTCCGTGCAACCCAGGAGGCGAAGAGGTGCTCGCCCAGCGCAGCATCGACGTCATTCCGGACGTGCTCGCGAACAGCGGCGGCGTCACGGTCAGCTATTACGAGTGGGTGCAGAACAAGCGCTGCGAGACGTGGACCCTCGAAGAAGTGGATCGACGCCTGCAGAAGAAGATGTACGCTGCCTACGGCGACGTCGTCGACATGGCGCGGCGGAAGGGGTGCTCGCTCCGCATCGCCTCGTACGCGGTCGCGCTCGAGCGGCTCGCCGCCGTCTACGCTGAGCGCCAGGTCTGGCCTTAGGCCGAGCGCTCGCTCGCGAGCCGAGTTACCATCGCGGGATGCTGTTCTGGATCGTCACCGCGCTGAGTCTCGTGGTGCCGACGGTGGCTATCGCGGCTGGCGTGGTGCTCGGTCGACGCCACGAACGGCACGCCTGGCGCGTCATCAACGAGGGATTGGCAGAGGTGGGCTTGTCGCTTCGCGTCCAGGACGTGCACCGCACCTGGAACGCGAACGGGACCTTTCGTGGCGTGCCGATCACCATCGACGGGTACACCGAGCCCGAGGGAGAACGCGTGGCCACGCGAACCGCGCTTCAGGTTCTCGACACCCCGCTCGGTCAGGCGGCGCTCTATCCCGTCGACAGCCCGAAGATCGCGGACCGCGGCGCGATGGAGGAGCTCGTGTTCGATGGCGAATTCGGTCAGAAGTTTCGCGTCTTCGCCCGCTCGCCCGACACGCTGCGGCGCTGGCTGACGCCGGAGGTGCGCCAGGTCATCGCGAGTTTCGAGGATATACGGGGGGGAGGTGTGCAGGCTCTCGAGATCGGCAAGGACGGGGTGCTTCGGCTGGTGATGAACTGGAGTCTGCTCGACGTGACCTCGATTCGTCGCTGCTGCGATCTGGTCATGAGCATCCATCAAGGCCGAGCGCCGCTGTACGCTGACGAGACGGATCGACTTAGGGGCTACGACTCGAGCCAATGGTCGGGGGCGACGATGGGGCCCATCCTATTAGCCGTGGTGGCCGGCGGCGTCTCGGGACCTACCTTGGATCTGCCGATGTGGAGAGTGCCCGCGGCCTTCGGTTTGGTCTACCTGGCCCTCTTCCTGCTTTTCCTGCGGCTGACGCGCGATGACCGGCGCCGTCGTGTGTGCACCCTGCCGCCGGAGCCTGCGGGCGCCGCGCACCAGGGCTATCGTCAGCGCGTCGAGATGAGCCCCGCGGCCGAGGCGACGGAGGAAGCCCAGCGGAGCGAGGCGCAGGCCAGCGAGGATGGCGCAGGCGCGAAGGCGCGCAGGGGCTGAAGGCCACGGGAGCCCGCCCGTCAGTCGCAGTCTTCGCGCGCGGACAGGCAGCTCACGGTGGCGTCGTGGCCGGCGACGCGGAGCCGGGTGCCGCTGATCGTCTGCTTGTAGCGCACCAGGCCCATCGCGATCGCCCCGTCCTCCGTGAGCGCCGCGCTCGTGACCTCACCGACCCCGGCGCCGTCCTGGTCGTGGATTTTGTCGCCGGCGGAGAGCTTCACGGCGGCGTCGAGCTTGAGACGCACGAGCCGCTTGTTCACGTGACCGCGCTTCTGAAGCATGAACACCGCCTCTTGTCCGAGGTAGCAGCCCTTGTTGAAGGAGACGGCCAGCCCCTCGAGCGAGGCCTCCTGCGGAAAGTTCTCCACGCCAAAATCGACCCCGAAGCGCGGGAGCATGTGCTCGATGCGGATACGGTTCCAACCATCAGGCGTGGCGAGGACGACGCCCGCGGGCGCGAGAAGCTGATCGGCCAAGGTGGGGCTCGCGCCTCGTTCGGCGATGATGAGGGCGGTGTCAAACTCACCGTAACGGCCCATGACCGCCGTGGCGCCTTCACGCGTTGCCGCCTCTGCGACCTCGGCTGCCTTTGGCCCGTGGGCGAGCCACCACGCCCGCGGGGTGGAGCTTGGCTCGATCTCCGCATCTTCCATCACGAGAAATCCGTCCATGTGCCCGTGGAGCGACTCGACCACATCGGCCGGCACCCCCAGCAGCACGGTCTCGTCCGTGAGCGCCAGCCACACCTCGGATCGGATCCGACCGTTCTTGCCGACCGCGAGCGTGTAGCCCCCTTGCCCGATGCCGAGTTCGTCGACCTCGCCGGTCAACATTCCGCTGAGCCAGCTCTGGCGCTCCTCGCCGCTGACGATGAGCGTGGCGAGCTGCGGCACGGGTCGCACCAAGGCGCCGGATGCGAGCGCGTCGATCTGAGCTTGGACGTCAACCATCGAGTTCATCTTGCAGATCCTCGAAGCCGCTGCCAGCGTGAAGTGTCTCGAGAACGAGCGCTGCGTCGACCTTGCCGAGGAGAGCGTGCAGATCCTCTTCGTCGCCGAGACCGTCCGGCATCAGGTCAGCCAGCAGGAGCGCTGCCCCTTTGGCCGCCTCGGCGAGGCGGAGAAGTTCGGCCGATGAGGATGCCCGGAGCAGAATCGCGCGGGCGCCGCTATCCAGAAGCAGGGAGGCTGTCTCGTCGTTGGTCACCAAGCCCACGGCCATCATTCGCATCGATTGCGCTGTCTTCGAGAGCGTCTGCCAGCTCGCGTTGCCGTCGGCCCGGATCACGATCCCGTCGGCGCCGAAGAAGCGCGCACGCTGGCAGTCTTCGGCGTTGGTGACCTCGCTCGTGCAAAGTGTTGGAATGTTGTTCGTGGAGCGGGCAAGCTCTTGGGTTGCGGCGTCGGCTGCGCTTCGCGCGAAGGCGCGCACGTCGATGCTGTCGAGGCGCCGGGCATGTCGACGAATCTCCTCGCTGGTGTTGCCGTCGATCCGAGGGATGAGGGCCAAGCTCTTTCGTCCTGTCGATAGCGCGTCGAACAGAGCGCGCGTCGAGGGAACGATACGAGAGACGGAAAACTCGCTCATGATGAGTTCATGGCAACAGGCTGCTCGCTTGCTCTTCGCTGTGCTTCAGGCGGGTCCACATCGCGCTCTGCTCGCCCTCGTAACAGAGTTCACCCTCGTGTCTGAATTCGAAGGCGTAGCGAACGAAGTAACGGGTCCTTCCTTTGCGCACCCGCGTCGCGGTGCAGCTTGCAATAATGGGTGTGCCTGGCGTTACCAGCTTACGGAAGACCACCCGGTGGATGTGCGTGCCGTAGCCGATCCATCCCTCGTGATGACGAAGTCCGAGAACATGATAGGCGTGAATGAAGCCTAGCATTCCCGTCGCGTGCACCATGAGCCCCCCCGAGACGTGCCGTGGATGCCGATCGGGGTGAACCCGCTGGGAGCGCGTGAGGGGCAGCTCGTCGTGGGTCGGCCAGCTTGCCACAACACGGCTCGCTTCGACGTCGCATTGCAGCAACTCGTCGAACATCAGCGCGTCGAGATCGTATGGGCAATCGGCGAGGAAGGCCTCATCGAAGGGGCCCAGCTTCACCGCCGAGGGAGCACCGAGGTCTTCGCTGGCCACGTCCATGATCCGCTTCTTAGTGGCGTTTCCTTCGCACGTCTAACGCGCGTGCGCGGGAAACACGACCGGCGAAAATTTGTGTGACCCATAGACGACCAGCTGGGCCCCGGACGGCGGCCAAGCCGACGCGCTCGAAGTCGGCGATCAACATCGTGGCTCGATGAGAGGGACTGCTGTGAAGCGCGAGGTGGGCGCGCTGAGGTGTGGCGGCTCGCGCGACGTTTTCACCGATGGTCGTGAAGAAGAGGCCGGCTCGGTGGGCGCGATCGGCCGCGTTGCCGTCGCCGAGTTGGTGGGCGACCCGGCCGCTGCGGATCATGTGCGCGCTGTGAGCCGACGCCAGTCGATCGAGAGCAGGATCGCGGCTGAGCGGCGGCAGGTTCTCGCGTTTTCGCACCTCGTTGAGCCATCCAAAGATCGCTCCGTCGTCACTCGCGCCTGCTGGCGGCGCGCTGAGTTGGCGTAGCTTCGCGGGATGAGGGGGCACGCCGACGAAGACGGGGGCCTCGATGACGGGGGTAGGTCCGGTCGCTGTCGTCGCGACGACTTGGACCAGCCAGCGACCGGCTTGATCTACTGCGAAACGTGAACGAACACGGCCGCCTGGTGAGAGCGAAGTCAACACCCGGCGCGGTCTTCCGCGCGGCGGGAGCAGCATGACCTTGGCCTGCGTTGCGGCTACCCGCATCTGAACGTCGAGTTTCAGCCATTGCCCGCGACGTGCTTTGGTCGGCAATGCCCCGAGATCGGCGAGCACGTCGCTCTGCACCGCCACGACGACTTGGCCTCCCTGAGGAGTTTGACCTCGCGCGACACCACAACGGAGCGGCACCTTGCGTCGGCCGGCCATCTGCCAGCGTTCCATGCGACGACGGACCTCCTCGGGGTCCGCTGGGCCCGCGAGCATCCATACCCGGGGCCACATGTAGGGCAGCCCTTCCATGCGCAGCCGTTCGCCCAACCGCGCGGATTCAGGTGGCGGTTGACCCGCCAGTTGCCGGGCCACCAAGGAGGATGCGACGCGGACGAGGCCATTGTCGGGCGCTCCACACAGGGCATAGAGCCTCGCGTCCGCGCGAGTGACCGATGAAAGAGGGCGAGCCGAGGCGGTATGGTCAGCCCAGCGGTGATCGTTGGCGGAGGCGGCTGCTGCCCACGCCATGCTGGCCACGAGTCCGGCCTGACCCCACGCCCGGATCCATCCTCTCATTGGTTTCAATCTAGCCCAATCCCATCCACCGGGCCACGAGACCGGCCCGGGAACACGCGGAGTCCTGTTGACCGCTGGTCGCGCTTGGGAGATCACGTTAATTACGTCGGGGTCCTCTGCCTAGAGGTGCAGCGGCGTCACCTTGTCCGCCTTCTCGTCTCATGTCGCAATTCAGCGCTGCCGCCAAAGTAGGCCTCATGACCGTCGTCCTGTCGGTGACGTTGTTCTTTGGCTATCGCTTTGTCTCACGCGACGCCGGCACCGAAGGTGGTTACGTGGTGTGGGCCTACCTTCCCGACGTGACCGGTGTGGCCCCTCGTTCACGCGTGATCACCTCGGGCGTGCAGGTTGGTGTGGTTCGTTCGATTCGCTTGCATGAGGGAAAGGCGCGGATCGACATCGCCATGATGCCCGAGCACGTCCTTTACGAGGACGCGGCGGTTGGCAAGAAGTCCACCAGCTTGATCGGTGAATACCTCATCGCCCTGACGCCCGGCACGACAGGCAAGAAGCGGATCCCCGACGGAGGTCAGATCCGCAATCTGATCCGTGGGGCGAGCATCGAGAGCTTGCAAGTACAGGTTCGCGACATCCTGCTCGACGTGAAATCCGTGACCGAAACCCTCAGCAAGACGGTAGGCGGTGACAAGGGCGAGGATCGCATCGAAGCGATCTTGCGCAATTTGGCCGAGGTGACGCAGCAGCTCAACGCGACGGTCAAAGAAAACCGCGCGACGGTCCGCGCGACGCTCGACAACGTCAGCGCGATCACGGCCCAGTCGAGGCCCGAGCTTGCGGCCATCTTGTCGAACATCAAGGCGATCACCGCCGATCTCAAGCAGCTGACCGGGCGAGGCGAGACGGGCAGCGACGGAGCAAAGCCCGCGGGATCCTTGAGAAGCACCATCGAGCGTGTCAATCGGGCAAGCGCGACGCTCGAGTCGGTTCTCAAGCACGCCGACAACATCGCGGCACGGGTCGACCGAGGCGAGGGCACCGTGGGGAGGCTCGTCAACGACGAAACCCTCATCAACGAGGTGGAGGAAGTGGTCGAGGGTGTGAGCACTCTCGTCGGCGGCCTCGGTCGGATGCAGACCATCGTCGGCTTGCGCACGGACTACAACTTCCTCGCGAATACCATCAAGAGCTACGTGTCGCTCAGGCTGCAGCCCGCTGAGGACAAGTACTACCTGGTGGAGGTCGTCAACGATCCGCGCGGGCTCACGACCTTCGAGCAGATCGACGTCGATACCACCAACCCGAATGACCCACCCCATTATCGCGAAATCCGCACGGTGACGTCCAACGCCTTCCGCTTCACGTTTCAATTCGCCAAGCGAATGGGGCCATTCACGGGTCGTTTTGGCATTCGCGAGTCCACCGGGGGCATTGGCGTTGATCTGCACCTCCTCGACGATCGCTTCGAGCTTCGTCAGGATTTCTTTGGCTTCGGCGAAGAGCTATCGCCGCGCTGGAGGGTTGCCTTGTCCTATGAGTTCCTCAAGAAGTTGTGGCTTCTTGGTGGTGTCGACAACATCATCAACGACGACCGACGGGACTACTTCTTTGGTCTCGAGCTTCGGTTCAACGATGAAGATCTGAAGACCGTGCTGCCCTTCGCGCCGACACCGTCTGTTCGCTAGTCGATCAAGCGGATGTGTGTGGAGAGCTGGGCCCGCGTGACGGCGCCCAATCGTAGGATGCGTGCACCGGCCTCGTCCGTCAGATCGACAATGGTCGACGGCACGGCGACCGTCGTGGCGCCACCGTCGAGAACCATGGCGAGCTGTTCGCCGAGTTGTTTCGCGACCTCTGGTGCTGTCGTGGGCGGCGGTTCGCCGGATAGATTGGCACTCGGCGCGGCGATCCCTTCGCCCAAGGAGGCGATCAGGGCACGCGCGACGCTGTGGCTTGGCGCGCGCACCGCCAGGGTCGAACCTCCCGCGGTGACGGCCGGCGCGACTCGTCCGTTGCTTGGAAGGATGAGGGTGAGTGGACCGGGCCAGAAGGCTTGCGCGAGAATTTCGGCCCCTTCGGTCCAGGGATCGACGAGACGCCGCGCTTGATCGGCGTCGTTGACGTGCACGATGAGCGGCTTGTCTCGTGGCCTGCCCTTGAGCTCGAAGACGCGATGAACGGTGTGCTGGGCTTCGGCCGGTGCGCCGAGCCCGTAGACTGTCTCGGTCGGAAAGGCAACGGGGCGGCCCTGACGCATGAGCGCCACCGCTCGCAAGATATTCGGCTCGGTCGGCGCCGCGATCTCGGTCATGGTGCGCCCCCGTCGATATGACGTCTCACGAATTGGTGACACGCGCGCACGAAGCAGTCTCCAAGGCAGGGTGGGCCTTGGTTCGTTGTCGAGCGGGGGCCTGAAACACAAGAACTGCAGAGGATGTCGTAGCTGCCGGTGACATTCTCGAGTCCACTGCAGGCGAACAGTTCACTCGCGCGACAATCTGGCGCGCCGGGATCGACGTAGCGATCGCCAGGGTTGTACAGGGCGACAATCAGCAGCACGTCCTCGGTGCTCTTGAGACCATCGAAACCGAGGCCTTCCGGAAGGTTCTTGTCGAGTGCATCGTTGATCGCCTTGGCGACGCACTCCGCCGCCTCTTGTCGTCCCCTGTCGAATTCGCAGCAACACAGCTGCATACACGGGCCAACGGCTTCGAGTTTGGCGGTTTCGATCGTGAACTCTTTCGCTTCCTTGGGGATTGAGACCATCATCAACTGGGCAAGCATGCGGTTGAATTGATCGCCATCGGGCCGCACATTGCTCTCGCTGATCGCGCATTGCGTGGGCTTTTCGCAGCTCGCAATGAGAAGTTCGGCGCCCTTCGTGCTGATTTCAATTCTCTCTTCTCGGGGGGCGCAGGCGACGAACAGGCACAGGCACCACACGGTGAGGAGCAAGGCCGTGCGCCAGGTGCTCCGGCGGTCTCCCAGCGTCGTCAAGGTCATGGGATCAGCTAGTCGGTTGCTCATCCAAACTCGTCGAACTCGTCGAGCTCTCCGGGGGCCAGGCTTTCGAATCGAGTGTAGTTGGCGATAAAACGGGTCTTGACCGTGCCGGTGGGGCCGTTGCGTTGTTTGGCGACGATGAGCTCGGCGATCCCCTTGTCGTTGGTCGACTCGCGGTTGTAGTACTCGTCGCGATAGATGAACACGATCGTGTCGGCGTCTTGCTCGATAGCGCCTGATTCACGTAGATCGGCGAGAAGAGGTCGCTTGTCACTGCCGCCACGTGTCTCTACGCCACGGTTGAGCTGGGACAAGGCGATGACCGGTACCGATAGTTCTTTTGCGAGCTGCTTGAGACCTCGCGAAATCTCGCTGATCTCTTGCTCGCGGCTGTTGACGCCCTTGCGACCCGACATCAGTTGCAGGTAGTCGACCATGACGGCGCCGAGGCCGGGGCCATCTTCGCCCTGCTGACGCGCAAGTTCAGCCTGCAGGCGGCGGACCTTGGCGCGGAGCTCGAGCAATCCGAGCGCGGGCGTATCGTCGATCCACAAGGGCAGCTGCGCGAGGACTGACGCAGCGTTGGTCAATTGTGCCCAGTCGTCCTGCGAGAGATAGCCTTGCCTCAGTCGACCGAGATCCACGCGGGCCTCGCTGCATACGAGACGAGCGGCCACCTGTTCCTTCGGCATTTCCAGTGAAAAGAACGCGACGCCATAACCTGGACGGGTCTCCTCTTGGGCTCCGTAGTCATCGTCCTGTGGACCGGGCCGCAGGATCTTCTCGGGTGCGGCAATGTTGGCAGCCATATTGAGCACAAAGGACGTTTTTCCCATACCGGGGCGTGCGGCGATGATCATCAGATCGCCGGGGTGAAGACCTGCGGTTTTCTTGTCGAGATCACCGTAGCCGGTCGAAATGCCCGTGATGCGATTACCGCGTTCCGCGGCGGCGGAGATCTGCTGGAAGGTCTTTGTCAGTACATCCTTGAGCGCATGAACGGTCGATGTCTCGGGTGTGCGCGCGATGTCGTATAGGGCTTGCTCGGCTTCGTCGATGAATTGCTGCGCGATTCCGACATCACCGTAGCCTTCGGCCGCGAACTTCTGACAGGTGGCGATCACTCGTCGTAATCGCCACTTTTCTTTGACCACCCTGGCGTGCTCGCCGACGTGGGCGACGGCGGGCGTCGCGTCGACGAGCTGACCGAGATAGCTCGCTCCTCCGACGCGCTGCACTTGCTGACGATCACGAAGCCAGGAGGCGACCGATACGACGTCGATCGGGGATCCTGTTTGCGCCAAGGCCTGACAAGCCTTGAAGACGAGTCCATTGGCGTCGCTGTAGAAATACTCGGGCTCGATGAACTCGAGCACGCGATCGAGCGCTGCGTTGTCGAGAAGGATCGCCGACAACACGGCCGCTTCGGCGTCGAGATCGTGGGGAGGAACGCGCCCTGCGACAATCGGCGGTTCTCGTTGCTCGTCCTTCTTAAAGCCTCGTCGCGCTTGTTCCATGTCGAATTTCTCCCCAGCTACTGCTCAATTTTCCCCATGGTCCCCCACAAGGAATGCACAAGCTCGATGCTGAAATGACCGACGCCCCGTGGTCGCAACCGGCGGGGCGTCTTTACTGTTGAGCCGAACTTTCGTCGTGACCCATGCAGTCTGCATAACAGATTAGGTCGTACGTCGTCATCCTTCCTGGGCGACAACCTCCAGTTTGAACGTCCCTTCGACACCCGCTCCGAGCTTCACGGCAATGTCGAATTCGCCCAGCTCCTTGACGGGTTCCGCGACGATCCGACGACGATCGATTTCGAAGCCCTGTTTGGTCAGTGCTTCTTCGATGTCGCGGCTTGTGATCGAGCCGTAGAGTTTGCCCTCTTCGCCAACCTGCGCGGTGAGCTGCAAACGGATGCTCGCGAGCTTGGCTGCCAGCTCTTCGGCTGCGCCACGCTGCTTGGCCGCCTTGGCAAAGGCTACGCGTTTTTCGTGCTCGATGCGTTTGACGTTGTCCTTGGTCGCCATGGCCGCGAGGCCACGGGGAATGAGGAAGTTGCGCGCGTAACCCGGCTTGACCCGTACAAGGTCGCCGCTGTCACCCACGTTCGGAAGATCTTCGGTCAGTACGACCTGAACACTCGTTGCCATGTCCCTACTCCCTTTCAGTCGGCCTTGTTGTCGTCGGTGTCAGCTGCGGGCGCTTCGGCTGCGGGCGCTTCAGCTGCGGGCGCATCGGCTGCGGGCGCATCGGCTGCGGGCGCTTCGGCTGCGGGCGCTTCGGCTGCTGCGGGCGCATCGGCTGCGGGCGCTTCGGCTGCGGG
>JAPYTK010000170.1 GCA_029941785.1 Polyangiaceae bacterium | reverse complement strand
CCGGCTACAAACCCGCGCAGCTGACGACTTCGGCGCAGGTGGGCGCGAGCGCGCAAGCCACCTTCACCGAGTTGGGCCGCTTGGTGCACTGATTGAAGAGGCCGATGGGGTGATCGGGTTTCACGTTGTAGACGCAGCCCGCAAACCTGGCGCAGCGCGAGACGAGTCGTTTGCCAGGCGCGTTGTGATTGCGCCGCCGCTCGAGCGAGAGCTTCAGGTGTTCGATGCGGCCCGCCGTGCCATTGGGCTGTCCACAGGAGAGGCTCGGCTTGGGAAAGACGCGCACCCGACTCAAGTAGGCAGCCAGCTCGTTACAGGTATCGGTGTGTTTGCATTTGGCAAACGTGCCCGCCGCGCCGGAGGGCTTGCTCGGCGAGTACTGAGGTGGCGCAAACATCACCGCGTGCACTTCGCCCGGGCCCTTCGGGTTGGGCCCCCAGCGAAAACCATCGACCGCGTGCATCATGAAATAGATCCCCGTCGCGGTCTTGCCCGGCTCCGCCAACAAGACGTACGAATCCTTGTCGCAACTCTCGAGCGGCTTGATCGCGTCGCGCGGAAAACGCGTGGTGAAGTTCACCGGCGCCGCAGAAGCCGAAGCCGTGGCCGTCGCGCTCGCCGTGACCTCCGGAGCAGCCTCGGCCGAAGGCGCCTCTGTCGCCTCGTCGCCGGCCGGCTTCTCGCTCTTGTCGCACCCCACCGACATCGCCGCCGCCGCCAATACGCCAATCGCCAACATCTTCCCAAGCCCACTTCGTCTCATCACGCCGCCCTCCGAGCCGCCACCTTAGCTGTCAACGCCTTCGCTGAGAACAACGGACGCCACCGCGTCCCGCTCGCCACGAAAGATGAGGCCCGTGCCTGCAGGCTGCCCCCCCCAAAACGCCGCGCGCCACGCCCCTAAGCTACTAAAAACACCGACCCCCCCTCTTGGTATCGCCTTTGCAATCACGGGAGGTCGAAAAGCAAAACCCCGCTACCTAAACCTCAAGGAGAGATCATGCACGTCATCATCTTCGCCAGCATTCTCGGGATCATCGGACTTCTTCAATTTCTCGCCGCCTTCCTCCCCCTGCCGCCATCGCTCAACGCGTGGTTCTGGAGCGGTGGCCGCAAGATGCGTGCGCTGCTGTCCGCGGTGCCCGAAAAACATCGCGAGCGCGCGTCTCGACTCGTGGTTGGCGCCGTGTGTGTCTTCGCATCCGTGTCGGTCCTCGCTAGCCGGATGAGCTGAGGCCGCATCACGCATGCACCAACGGCGATCCAGTTGGATCACTTTCGCATCATGTACGCGCTGGTGGGCGGTACGCAAATTCGGCCGGTTGGCCGGTTTTTTTTTCCCTCGCCGCTGGCACGCCTCGTGCAACTACTCGCACCGAACCAATCCGAACCCCTGCGCTCTGCGGCACAGCCTTTGTGGCGTGCACGACTCAGCGCCTACATCCAGAATCAGCACTTTCCAACCATCTTGCGGCCTCACTGAGGTCGTGAGAGATTTTCGCGACGATCGCGAGGCGCGCTGCACCAAGACCTAACACGTCCAGTGCACGCGTTTCCCATGGCGATCGGCCGAGCAGGGACCACTGACATCATCATCGAGAGAACTTCACTCCTATGGATCTGAGCCGACTGATCGACAACCGAAGCCCCCTGGTCGTGGACTGCACGCCGGTCGATGACCGACACGGTCGCGACACCTTGGTGGTGGTCGCCAAGATGACCTGGTCGGTCAGCCCCGAAGGCACCGTCGACGTTCCTCTCGATCAGGCTCCGATCCGGTGGAGCGCGATCTACAACGGCCACTCGCAACCCGCGAGCATTCGCTTTCCCGCGGAGGACGTCCCGGAAAAGCCGGGCACCGACATCGTGCTCGTAGGCACCGCCCATCCATCCGCTGGCAGCGCCGAGCCCGTCACCGAGCAAGACGTCACCTTGCGTGTCGCGCGTGGCGACGAACTGATCGAGAAGACCGTGCGCGTATACGGACCGCGTACATGGATCGCCTCCGAATTGAGCGGCGTCGTTCCATCCGATCCCACCACCCTCGAGCCCACGCCCCTGATCTACGAATTGAGCTACGGCGGCATGGACGCGTCAGAGCCTGACAAGCTAACTGGCGAGCCGCGAAACCCGGTGGGGAGTGGCGTCGTGCGGGACGAGACGACACTGCTCGGCCAGGCGACGCCCTGCATCGAAGATCCGGGCGCTTCGCTCTCATCCCTCAAACCCGCGCCGGCCGGTTTTGGCGTCGTCGATGGCCACTGGGATCCGCGCTCCAAGCGCTGCGGCTCCTTCGACGCGAGCTGGCAAGCCGAGCGCGCACCGGTCATGCCCGAAGACTTCGACCCGCGTTTTTACAATGTCGCGAGTCCCGATCTGTGGAGCGAAGAGCCGCTGCGGGGCGATGAGGCGATCGAGGTGGTCGGCGTGCGTTCCGAAGGGCCATGGCGTTTCAAGCTGCCCCACGTCGCGCCGCGATTCGAGAGTCAGATCAACGGCGAACGCCAACTGCACGAAACGCACCTCGACACCTTGCTCATCGACGCCGACGAAGGACGTGTCGAGCTCAGCTGGCGGGTGGCCATCGTCTTGCCACGAAAAACAGAGACGCTCGAGACCGTCGAGGTCTTCGCCGATCCGGGGCTTTCTCCCGAGCGCGAAGAACAACTCGCCATCCAAACAGGGACCCACGAACTCGCAGCCAAAGAGCTAGCGGAGGCGCAAGCATGACCGGACCCACCGTCGATATCAACCTCAGCTGCAACATCGAGCAGCCCTTTCGCATCGTCCGCTGCACCCTGAAGGAAGGGATCAGCCAGCTTACTCATTGCGAAGTAGAAATCTCCAGCCGCGAGGACATCCCCTTCGAGAAGATCTTGCGGGACGACGCGGTGATCGAACTCATCGTGAGCGGCACGGCGAGCCGCAAATGGACCTTCAAGGTAGGGAGCGCTGCGTTCACCGACGTGAAGCAAGGCTCCTTACGCTATCGCCTTCAGCTGTACGATCACCTCTGGCAGCTTCGTCACACCCGCGACACAAGGAAATTTCGAAATCTGACCGCGCAGCAGATCATCACGAAGGTGCTCGATGCCGATGGCGTGCGTCACCGCTGGGACACCGAACGCCAGACGCCGGCGCGGAAGTACTGCGCGCAGTACCACGAGAGCAACCTGGATTTCGTGATGCGTTTGCTCCAGTTTGAAGGGATCTACTTCACCCACGACGACGACGGCGTGCTCGTCTTTCAAGACAACTCCGCAGCTTCGCCTCCGGTGGACGGAAAACAGCAGTTCGATCTCAGCGAGCACGGCGGCAGCTTGGAAGGCGGAGAGCTCGGGATTTTCGCCTTCGCCAAGGGGGCGCGCGTGGCGCCGGGCACCGCCACCACGAACGACCACAACTGGAAGAATCCGAAAGTCGATCTGCTTCGCTCGGAAAAGGCAGATCGCGACGGGGAGCTGGAGATCTACGATTTCCCGACCGGATACCGACGTCCGGATCAAGCCGAGTACTTTGCGAAGATCCGACTCGAAGCGCTGCGGGTCGAGGCCTCTTATGTCGATGGCGCGAGCAATGTGGGCAGTTTCGAGCCCGCGCGAAGCTTCGACTTTGGCTCGCGCGCCGGGGCCATGTTCGGGGGCGAGTATTGCTTGCTCGAGGTCACACATGACGTCACCGACCCCGCCTTCTTGGACGACCAGGCCGAGGGCGGCGCGAAGACCTACTCGAATCAATTCCGCGCCATCCCAAAGGACGTGCGCTTCAGGCCCGCGCTGACGACCCCTCGCCCCACCATCCAGGGGGTACACACCGCGCGGGTCCGAGGCCCAGCCGGCGAGGAGATCCACACCGATCCGTACGGCCGTTTCCGAGCGCAGTTCCATTGGGATCGCGAAGCCAAGGAGACGGACGATGACTCGCGTTGGCTGCGCGCGCTTCAGGAGACCACCACGGGCCAGGTGCTGTCGCGCATCGGCTGGGAGGCGAGCGTGGCGTACATCAACGGCGATCCCGACCGGCCGCTCGGCATTGCCCGCAACATCAATGGTGTCATGGCCCCGACCTACGCCCAGCCCACCAGCAAGAACATGATGGCGATTCAGACGCCGAGTTCACCCGTCGGGCCCTCTGCGACGTCGCCCGGCGGCGGCGGCTACAACGAATTGAAGCTCGATGACACGATGGGCGCGATGCTCTTCGCGCTCCGGGCCGAGCGGGACCTGCAAACCGACGTTGAGCGAAACAAGACCGAGACGATCGGTAACAACGAGACCCATTACGTCGGACAGCACTTCACCGAAGGGGTCGACAACGACCAAGCCATCACGATCTCCGGCAACAGCGACACGACGGTCACCCAGAGCCACCAGAGCACCATCACCGAAGACCGCACCCTTTCCATTGCAGGAAATGAGACGATCGACAACGAATCGGGGATGACCGAAAATACCTCCGGAGACCACACCGAAGAGATTGGCGGAAACCGAAAGGTTACGGCCGGCAAGGAGCACGGCTCGATCGTGCGAGCATCCCAGAAGAACCTCGGCCGCGTCGTGGGCGGAGCCTATATCTCGACCGCCGAACAGAACATCATCGTGGCGGCCACGCGGCACTTCACCGAGGTGGTCGGTGGGGACAAAACAACCACCGCAAGCAACGGCGACATCCAGCAAACCATCAGCGGACCGATGGAGGTGAAGATCACGGGAAATGTGCTTCGCCAAAGCGCCGACGACATGGGCGTTGGAACCCAGCTGAACAAGGTCGACGTCGTCGGAGGCGCGACCTTCGTCTCGGACACGCTGGTCGAAGTGCGGGGCGACCACATCAGCTTGGAGGCGCAGAGCAAACTGAGTTTTCAGTCGTCCGGGCTTGAGATCACGCTCGAGCCGAGCGTCACGACCGTCAAGGGGAATCTCCGGCTCGAGGCGGGCAACCAAGTCGACGTGGCCGGCAGCGACGACAACCTGACCTGAGATGAAATCCATGAACACTACGCATCAAGAACACGCGGCACTTCAGATCGGTGATGAAGACCTCGAGGTCGTCGCGGTCAGCGGGCGCGAAGGCCTCTCAGAGCTCTTCCGATTCGACATCGTCTGTCGGAGCGACCGCCACGACCACACCCTGAACGACTGGATGGGCGCGGCCGCGACCTTGACCCTGCACGATGGCTTCGGCACCCAACGCCTCATCACTGGGGTGATCAGCGAGGCCGAGAGTCGACTGTCCGACGATGGATCGGCCGAGATTGCGATCACCCTTCGTCCCTCGGTCTACCCCCAAAGTCTGGGCAGCGACTGCCGCGTGTTTCAAGATCAAACCGTGGTCGACATCGCGAAAGCCGTGCTTCAAGACCACCAGGGCCCGGTCCGCTACGAGTTGGTCGAATCGTACCCAGAGCACGTCTACATCGCGCAGTACCGCGAAGACGACTGGACCTTCTTGTCCCGTCGGCTTGAGGACGAAGGGATCTACTACTGGTTCGACCACGCGAAAGACTCAGCGCTGGTGTTTTACGACGCCTCGGTCGGCGCGCCCGAGCTGGATGGTGGAGCGGAAATTCGTTTCGCCTACGAGGCGGGCATGGTCGGTAAAGGCGAGATCATCGAAGAGCTGGGCTCCCACGTCGCGGCCGCGCCCCAGTTGTTCACGGTGGCGTCCTTCAATGCCGATCGTCCAGACGAGAAGGTGACCGCGAGCGTGGGCGAAGGGCTGTACGAGATCTACGAAGCACCAGGCGGCGGACCAGAAACGTCCGCGGCTTGCGAACGAAGCGCCACCATCATGCAGGAGGCGGCCATCGCAGCCGCAGCGGGCGTCACGGGTCAATCCTCGAGCGTGCGTTTGGTACCAGGGCGCGTCGTCACCGTCGCCGATCATCCCGTCTCCCGTTACGATGGCGACTTTCTCATCACGTCCGTCCGCTACCAAATCGTTCAGCGGCGCCGCGGCGATGATACCAGCGCTACCCGCCCCTATACGTGTTGGTTCACCGCGATACCCCGCGACACGAGCTACCGCGCGCCCTTCGACACACCCCGAGCCCGTCAGGCGGGGCTTCAATCCGGCGCGGTGGCCGGCGCCGTCGGTGAGGAGATCGACATCGATCCGAGCGGTCGCATCCGCGTGCAGCTGCACTGGGACCGCGAGGGCAAACGGGACGACAAGGCCGGCAAGTGGATGCGCGTGGCGCAGCGGGGCACGGCAAGCTCGATGCTGTTGCCGCGAATTGGCTGGAACGTGATGACGATCAACTCCGAGGGCTCCGTCGACGCCCCGAGCGTGCTCAACCGCGTTCACGATGCGGAGCACCCTCCCGCCTACAAGCTGCCCGAAAACAAGACCCGCGTGGTCTACAAGACCGCCACCACGCCCGGAGCCGGCTCCTTCAACGAGATCTACTTCGAGGACAGCAAAGGAGCCGAAGTCATGTTCATGAACGCCTCGCGGGACATGCAAATGCTCACCCAGCAGGACAAATCGGTGGGGATCGGTAACGACATGAGCCGCAGCGTGGGAAACAATCACGATCTCAAGGTGGACGGCGACTGGCACGCGACGGTGGCGAACGACCAAACGGTGGGCATCGACGGAAACGAGAAGCTCGAGGTGAGCCAAAACCGTTCGACCGATGTGGCTGGCAACGACACCACACGCATCGACGGCAATCGGAAGACCACGACTGAAAGCTCATGGTTGGCAGCCGTCACCGGCGAACTCAAGACCAAAATCGGTGGCTCGGTGCTCGACACCACCATCGGCCCCATCGGCACCACCGCGTCCGACGACATGAAGCTCACCATCGGCGGCGCGGTGCAGCGCACCAGCAACACGGCCGTGGTGGAAGACGTCGGCCAGATCTCCCAACAACAGGTGGCCGGCTCGAAATCGGAGTTTGCTGGCGGCTCGCGGAGCTTGGATGTCAAGACCACGCTGCGTGAAGAAATCGGCGGCTCGATGACTTGTCAGAGTGGCGGCACTTACGTGGATGGCGCCATGGAAAGGGCTCGCTGGCACTCCAAGGCCTGCTTCGATAGCTCGGCACCAGAGATTTACCTCGAGGCCAAAGACAAGATCGAAATCCGCTGCGGAGGAAGTTCGCTCGTCATCTTGCCCGACAGCGTCGAGTTTCGCTCGGTCGCCTTCGATCTGAGCCAGTCAGGCCAGCTCGACACCATCACCAAGAAGATCAACCACAACTAAGGGCGCCGATGAGCAGCACACAAGAACTACGATACTGGCTCGACGTCGACGGAAAACGCTACCCGCTTCGGCAGGTCTGCGGTCACGAGACGATGTCACGGGACTTCCGTTTTGAACTCGGCTTTACGCTCCAGCCCGACGCGAGCCTCGACCCCGATGATCTCGTCAAGCGCGAGGCCGCGCTGATCCTCGAACGCGACAGCGAGGTACGTCGGGTGAAGGGCGTCATCAGCGACGTGCGTGTGGGCGCATCGGTCAGCGGCCAGCCTAACATCGAGATCGTGCTCGAGCCCTGGTTCGCCATGGCCCGACACCGGCAAGACATCCGCATCTATCGCGACAAGACCGTCCCGCAGATCGTCGCCGACGTGCTCGACCGCTTCAGCGTCAGCCACGCGCTTCGGCTCAGCGAGACCTACCCCGTGCGCCCGTACACGGTTCAGTTTCGCGAGACCGACCATCACTTCGTCAATCGCCTGCTCGAGGAGGAGGGGTTCTTCTTCTTCTTCGATGGCGAGGGCACCATGGTGATCGGTGATCACACCGCCGCCTACGACTCGATCGGCGGTGTGACGGCCATCCCGCTGCGCGCGGGCTCGGGTCTGGACGAACACGACGACGCAGTCTTCGACATCGGCTCACGCGCCGCTTTGACTGTCGGCAAGGTGACGCTGCGTGACTGGAACGCCGAGACGCCCAGTCTCGACATGGACGTCAGCGAAAAAGGGCCGAGCGATGCGGGGCCCGAGTGGTACGACTACCCGGGCGAGTACGAAGAGCCCAGCCGCGGGCAGACGCTGGCCCGCCTGATGAGCGAATCGTACGCCTGCGCCGCAGCGAAGAACCAGGGAACCACGTCTTGCGGACGCTTTGCGCCGGGACGAACCTTCGACCTGACGAGCACCCAGACTGCAGGGCCACGTGGCGGGCTGGTCATCCTCTCCGTATCCCATGACTGGAAAGTCGACGAGACCGGCTTCAGCTCCCCCTTCGTGGCGCTCGCGAGCGACGTCACCTACCGCGCGCCGCGCGAGCACGAAGAGCCCGTCCTCACCAATCCGATGACCGGCATCGTCACGGGGCCTGCGGGCGAAGACATCCACACCGACGAGTACGGACGGGTGAAGGTGCAATTTCATTGGGATCGCGAGTTCCCGGAAGACGACACCTGCTCCCATTGGATCCCCGTGATGCAGGACAACACCGGTCATTCGGTCGGGATCCCCCGCACCGGTTGGGAAGTCCTGGTCCATTTTCTCGAGGGTGACCCCGACCGGCCGGTGGTGATGGGCCGCGTCTACAACGGCGCCGACACGATCCCCCGCCCCCTCCCCCGGGACAAGACATGGTCGTCCTTGCGCTCTTTGTCTTCCCCGGGACGCGACGGTAACAACACCATCGAATTCCGTGATCCAACCAACGACGAGCAGATCTCGATTCATGCCGAGCGCGACCAAGTCGTCAACGTGGTCAACAACAAAGACCAAAAGGTCCTCATCAACGAAAATGTGCAGGTCGCACACGACGAAACCGTTCAAATCGGCGCAGATCACACCGCCAAGATCACAGGCGCCGTCGTATTCAAGATACAGAACAACCAGTCGTGGACGGTCGGGGGCAACAGTGACCGGAAAGTCACGGGGGCCGATCAGGACTCCGTTTCGAAGGACCGTAGCCTAACGATCGGAGGCCATTGCGAAAGAACGGTTGCCACCGACGACAGCATCACCGTGCAGGGAGACTTTTTCGAGCTCGTGGGAGGCTCGGTGGTGGAAACCTCGGTCGAAGGCAACATGGTCGAAGCAGGACAGGACCTGTTCTTGACCGTAGGGGGCAGCGTGGTGGAGACCGCGAAGGGCGACAAACAAGAGAGCGTCGGAAAACAGCGCATTGAAACGGTCGCTGGCGACGTCTCGTGGATCGCGGGCGGGGCAATTCAAGTACAAGCGAGCGACAAACGAATCACCGCCTTGCAGGGCAGCCTCAACGTGCACGCCGTTGACGACATCGCGCTCACCGGCGCAGAGAAATGCACCGTGTTGTCGAACACCGCCACTCATCAAGGGAGCCGATCCATCACCATGAAGGTCGGTGACACGGTCGTCGTGATGCAGGAGGGCATGATCAAAATCGTAGCGAGCGACAAGATCACGATGAAAACCACCGCGCAAAACAACCAGGGCGCCGGCACGTCCACCCAGATTTGAACACCATGACCATCACAAATTACTTCATCAACATTCGAATGCAGCGGAGTGTGGCGGTGCGTTTTTACCTGAACGACATGCCGGTATGGCGGTTTCTCCGCCAGGGCCCAGACTCGATGAACGGAGGAGCAAACGAGTGGTTGGTCCCCGGCGAGAACGTGCTGACGATGGAAATCGTCGAATCCGCCCTTACCTTGCCCAACAAGCCAGCGGACCATCCGATGATTCAGGTCGCCATCTTCAAAGCCAAGGAGGGCGACGCCACGCACCAGGACGTCGAGGTCATTCACCAAGTGCGCTTTCCGGATCTGTGGGACGAGGTCAGCGAGGAACTCAAGGTCTTTCCTTACCGCCACGAGTCACGCTTTGTCCTGCCGGCGAGCGAGGTGTACCGCCCGCGCTACCTCGACGCTCCTGAACAAGACATCCCAAGCGACGGAACCCCTGAACTGCGCCAAGTGGTGCAGGATCTGTACGCTGCGATACAATCTGGCGATGGATCCCGCTTCGCGGATTTGTTGACGCTTCAGTTCGAGGAATACGAGCGAGCGAATGGCGGCGCTCCCGACACGGACATCGCGAGCCAGCGCACAGTTGTCGACAACTTCTTCGCTCATCCGATCGTGGTCGAAGATCTAGAAATGGATCGACTGGTGTTCGAATCACGGGCGAACGGGCGCCTCGTCCATGTGATCCGTGACGACGGCCAGCCCGTATTCCAAGCCGTCGCAACCGACGACCCCACCGAACACCTGGAGGGCAACGCCTTGTTGACCTTTTCCGATGGCCAATGGCGGGCCGTTTGAGCATCCCCTCTCGTCGAACCTAAGGAGCAAGTATTTTGCCAGACACCGCATCAAACGCAAACCGCGTCATCGCAACCAAAGGCACCAGCCTCGTGGCCAAAACCCCAGGCCCGATCGACGTGTGTCACCTGCCCATTCTCGTACCCGCCCCGTTCCCAAATATGGTGCCCACGACGCGCCTCGGCGCGGGTCAGACCGTGCGGACGAAGATCGGCAATCAACCGATTTGGATCGCGCCTTCGGTGGTGGGCCCCCCATCAGATGCTGCGCACCCGAGCCACGCGATGGGGCTGCTGTCGGGACAACCCCATCAAAACGTCGCCCGGGCGGTGACCTACTCAGGCGACGTCTTCATGGAAGGCGCCGGCGCCGTTCGCTGCACCGACATGACCACCCAGAACGCCGCCAACACCGTCGGTCTGGTCAGCCCCGCGGCCATCGCTCGGCTGGGCAAAACGCTGGGGAAATTCAAGGCGAAGAAGTGCACGGTCACCAAACTCGACGGGGTGCAAACCGTGATGGTCGAAACCGAAACGGGCTTCGCCAAGAAAGTCGCGACGTCTCGCCCCTTGGGCTGGAAGGGCACGGACCGCTCGGCACCAGCTGCCTACCTCGAGATCTTGACCGGCACCTCCATCGAGTTCACCTCCACGCGGTACGACTTAACGACCAAGAGCAAGAAGAACCCCCAATGTGGCAAAAACGCATCGCACACGACCTGGTACGTGAGCCGTAAGGGTGGCAACGCCAAAGTGTTGGCCGGCAAGTATGTTGGATCCGGCGTGACCTACACGCTCGACAGCGCCATCACGGATTTGGGCGGCCTTTTGGAGAACACGACCAGCCTGGCCAGCAAAGGGGGCAGCAAACTTGTGCTTTCGGAGAATGTAACAAGAAACAAAACACGCCACGGTGGCAAGGGAAGTAGCGGTGGAGGAGGCGCGTACAACACTACCGACACGAAGAGATCGGTGGGCACGGAGGGCACAATCGGCAGCTTTGGCGCGGCGCTCATCTACATCAAATACATCAACATGCCATGCGTCATCGGGGTCGCTGCGCGCGGCTGCGCCGGTGACAAAGTTGCGCGCGTCAAGCTCTTCCCTTCGCAGAAAGTAGACGTCTCGCTCAACTTTTCTCAAGAAACAGCGACGGCAAAAACCAAGGACGGCAAAGGTTACACCTCGC
Source organism: Polyangiaceae bacterium (assembly GCA_029941785.1). GTDB lineage: Bacteria > Myxococcota_A > Polyangia > Polyangiales > Polyangiaceae > JAPYTK01. The sequence goes on along the minus strand of JAPYTK010000170.1, from coordinate 1,269 downwards.
AGGCGTACGTGCAAAAGCAGAAGGCGCCCCAAGCCATCAGAGCGATGATTGCAAAGCTGAAGGGAATCGCGGCGGTCGGAGAAAAACTACAACGATTTACGAAACTCGTGTCAGACGGGCCGCAGCTACAACTCAAGTTTTGCGTTGGAGCGAGCCTTGGCTTCGCCTGCGAGTACGTTCCGTGCACGGAAACCAAGAGAGGACGAACGCCCGCGCACGTCGGCCTCAAGTGGGAGGCCAGTCTCAATTCGAACCCATTGTTCGAGGCATCGATAACTGGCGTTGCGATACCCCTCAACAACCTCCTGAGCGGGCTTTTCCCCCCGGCGGCACCCGTCGCCTCGGCATTGAAATTTGCTGGGATTGTACTCGAGGTCGTTTTCGCCTGCGGAATCAAGCTAAACGTCGGAGGTTCGGTAAGCCGTTCAGAATACAACGAAGTGTCGGGCTTGATACATGCCGCAGTCGAGCCTTGGGCGAATATCGAATTGGCCTTCAGCGCAAGGTCCGTGAAGATCGCATCAGTCAGCCTCCTCGCCAAGGGGATAATGCGAATCAACGTCAAGGCCTCCCGACAAAGGAACGTCATCTTGGAGCGACAGTTCGTTTTTGATGTCGGATTGACGCTTGAGTGCAAGTTCCTTCCGGACAGCAGGTTTTTTTCGAAGGGTGGTAAGTGGGCACCCGAGTCGCTGCAAACGAAGTATACGACCAAGTATGTCAACCTACTCAGCGCCTAGGACTGAGTTGGGCTTCGAAGACGAAATGGAAGAGTGTGTGAGACCGTGAACATCATCGTAGAGCAAACGCCGCTGGCCGATCACCTGGGGCACGCTGCGTGGCGCGCGCCGGTTGGGCTCGTCAAGTGGCAAGGAATGGAACCTTACTGGAGCCTGATCGTCAAATTCGCCTACCGCTATGACTCGCAGGCGGGCACGGTGGCGTTGTTGAACGAACCATTCGATTTGCAGCTCGCGGTGCCATCGACTCTGCCGGGAGCAAACCGTGAAGATCTCGCCTATGCGAGCGACTTCATTTTTAGCAAGCTCGGCGCCGAGATCCTCCTGACGGGCCATGCCCACAGCGCCGACGGGAAAGAGGCGACGCCGGCCGGTATTCGCCTCGTCCATGGTGACGAGATTTTGTGCGAACGATCCTTTCGGGTGGTGGCGGACAGCAGTTCGGGGCGACTGCCGCTGAGCAGTGGCTCGCTGCGCGAACTCGAGACCGACGAGCCAGCCGGGGCCGTCGGTCCGTGCACGCATACGC
>JAPYTK010000169.1 GCA_029941785.1 Polyangiaceae bacterium | reverse complement strand
GTCTACCTGCTCCTACCCCAACCACCTCGCATAAGAGACATTATGTTAACTCTCGGTTAGTCCCATAAAGGGCCTTCATCGGGACTATACTCTTGAGTTCGACGCCGCGACTGAGCAGCGGCTATCGTTCTACGACGCTGATAATCAGACTAACGACGGCTATATGGTGATGGTCGGGGTGCACGCGGAAGCCATCTACCGCTATGCGACGTATCCAGCGAGCAATTTGAGTGTCAACCAGTCCTATCTCATCACGGGCGCTTACGATGGCGACGGCAAGGTGTGGATTTGGGTCAACAACAACACACAGGACGCCATCGCAGCCGGCCCCTATACGGATGGGGTCGAACAGAATGACAGCATAGCGCTACTCGGTGCTGATCCGCAGACCACCGATGCTCCGCGATACTATTTTGATGGCCGGATTCAACTGGCCGTGCTTCAGGCTTGGGCGAACCACTGACCCGCCGATGTTCACCTTGGTGTGAGTTTTTCCATTCGGTCATCTCGCCTTAAACTGGCCCGGGCCGAGCAGCGCACTTACCGGTGTATTCGAGGAGTTTCATGAAGGAGAGTATACGTTCCGCCTGGGTCAGTCGTTTGCATGGCTTGCTCACCGTCATTTTGGCGGTGCTCATGATTCTGATCGGCATCCAGCACTTCGTGGATCCGGCGACGTTTATGCTGATCGTCCCCGATTGGCTGCCCGCCCCACGGGCCTTGGTATTGATCAGTGGCTTTTTTGAGATTGCCGGCGGCGTTGGCCTATTGCTTCTGCGTACGCGGCGCGCAGCCAGTTTTGGTTTAATCGCGCTGTACATCGCGGTGTTTCCCGCCAATGTACACATGGCTATCCACGGCATTCAGCTCGACCCACACAACCCGATGCCGGAGTGGGCGATGTGGCTGCGTTTGCCGATGCAAGGGCTGGTTATCGCGTGGGCCTGGTGGGCCGGTCGTTTTGTCTCGTCGGTACGCGTGGCTAAGCGTGGCGTGAGCAAGTGACCTTATCGGTACGGTCTCTCAAGTGGTCTGACGCTTGCTGTGTATGAAAACGGTGAAATGCTCCAGAAGCCAATGGGCTGCCGTAGCAGCGAAAATCATATAGAGCGGAATGACCGGCAAGCGAAAACGAGCGGTGTCCGCAAGAAAACCGAGAATGCCGACTGCGCCGAGAAAGTAGCCGATCGTCAGTGCAAAGAAGACCGCGTACCGTCGTTGACGGGGGCGTGTGAGTGTTATGAGAAAACCGAGGGCAGCAAGCGCTAAAACAATGGGGTGTATGACCAGTCTGAGGAAGGGTTCAATTGTTTCCAGCGCGCGGGCTAGCGGGGTCGTGTTTACTTCTGGCCGATCGAATGTGCGCCAGTGTTCAGGTGCGATCGGTTGGTGTAGTTTGAGCGCACCATGAATGTGTTTCACTGAGAATTGGGTAAAATTCTGGCCTATGCGCTGCAGGGCGCGCTGCTTTGCGGCCGCCGACATCTCAAAGGGGTCTTTTGAGGCATAACGCCAATCGCTTCCCCCCAGGCACATGGCCAAGTCATCTGCGAAGTGCTGGCTGTCGAGGGACGAAGCCTGCCAACATAGCGTGTTGCCCGCGGCGTTGCTCAATTTGAAGTGCCCAAACTCCTGGCGATTTCGTTCCATCCAGGGCAGCAACACCAGTGAAGTGCAGGCGAGTAGGGCGCCAACGCGTAGCGCCTTGCTTGGCCGGCGTTTGCCATGAAGGGCGATGCACAAGGCGGGAATGGCTCCAAAGTAGAGCGCGATTGGTTTGACCAATGTAGCAACGCCGAGACCTAAGCCGGCAAGTGCGCTGCTTTTCCACGCTTGGTTTTGGAATGAGCGGACACACAAGTAGAGAGAAACGGTGACTAGAAAGGTGAACAGCGTCTCGGTGATCAGCCGTTGGCTGTAGTGAATCGCGATGGGATCAATGGCGTATAAAACTGAGGCCAGAATGGCGGCGCGGCGGTGGCGAAAGGCATTGAGGCTTATCAGAAAGACAAAGCCGCAGGTCAAGGCATCGACGAAGGCCTGAGCTATGAATGCGGCCCAATAATGCTCTGGAAATATGCCGAAGAGCGGCCACAGAAATAGTGGATAGCCAGGGAGTCGGTGGGCCGTGATCTGGTGACCATCTTGAACGGGATGCCATTCGTACTGGTCACCTCCTTTTAGGACATTTGTATGTGCGGAAAAAGTGCCCGTCTCGACCAGTCCTTTGGCCATGGCTTGGTATTGCGCGGCGTCATCCCAACCATGATACAGGCCGCATCTGGTCTCGATTGCGGTGCACGACCACATTTGGAGAGCAAGGAAAGCGACGAGGCGAATGCACAGCGCGAAGCCAACCAATAGAGCGAAGGTCCGGTGGCTCGCGCTAGGTGCTGCTGTGGACTCAGCTACTCGCATGGATGCATAAACTCAGGCCAAAAGTGTGGCTTAGCTTACCTCATCGTCATGGGCTCGCCCATGTTCGTGGCCGAAGATACTCTGTTGAGCGCGGAGTCGAACTTGGCAACCGAACGGGCATGGACCGAAGCCATCGTGAACGAGATGGCAGTACGCCCTTTCCGGATAGCCGGAATGGGCCGTTTGGCTAGAAACCCATACGTAGCTTTTTGAAGCCAATGAACGTCATTTTTATAAGCAGCGCCCCATGCTTAAAACGGCTTATTTTGGTGCTACCGTAGGTGCGTTCCCGGTAACGGACGGGCAGGTCGGTGATCTTCATATTTAGTCGTGCGGCACCAAATAGTAGGTCGAAGTCGCCGAAGGGGTCGAAGTCTCCAAAGTAGCGGCGCTCGGATGCGATGCGTTCGTAATCACGGCGAAACAGAGCTTTAGTTCCACAAAGAGAATCTTTAATGGGTTGTTGCAGTACGCTCGATAGGGCGACGGAAAAAAACTTGTTTCCCATGTGGTTGATGAAGCGCATTGCGTGGCCCTCCATCGGATAGACCAAACGCACGCCGTTGATAAAATCTCCTTTGCCACTGACCAAGGCTTCATAGAACTTGGGTAGATCCTCTGGCGGGACAGTGAGATCAGAGTCTAAGATCATGAGCACGTCGTTATTAGCGGCGGCAAAGCCCTTGCGTACGGCGTCACCTTTACCGCTTCCGTCTTGCTGGTCGACTAAGCGCAGGGTCAGCGGTCCTCGGTACTCGTCGATTACGGCAACGATTTCCTCACGCGTGCCATCGCTTGAACTCCCATCCACAAAAATCAGCTCGGTGGCCTTTCCCATGAGTGGTGTCCGTGCCACCGCGTCGCGAATAGTCCCCTTTTCGTCTTTGCAGGGGCAGATGACTGAAACGCTTGATGGTGATGGGGGGGTGGCGCGCGTAACGGGGCGGCACACAAAATAATTGACTAGGGCGCCTTCGCGCAGCCCGGGTAATTTTACGCAAACATTGTTCAGTAAACTGCTGAGTAGGGGAATGTCGATGGGCAGAAGAACGGACGCTCCATCATGCACGACCTCGAAGTTGCTGAGAGACAAGAGGTTGCGTAAGTCTGACGTAGACAACCAACTTTGCGCAGGCCAGGGGGTCTTCATTCCCCAATGCTCGGCTAACTCGAGAGCCGGCTGCCATAGGTAGTTGTAGTAAGTGACGATGAGGCGGCCGGATGGGGCTAACAATGGCTGCACGCGCTCTAGGGTATGTTGGATGTCGTCAAGGTGTCCGACGACGTCGCTCAGAATCACGAAGTCGAATGGGCCGCGGGGCAGTTCATCGCGCTCGGCGTCCAGCACGCGCAGATCGAGGTGGGGATGTCGTTCGCTTCCCAGTTCGATCATGCGCGGCGAGATATCGATCCCGACGGCTTCCGAAGTGTCGAGCGAGGCGAGGAGGTCGCCTAATCCGCAGCCGATTTCGAGACAGCGGCGGTTGGGAACGGTTAGCTTAGCGACCAGGCGTTGCACCAAGAGCGAGTAGTGGTGATGGCGAGATAGGTTTTGTTCGCGCCATTCGGCTAAACGGTCATAGATGTCCACCCTCGACTGGCGGCGTTCGAACTCGCGTCGTTTGAATCGGCGTGAGGCTATGGGCAGCACGGAAACCTTTGTTTCTAGCTTTTGTGCGGCAATGGCCATGATGGTGAGTTTTGTTGGCGGGGGGAACGGAAAGCACTGAGCATAGCGGGACGCGCCCCACGCTGGCGTATAAAGAGAAGCCCGCGGTGACTTAGGCAAATAGCGGGGTCCGGGAAACAGGCAGACTTATCTTGCCTACCTGCTCCTACCCCAACCATTGCGCATAAGAGACATTATGTTAACTCTCGGTTAGTGCCATAAAGGGCCTTCATCGGGACTATACTCCCACCCCTATAAGAGCGCTGGGTAGGCAGGCTCAGCGCTTGCGGCGGCGAGGGCGGCGGGACGAGCCCGGTGGAGGGCGGCCCGGGTTGGCCTGTCGCGTCTGTCGGAGCTGCTCGTAGGCGCGAAATTCTTCAGTCTCTTGGCGCAGCTTGAGGTAGCTCTGGTAGCGCGGCCCGGTGATCAAACCCGTTTCGAGGGCCATGCGAACCTGGCACCCGGCCTCATTGCTGTGGCTGCAGTCCCGATAATGGCACCTCTCGGCCGCTTGCGAAATCTCGGGGAAGGTCTTCTCCAGGCCAAGCTCGGCCTCCAGCAGCTGAATCTCGCGCATCCCCGGCGTGTCAATGATGCAGCCACCGTGGGGCGCGAGGAAGAGCTCGCGCGAGGTGGTGGTGTGCCGGCCGCGGGCGTCCCGTTTGCGCACCTCTTGAACCGCTTGCCGCTCTTCACCGAGCAGGCGGTTGACCAGCGTGGACTTGCCCACACCCGACGATCCGATGAAGGCGATGGTCTGGCCCGGAGTGAGCCGCTCACTCACCGCCTCAATGGCGATCCCCGCTCGCGCGCTCACCGCGTGGACCGGCGCCCCGGAGGTGATGGCCTCCACCAACGCGACTTGCTCGCTCGTCGAGTCCATCAGGTCCGATTTATTGAGCAGCACGACTCCCTCGGCCTGGCTCTGGCGCACGATGGTGAGGTAGCGCTCGATTCGCCTGAGGTTGAAGTCGCCGTCCAGCGCCCCCATCACAAAGAACACGTCGACGTTGGCGGCGATGGCCTGGGGCTTGCCGGCCTCACCTGCCACGCGGCGAGTCAGCAGCGTTTTGCGTTTGTACACCCGGTGGATCGTAGCCAACTCGCCGTCACTGTGGGTCTCCACGTCGACGAAATCACCGACAGCGGGGAGCTCTTCACGCTCTGTGATCTGGTGGCGCAGCCGCCCGGCTAGCACTGCCTGAGTGGAGTGTTCACCGATGCTCACGGTGTATTGTCCCCGCTGCTGTGAGATGACGCGGCCGGGAGTCTGGCCGGAGGCGGGGGGCTGCTGGGACCGGAAGAACGAGTCGCAGCCCAGCTGCTCAAGGGAGGATACCATCGGGGTCATTTAGGGCAGGATGACCTCGACATAGCTGTCGCTGAGGATGAAGTCGAGCAACTCGTTGCCCGTGTAAGTGAAGTACGCACGAGTCGCCGGATCCATCAGCCAGCCGTCGAAGCTGTCTACCAGCTCACCAGCTCCACGATTGCGTAGGAGCTGGTGGGCTGGTAGACAGCACGCAACTACGGTACCTGCAGTTCGCTGAGAGCGACCGTGTGCTCAATGGTCACGAGCCCGTCGACGTTGGTCACGGCGAGCCGGATCGTGGGGTCCGCCGGCAGCCAGTCGATCTCGATCATGCCGAAGTTGTTCTTCGACTCGGGTTCGCCAAGGCGGTTTGAATTCTCGTCGGGCGTCGACCATGTCTGCGTGATACCACTCGAGGTTACATCATATACGGGGTAGCCACCGTCGGCCGACCGCTTCGACAGTTCTCCCCAGTGAACGTCGCCGCTGATGAAGACAACGCCGTTGGCGCCGGTGTCGCGGATCAATGCGAGCATTTTTTCCTGCTCATGGGGCAAGTTCGTCCACGACTCCCATCCATTGTAGGCGTGGCTAAATTGAATGCTGCTCGCGATGATGCGAACCTCGGCGGGTTTTGCCAGTTCGGCTTCTAACCATGCCCACTGCTCGGCCCCGAGAAGGGTGGTCGTGTCATCAGGGTGGGGCTTGTAGTCGTGTTTGCAGCCCGAATCAGCGCGGGTACATGTCGAGAGATTATCGCGAAACCACCGCGTATCTAACAGCAACAGCTGTACCCGAGCCCCTTCATTGCCGAACAGATGCGATGTGTAGATGCCCTCGTGGCTGTAGCGGTCCGAATCGCTTGGCACCTGCCAGAAGTCGAGAAAGATGGCCTTCGACTCATCTTTCATCAGATACCACTTGCCCGCATCATTTTGGCCGTAGTCGTGGTCGTCCCAGGTCGCCAGCACTTGGGTGGCATTCCAAAGGGCCTCAAATTCGGGTTTGGCCCCCAACTTATCGTACTTGCTCTGCAGCACCGCCATGTCGAACGTATCGCCATAGATGTTGTCCCCCAGATAGACGAAAAGGTCAGGCGCTTCGTCCACCACATCCCACAAGATGGGTTGCTCTGCATCTTGGTGAGAGCAAGAACCAAAAGCGACTCTAAAGTTAGAGGCCAACACGCCGCCGCCCCCCCCTTGGCCAGACGACCCGCTGGCACCGGTGCTGGTCTGAAGACTGCCGTCTCCCCCCCCACCGCCGTCGCCGGTGCAGGCGACCAATGTTAGCGATAATCCAATTGCTACTGCGGTTCGTCCCACCAATGGTTCCTCTCGACTGCTAAGTGAACGCTGGCATAGCGCCTCGCCCTCGGCCACTAATTAAAACCGGTACGTGAAACCAACTCGCAGCTGTCCCGGGTCGAGTATCGCGCTTGGTTCGAGATCTAACTTCTTCCCTTCCGCCGGAACCTCGGCTGCTTCGGGCTCGGCAACGGTACGCGGCACCGTCGGCTCATCGAAGAGGTAAAGCAAGCTACCGGTCAGCAAAAGCCCCGCCCCGACCCCCAAGCTCACGGCGCCAGCGCTGCCGAGTCGATGCGGAGGACGCGGGCGACGGTGCGACCGTCGGGTTCGATGAGTTGCATGGCGACGGCGAGGTCGGTGCCGTGGGCGGCGAGGTCGAGGTTGAAGACGTCGTTGTAGACTTGTTCGCCCGGGAAGACTTCGTGGAGGGCGAAGGTCATGGCTTCGCGGGGGGGGGGGGCCGTCGGTGGTGACTTCGAAAATGCGGAGTCGGGCGCTGTTGTCTTCGTTGGTGTAGTTGCCGACGCATTGCTCGCCGAACTCGAACATCTCGAGGCTGGTGGTCACCGAGTGTTTGATGTGGCGCTCGAAGAAGGCCACCCAAAGCTTGCCGTCGGCGGTGTACGTGACGCCGTAGGAGCTGCGCTCCACGCCGGTAGCGTCTTCGTCGCAAGAGCCGCCGCATTGGTCCATCGAGAAGATCGCCTCGCACTGGAGGTCCGGGTAGCCCGAGGTCGGCACCGCGATGGTGTCGTAGCCGGTGGAGGTCGTCGACGGCCACGCCACGTGGATCGCGTCCCTCAAGTGGATGGCCACCGCGAACGACACGGGCAGCGAAGCGGTCATCACGACCGGGTGGCGCGCCACGCGGTAATGCAGAGCGGGCACGAAGTCGACCGCCGCCGGACCGATGCGCGCCGCGCCTTGGCCTTCGTCGACCCATAGCTCATCGCCGTCCGAGCCGAACGCGACGGTCGTGCCGTCGGCCGTCTCGTAGAAGGCGTGCCAACTGTCCTGCGGCGGGTTGATGGACTTCGACGACCACGAGCCTTCCGGCGTACCGGTCGACTCCTCGTGGTTCCCCGTAATGCCGTGCCACACCTTGCGGCTGCCGTCGGCGAGGAGCTGGAAGCCCTCCACACGCGTCCCCTCGTAGACCGTCGCCGTCGCCACCGAGCCGCCCTCGTCGGCGAGCCAGTTCACGCCCGCGCCTTCCCACGCGAGTTCGAGCCGTCCGTTCGCCGCCACGTCCATCCAGTAGTCGCCTCGATCGGGCGTCAGCTCCTGGCGGTGCTGTCCCGCACCGTCGGCGAGCTCGAACACGGCGTCTTCGAGCGTGCCTTCACCAAGCAGGTACATCGCGTCGGCGCCCGCGGCCACGTGCAGACCATACAAGCTAAAGCTCAAGCCCGGATAGACGGGCCGGTTGTCTTGGCAACTCACCACCACGTCGTCGACGATGGGGCACGGGTCGGCGCACTCCGCGCTGTGGTCGCCCGCCGACGCCGCGCAATCGAACGTCCACGGGTCGCCGCCGCCACCGCTCCCCACGCCCGAGCCGCTACCGCCCGCGCCGGATCCGCTTCCGCTGGCGACGACATCGACGTCGCTCGAACAAGCGGTCGCCAGCGGCAGCGGTACGGGCACCACCGGCACGGGTGGCAACGTCGATACCCAGTGCCCGGAGATGGCTCCGGAGTTTGCACCATCCCAACCTCAGCTCTGCGACTACGACGGCCTCTGCGAATACGGCAGCGAATGTTGCGACGGCAATTGTTCTTCGTCCTACGATTGCAACTGCATCGACGGAAAGTGGAGCTGCGTGTACACCGATGCCTGTTTCCCCTAGATGCTCGCAGGTGACGCTTGGCTCGCAGGGCGTATTGCCGACTCAAACGCTCTATTGGGACTTTTCGAGAGTTAACATCATGTCGCTTATGCGAGGTTGTTGGGGTAGGAGCAGGTAGACAGAACAAGAGGCCCTCTATTGGGACGGCGCGCGCCGAAGATGACGGATTTGTAGCTCTTGCCCCGGGTAAAAGGTGAGGAAGAGAGGCATAAGGCGCGCCAAAGATTAAGGTTCAAGTGAGAGTTGACGCCACTGCTCATGCTGCAACATCATCCATGGGCGATGTCGAATGCAGTGGATATAGCGTTGGCGGCTCCGCGTCGCCTCAGCGTTGAACTCGCCGAGGTGGACCTAAACGGTCACGCCTTGCACACGGTGGAGTTGGCGGGTTGGGCTTATGGCTGCCCCTTGGGCGAGGCACCGGTCTTTCTGTTGGTAGGTGGGATCACCGCACCGCCATTCCCTTTCGGCGATGGTCGCTCGGTGGCAGAGGGCGGGCAGGGCGAGGGTTGGTGGCCGGCGCTGCGCGGCGGTGGACTCATCGATCTGGAACAACATACCGTGTTGTGTCCCGCTTGGCCGGGCAATGGCAGCAACTGGGTCGGCTTTGACGACAGCAGTCGGCCGCCTCCGGCATTATCGGTACTGGATCTGGCCGATCTGGTCGCAATGTGGCTCGACGGAATCGAGTGCCGCGTGCCGGTGAGTTATGTGGGTGCGAGTCTGGGCGCCTTGGTAGGCGTGGCGCTGGCGGTGCGGCATCCCGACAAGGTTGGCCGTTTGGTCAGCATCTCGGCCGGACTCCGCCCCGACGGTTGGGGTACGGCGACGCGTCATCTTCAACGCGAACTGGTACGCGATGGTCAGCGCAATGGCGACGTTCACACCGGCATGACGCGCGCCCGCCAACTCGGTATGTTGACCTATCGCAGCCGCTCGGAACTCGACACCCGATTCGGCAAGCTCAGCCCCGACCAAGAGCGCCCGGAAGTGGCTGCTTACCTCGACCATCACGGTAAGCGTTTCGCCGATCAATTCCCGGTCAACACCTTCATTATGTTGAGTGAAGCTATCGATCGCTGCACTTTGGCCGACAGTCGCGAAGGGGTGCGCACCGCGCTCAAGCGCATTCAGGCGGCAGTGGTGGTGGTGGGGGTTCCCGGCGATCTCTTGTTTCCGTGGTCCTTACAGAATGAGTTGCATCGCGAGCTTCAAGCGGTAGGCGCGAATTCGTCCCTGTGGAAACTGGATTCGGAGTTCGGACACGACGCCTTCTTGGCCGATCAAGACAAGCTCGCCGACTTGCTGCGGGCGAGCGGGGCGCTGAAGCCCTTAACGGGTTCTCCCATCTCGCAACCGCTTTTTTCAGGATTGGGAACGCAGCCGCTGCGGCAGATCCGCATCGGGATGATCGGTTGCGGGGTGGTCGGGCAGGGCTTACTTGAGCTGCTCGCTGAACAAACCGCGGCGATGGCTGAACGCTACGCGGTGCGATTCGAGGTGACTCGGCTGGCGGTCCGCGATCTCACAAAAGACCGCGGTTCGCTCGCGTCGGACATTCCGAAGACTGCTAACCCGATCGAATTGGTGAGCGATCCCGAGGTTGATGTGATCGTGGAAGTAGCGGGCGGGGAACCGCCGCTCGGGCCGGTGCTGACGGCGGCGCTCGCGGCGGGCAAACCGGTGGTCACCGCCAACAAATCACTGCTGGCGCGTAAACTGGCAGAATTCGGCGTCTTGGCTCAACGCACCGAGACGCCGTTGGCCTGCGAAGCATCGGTGGCGGCGGCCTTGCCGATTATTCGCCACCTCAGCCACCGCGCAGATGAAGTCGAACGCTTGATGGCTATCGTCAATGGCACCTGCAATTACGTGGTGACGCGTATTGAGCAAGATGAACTCTCGCTCGATGAGGCGATCGGCGAGGCGCAAGCGAAGGGGCTGGCGGAAGCGGATCCAAGCATGGATGTGGACGGTCTCGACGCAGCCGCTAAACTTTCGATACTTGCCTATCGTAGCTTTGGGGCTTGGTTTAGGCCCGATACTTTTACCGTGCGGGGGATCCGCGAACTCACTCCCACCGATTGTGATCTGGCCGAGATGATGGGCTTCCGCATTCGTCACATCGCGCGGGCCGCCCGGGTAGATGGGGGCCTCGATCTTGCGGTCGAGCCTTTGTTGCTACCCGATTGGCATCTGCTCGCCAATGTTGAGGAAGAGTACAACGCGGTGTATTTGGTGTGCCGCTCGGGAGGCGACCTGAGTTTCTTCGGCAAAGGGGCCGGCGCACGACCAACCGCGACGGCCGTGTTGGGCGATTTGATCGATTTGGCGCAGGACAATTCCGCCCGCTGGCCGGTGCCCATCGAGATGCCGCTCGCCGGCTCGCATGCGCCCCCGCGTCGGCATTACTTACGCGTGAGTGCGCAGGCCCATCCGGGCCTGATGCGCCGTCTTGATAGTCTTTGCCGCCGGGCGGAACTCACGGTGCAAAATCGCGCCGAGCACAACGATGGCGAACAGGTTCATCTTGCATTGCTCACCTCTCCGGCCAGCGATGAGGCTTTTGCCGCCATTGCAGCGTCCATCGCACGCCTCGGCCGGGTCGAACAGATGTTGGTGTTGGGGGTGGCGGAGTGAGTACCGAGAAGAAGCCGACTGAATTGGCGCCATGGTTGAGCAGCGATGATTGCCCGCTTAAGCGGCCCCCGTTGAGCCTGATGTCCGAGGCGACCCGCGACCTACACGACGTGATCGACGAGCATATCCGCGATAGTGGGCGCCCCTATCTTCATCCGGCCAGCCCGACGCTCCAACTCGACATGTTGAATTCCGAAAATGTGGTGGCTTGGCAAGAGGCTAAAGCCGGCTTTCTCTTTATGGGCGAAAGCTGTTGGTCGGAGCTGCCCCATCTCTATGCGCGCTACGGCACGACCGCGACGAGCGAACTGCTCGCTCGGGTGCGTGAACTGGAGGGGGCGCGGGCGGCGGTAGCGACCGATAGCGGCATGCAAGCGATCGCATTGATCTTCGATGCCTTGATGAGTCCGGGCGCGCACGCGGTGATCATGCGGCAGGTTTACAACAAAGCGCGCACCTATCTGCAATGGGTGGCCGAGCGGGTGGGGGGCAGCGTGAGCCTGGTCGATGACGGCGATTATGCAGCAATGCTCGATGCGATTCGCCCCGAGACCGTGCTCATCTTTGCTGAGACCTTCACCAATCCCCTCATGCGTGCACAAGATCTCGAGCGGCTGCCGGCGGTGGCGCAAGAGGGACGTGAGCGTGCTCCGGCGCTAAAGCTGATCATCGATTCTACTATCGCGACCCCGTGGGCCTTCGAGCGCCCGCTGCTCAGCCGCGCGGGGGTGGACGTGGTTGTTGCGAGTGGTACCAAGGCTCTCGCGGGTCAAGACCGTGATTTGTGGGGTTATGTGGCCACCAACAACATCGACATTGCCAACCATGTGATGGATCTAGTGGCGATGCGCGGGGGCATTCTCGACTGGCGGCGAGCCGAGGCCGTCTTGGCTGGGCTCACCGCGGCAAAGGGGGCACATGCGCAGCGCTGCCAAAGTGCTGAACAGATAGCGCGTTTCCTTGCTGGTCACCCCAAAGTCGAGCGAGTCTTTCATCCCAGTTTATCCGATCATCCCGACGCTGAGGCCATAGAGCGCGACTACCGACGTTGCGGCTCCTTGCTGTCGTTCCGCGTGCGGGATTGCGATGAAAAGCTCACGCGTCATTTTAGCGATGTGCTCGCCACCACAGTTGTCGTTCGTTATGCCTTGAGCTTCGATGGGCTTACGACCAAGGTGAACCACCACCAGACGGTGTCGGAATACTTCACGCCACCCGAGCGCCTGGAGCGAGATGGTTTTCATCGGCTCGTTCGCCTGGCGGTTGGCTGCGAGCATCACGAAGATATCATCGCTTGCCTCAACTGGGCACTGAACCATGCTCCGAGTGTGACCGCCGAGTGCTTGGCGACATGGAAACAGGAACGCCAAGAGCAGCTCGGTTTATGTTTACCGGGGGCTTAATACCAGCACGATGGCGTTTGGTGGTCGCCTTACTTACTCACTAATACCGAGCGTACGCGCGCGACTTCATCGAAGAGTCGGAGTGGGGAGAGTTTTCTGTCTACCAGCTCCTACCCCAACAATTGCGCATAAGAGACATTATGTTAACTCTCGATGAAAGC
>JAPYTK010000168.1:4803-12949 GCA_029941785.1 Polyangiaceae bacterium | reverse complement strand
CTCGTCAGCTTCACAGTGCTACCTGTCGCCACGGTCAGCGTCGCCACCTACCGCTTGTTCGAGGGCGCCAAAGAGGCGCGGTCCTGCGCTTCCTGTCACGTGATGCAACCGATGGTCACCGACCTGAACAATCCGAACAGCACGACTCTGGCCGCCCGCCATGTTCAAAACGGCTGGATTTCCAAGACACCATGTTACCGATGCCACTCTGGCTATGGTTTCAATGGCACCCTGGCCGCGAAGTTGGAGGGATACCGCCATCTCGTTCGTTACACGACCGGCACATTCGAGGAGCCTATCGCGAGCCGTGCCTTGTTTGATCAGGCGAGCTGCCTCCATTGCCACGCGGGAACCCCGTCATTTGTGAGGGTGAACTCGCATCGCATTGGGATGCCCCAATTCGCAAACAACGAATTGAGTTGCCTGAATTGCCACGGACTGGCCCACCCTACCCGCAGCGACCGCACACCGGGCAACCCCCGGTACAAGGAGTTGATGGACACGAACGAGGCCGACAAGCCAAACGGCCATCATGGCGCAACAAAGGACGCACCTCGATGAATTTGAAAGTCGAAGCGCTTCTGCTCACATTGGCGGCCCTCATCTCGCTGGGCTTTCTTTGGTCTTCCTCTCCCTATCTCATGGGCGCGTTTGTCTTCATTGCTCAACCGCTCTTCTTGGTCGTTGGACTTCTCTATGTACGAAAGGTCTTTCGCGACCTTCGAGGAAAGAACATCTTGTAAACCAGCCGAGGCGCTCATTACCCGCGCTTCGAGGTCACCTCGCGCAAGGCGGAAGCCGTTTGTCGAGCCCCATCGGTTTGCGTGTTCCGGAGTAAGCTAGATCTTCAGACCGATGTCTTGGTGTCGGAGTGACAAACACATGGTGGGTGCGCCGCTTCGCTCTTGCCGCTGTCTGCCTGGCCCCGACTCCACAGTTGGCATAAGAGACATTATGTTGACTCCTCCGAAGGCACACGGAACGTACACTCCTTGGAGTGTCACCTCGGTGCAATTCGTGCGGTCAAGTGCAAACCCCGACCCTGATCATCGCCTAACTTCGCGCTTCATCGAGAGTCTTTCTTGGCACGCTTCTTCCACTGATAGGTTAGCCACAATGTCCACCCTTCCCCCATGCCCCAGCTCGAAGTGCAGACGACCAATCGGCAATTGTGCCCGCCTTCAAGAGGTCATGAGCCGCAACGTCGTCAGCGTGGCGGCCGATACGTCCATCAAGGACTCCCTCGACCTTCTCGTAGGCCGGCACATTCACCATTTGCTCATTCACGATGACAAGCAGACCGTCGGAATTTTATCCGATCGTGACATCCTGAAAGCAATAAGCCCCTTTTTGGGCAAATTGAGCGAGCGAGCGATGGACGCACAAACCGTGGAGCGACCGGTCCACCAGATCATGACGCGGCGACTCATCTGTGCGCCTCCACGAGCCACCCTATGCGAGGGCACCGAATTGATGCTCAAGCATGGGATCTCGTGCGTCGTCGTGGGCACGCCTAACGCCATCGTAGGGATCGTAACGTGGCGCGACCTGTTGAAAGCGGCCTACCCGGGACGCTGATCACCACAAGTGGCAACAGAGCCGTAGCGCTAAGCGCAAGGCGCGGGTGGAGTCGTTTCAAAACGCTTCCAACCGCCATACGAACCGCGACGGTGTGGCCGTCCCCTGCCGCTCTCCAGCTTCTTCTAGATCCACTTGGGGTGGGAGCAGGTAGACAGTGCGCAGGCCTCTGAACGGTTCGAGCGAGGACTACTCGTGCCGCGCCCAGCTTCCGTCGTCGGACCACCGGTAGACTGCCGATACGCCGCAGGCAATGAGCGTACGTTCGATGGCCTGCTGCGCGGTACCCATCCCACCGGTATATCGAATCTCGCCCTTCGGGCAGTTCAAGTCCTGGCGAACCATAGCGTCCGGTGGCCCGAGGTCGGTGGTGTGGGCGGGCTCAGCAGCTTTCACATTTGCAGTGCCAGCAGGTGCAGATGGCGAACCACTGCACGCTGCAAGGCCAAGCAGGATTCGACGATGATAGGACAGTGGCTCGTCATGGCAGCGTTGTATCAGCTCGACCCAAACATTTGGAGCATCGTCCCCATGAAGGCCCTTTATGGCACTAACCGCGAGTTAACATCATGTCTCTTATGCGCAATGGTTGGGGTAGGAGCAGGTAGACAGTTGGGGTGGGAGCAGGTAGGCGGCGGTCATCGGGCCCGCACTCTCAGGGGTTGAAGCCGCTGATAGTGACCCAACAGTTCTTGTCGGCGGCCACGACCCCGACGATCAGCCGCCGGTCACCGCGGACGCGCAGTCGGCCCCCATTTACGTTGAAGGGCGAGAAGATTACCCACTTCATTGTCACATCGGGCGTGCGCAGCGGTTGGCGGAGCTCACCCGATCCAACGAAGAGCTGGCAGCGGCCGCGGTCTTGGCCCCCAACGATGTTGGTGATGATGAAGGGCCCGAGACGAACCGTGATGCATTTGGCCGCCATGCCGTCGATCGGTACAGAGGTGCCACAGTCCTTAGCGCGCGTGTCGTTGGCGGGCATCACGGTGAGTGTTCGAATGCTCAGGACGTCGTTGTCAGGCAACGCCACCATGAACACATCCGTCGATGCTCCGGTTTTCGACGGCGATGGAGCGCCATCTCCGCGAGAGGGATCGCCGCCCTTTGCTTGAGTCGCTCTTTGCGCAGCGATGCTGTCATCGAGCATGGCGACGACTTCCATGATCGGTTTCATGTGGTCGCCCACACCGGGGATTTGGTTAAGGGCTTTCAGGGTATCTACGAAGGCTTGCAACTCCTTCGGCCCGTTCTTGACGGCTGCTTTGAAGATCTTCTTCTTGCTCCCAGATTTATCGCCCTCGATATACAGAACGATTCCATCCGTAAGCTCAGGGCATCCCTTCAAGCCGCTCTGGTTGCAGCCTTGCGAAATCGGTGGCAGGTTAACTTTCGAAAGAGCCATAAAGGGCCTTCATCGGGACTATACGCTGGGCCGTTTCTAGTCAGCAGTCGTTGCAGATGCCGACCTCCGAGGAGCCGTGATGCGTTTTCGGATCGAGGCTGTAGCAGGTTAAGGCCACGCCACAAGAGCTTGGGAACGGACCGACGTCGTCGCACCATCGCTTGCATTTACTTTCACTGCCGTCTTGGACGCAGGCCATACCCACGGCGCACTGCAGGTCTGAGGTGCAGGTGGCGCACTTGCCTTTGCCGCCTGAGACGGCACAGTCGAACTCGCTCTGGGCCCACATGACGCAGGTCACGCCGTCTGTCACGGCGCAAGGCTTGCCGTGCCAAGGCTGACAATTCGACGTGCAGTGTCTGATGCCCGGGATCGCTTGACCCATTGAATTGAGCGCGGAGACGCACTCGCCCTCGCCAACCTCGGTGCAGTTGCCCGCCCCGAAGCAGACGGGCTTGCACACTTGAAAATACAAGTCGCACCACAAGTTCGCCTCGCAGTCGGCATCGGTGAAGCACTTGTTCCATTTCTGCTTGGTGCCTTTCGTCAGACACTTGATCTTCCCGGTGGCGATCTCGAGGCTGCATTTTTTGTCGCTGGGGCATTGCGAGGCGTCACCCAGCAAGACGCACTCGGCTGGGCCGCCCCCGCCTGCGCCTCCCATCGCTGTGGTGCTGGTCGTGACCGTCGCTGCTCCGCCGGAGCCCGCCATGCCTCCCATCCCACCGGGACCGCTCGTGACCGAGTTGCTCGCCTCGCCTCCAGCCCCCACCGGCTCCAGCGACAGCGGTTCAGAGAGCGAACACATCAGGCACGTGCTCGCGAGAACAGCAGCGAGCATCAGCGAGCACCGAGCAGCACTAGGTCGGTGTGATAGGGGCGGTGGTGCGACGGTGGCGAAACTGTCGAGCGCGCGAAAGGGTTAGGGGCGCGTGGGAGCAATTTCTGATGCACCCTATCTTTCGTGCGCACTCAACTCGCGGAAGCGGCCTTCGAGAGTGCGAATCTCTGCTTCGAGTTCCGGACTGGCTGCCTTGCCCTCACGAATATGCTTCCGGTCAAGCCAGGCAAGCCACGCAAAGGACTGCACACCATCTTAGCGTTTGGCTCAGCCGTACCCAAGCGGTGCAGCGAGGACCTCGTGAGTAGCGTCCGGATGAAGCCCCGTGTGGCTTCGCCTAAAGTCAGCACAACGCTATCGTGGAGCTGGTGAGCAGGTAGACAGCGCCGCTTGCATCATCGACAGCAAGGGCTCAGCGCTGACGGTTGGGTGTAGGTAAGAGGACCTTCCGTTGTGTCAGGATACAGCTGCGGTATCATGGACCGGTGCACCGCCGCTCGTTCACTGTTCTGGCCGTTCTAGGATGGACTCTCAGCCTACCGTGGGCCTGCGTTCTCGATCGCAAGGGCGGCGCGGTCGAGCAAGCCGGGGCCGGCGAGCCAGCCAGCACCACGAGTAGTACATCCGGCATGGGTGGTCACGGCGACCTCGGCGGCATGGGTGGCGGGCCGCTCGAGGGTGGCTCCGGCGGCATCGGTGGCGAGGGTGGGCAGCCGCCGACGTCCATCTGCGGCAACGGCCTCATAGAATCGGGAGAAGAATGCGACGACGGCGACGACAGCGATCCCGAAGATGGTTGCCACGACTGCATGGTGCTGCCGGGATACGACTGTGACGGTGAACCGAGCCAGTGCACGCCCATTCCAGCGGTGGTCCAGATATCGGGCCCCGGTCTCAATCACGACTTTGCCGCGAATGCCTACGACGGCTCCCTCGCCAGCATGGAGTGTATCGAACTGTTGATCTCCGCACGAGCGAACGCCCTCGTCCAACGGGTGGAAGTCGAGCTCGGGATCGACAGCGGGTACATCGGTGATCTGGTGTTCAAGGTCGTCAGCCCCCAGCCGAAGGTCGTAACGCTCATGAGTCGCCCCGGAATGGCTGAACCCGCCGACGATGGCACGGGCAATGACAGCGACAGCTCCAACTTGACGCCGGCCGCTCCGGTACGCTTTTTCGACGACGCGACGTACGACGCCGAAACGATGGGCAATACCTTGGATACATTGGGCGAGGTGTGCCAAGACGACAGTCAGTGCGACTTCAAGCCGAACCCCGGTGCGGCGATAGGCGGCCCGCTCGGCGATTTCATCGGAAAAGCCGCCAACGGGATCTGGAGAGTGTGCGCGGCTGACGCCGATGGCAGCAACGGTGGCACCATCGACATGGTCGAGCTGTCGGTCCTCGCCTGGTAGACGCGTGCGGAAGCGAGCGGACGGCCGCCGGGGGCCATCGCATGCACTCGGCCGCGTCGAACCGGAGTATAGTCCGCATGAAGGCCCGTGTGGCTCTTTCGAGAGTTAACATCATGTCTCCTATGCGCAACGGTTGGGGTAGGAGCAGGGAGACAGTTCGTAGCTGCTGTGGGGTGATGGCCGTTCTGTGGGCCACTGCGCCACGCGCGCCGCGCCGGGGCTCGCGTTCAAGAGCCCTTCGATTTACGAATGGATCCGTCACGGTACGAGATTCGAAGAACAGCAGCCCCTACTCAGTTCGTCGTATTTTATCTCCGCTGGCGGCGCAAACCACGGGTCAGCACCTTGTGCAACGCGGCGTGGTGCCGGCTGTCGCGCCGAATGGCCATGGCCAAGCTGCCGCGGGGGAGTCGGCTCGATTCAACCAGTTCGTAAGCCGCCATCTGCGGACTTTTGCGCAACTGTTGATGAATGTTCTGATAGTCGCCATGGGGCATGTAGATCACGTCCGGTTTGTACTTCTCGAACAAACGCGCAGCGGAGAAGGGCTGGTGGGCGAACATCCGTTCGTTGAGGCCGGCTAGATCCACCACCACCTTGTTGGGGTTCATCGCGCCGGGCAAACCCACCTCGGAGGCTGCCATCACCAAGTCGTCGGGGAGTTTGTTGAACGCGGCAAGTCCCCACCATTGGCGTGTGTGCTCGGTCGCCATGTAGCGATCCATGTCGAAGACATAGGCTTTCTTGGCCCACTGCCGCAGCACGGCGACTGACTGATCGACTCCGCGCGGAACCAGCCACACCAGCGCCAGCGCCGTTGCGAGGCACAGTGCCGCCGCGCCGTGCCTCGCGTCGAACACGTCGAATTCCTGTTCCGCCGCACGAACCAAAGTCGCCAATCCGCGGGCCGCGAGATAGATCAGGGCCGGCAGGAGCAGATAATAGAACCGCTGCGAGTAGGCCATGACGGGCAACGCGAACAGCAAGTGATACCCGGCGATCGCGACCGCGGCGCCGAACACGCCAAAGTCGATGAGGGTCGCGGGCTCGCGAAGACGACGTCGCAGCGACAGTAGCTGCGCGATCGAGAGCACCAGCAACGGCCAATAGCTGCGAGCAAACACCACCAGGTGCTCGCCCGACACACCGCGATACCGCTTGTAGATCTCAGCGCTGTAGAGCGCGGTTGATTTTGCGTAGAACGAAAGCGGCAGCGCCGAGCCAAAATACGCGGTGTTGATCGCGAGGTGCAGGGCCAGCAGCAGCACCGTGATGCCGAGCGCCCGAAGCGCCAAGCGCCGCATCGCCGCATCGCGCGTCACGACGGCCAGCAAGCCGGGAACCAGCAGCGTGTAACTCACGAGCTCGGGGCGCACGCCAAAAGCCAGACCGCCGAGCACGCCGACGACAACCGCGCTCCGCCGATCGCCGCGCCGCTCCATCGACCGCAGCGCGAGCAAGTAGCCGGTGGCGTAACAGAGCGCGAAGGCCGTCTCCATGCCGCTGATGAAATGATCCGACGCCTTTGTAAAGGCCATGCACAGCGCCGCCAAAGCCACCAGCGCCGCACGGGAGAGTTTACGCTCGTCGAGGGTCGCGACGAGCTTGTAACTCAACGCCAAGAACACCACGCCTGGCACGAGGCTCGCCAAGAGCGCCGCGACGCCGACGTTCCCGCCGCTGAGCCACTGCAGCGGCGCGACCACCACGAGAAAGAACGGCGAGGTCAACCCGTAGGTGGGATCTCCTCCGGGATTCCAGGCCAAACCGCCGCCCGACAACAGCCGCGTGGCGTAGCGCTGAAAGATGAATGCATCGTCGTACAGCCGGTCAACCCGGCAGCTCCGCAGAGCGGTGACGAGTATCGTCCCCACACACGCAGTGAGGAACAGCGCGAACCACACTCGGCTGAAGCGTTCGAGCTCTCGACCCCGCGCGTCTCCTGGGAACTCTTTCATTCGCACTCGCTTCGTGGCTAGCACCACCCGCGCTCGGTTACTGCCTGAATCGTGCGGGCGGAGGACTGCAGATTTCGCATGGCACCCCGAGAGCCGCGAATAGCCCCGACGATTTCAGGGCAGGCGTACAGTCCCCATGAAGGCCCTTTTTGGCTCTTTCGGTAGTTAACATCATGTCTCTTATGCGCAATGGTTGGGGTGGGAGCCAGGTAGGCAGCGTGCGCTCGGTTACCCAGTGGAGATGGCCGAGTGAGACTTTCAGCCAGGCTGCGGCGCGGCGTGAAATAGCACGACTCGACTCAAACGCGCTGTCGCTTCTGCCGTGCAGGGGCTATACTTCGCAGCCATGACTGGATTCGCACCACATCCACAGGGCATGCCCCCCGGCATGGGCCACGGCCAGATGCCGGGAGGCGCTGCGGCGGGGCAACCGTTATCGACAGGTAACTACGAATTCGGCCCGCATGAGGCTGCGTCGATCGATACTGCGGGCAAGCGCTCGCGGCTTTGGGGAGTTGCCTCAATTGTGGTCGGGCTGCTCTCGATCGTGGGTCTGCTCGGGCTACTCGGGCTACTCATCACCAAGGGTGGCGGGAAAGCGACGCCGATTATCGCTGTGCTCGTCGCTGCCTTTCCCGTCGCGGTCGTTCAGTTGGGGACGGGGTATTTCTACTTCGCCGCTGGTGGGCGCCTGCAGCAGGTGAACGCGACCCAAGGCGCGGATGTCGAGCACTTGATGCAGGGGCTGAAGAAACTCTCCTACGCGTTTCGCGTCGAGGTCTTCATCACGGTCGCCAGTCTCGTGCTTGGCTTCATCGGCGGCTTGCTGGTCTTCTTGTTGAAATGAGGTCGTGAAACGATGAGCGATGGAAATCAGTGGGGAGGCGGGCAACCGCCAGGTGGTCAACCGCCGCAAGCGGGCTACGGTCAGCAGCCGGGTGGTCAACCG
>JAPYTK010000168.1:0-4703 GCA_029941785.1 Polyangiaceae bacterium | reverse complement strand
GGTCAACCGCCGCAAGCGGGCTACGGTCAGCAGCCGGGTGGTCAACCGCCGCAAGCGGGCTACGGTCAGCAGCCAGGTGGTCAACCGCCGCAAGCGGGCTACGGTCAGCAGCCGGGTGGTCAACCGCCGCAAGCGGGCTACGGTCAGCAGCCAGGTGGTCAACCGCCGCAAGCGGGCTACGGTCAGCAGCCAGGTGGTCAACCGCCGCAAGCGGGCTACGGTCAGCAGCCGGGTGGTCAACCGCCGCAAGCGGGCTACGGTCAGCAGCCAGGTGGTCAACCGCCGCAAGCGGGCTACGGTCAGCAGCCAGGTGGTCAACCGCCGCAAGCGGGCTACGGTCAGCAGCCGGGTGGTCAACCGCCGCAAGGTTTTGGTGGCCAGGCTGGCTACGGAGGCCAGGCTGGCTACGGAGGCCAGCAGCAGCATCATGCGCAGCCGCAGTACCAAGGGCCGCCGCAGTACGAATTCAGTCCGGTGGAGAACCAGACCGTCGCGGATGTGGCGAAATGGGCACAGATTCTGGCCATCATCTTCTTCGTGCAGGCGGCTTTTCAGCTGCTGAACAGCAGTTGGACCGCGAGCGTCGTCAACGTTGGCCTCGGTGTGTTGTTCATAACCGGCAGCAAGTCGTTTCAGATGGTCGTCGATTCGGCGGGCAACGACATGGTGCACATGATGTCGGCGCTCGATAGGGTCAGCGCGGTGTTCCTGATCCGCTTTATTCTGGTGATGATCGTCTTCGTCATCATGGGCATTGCCATGATGGCGATGATCGCGGCACTCTTGTAGCGCTCGGCATCCAAGTGCGATCGGCGCGGCGCCAGGGCGGCGGCGAGGGCGTGAGGCCGACGCCGTGGATTGGGCTGCCATCAGCGAGCCGAAACTCGGCCACCGATTGATGACGGAAGCCTTCGCCATCGCGGTTCGCGCATATCTTCTGGGCGCTCGGCTTGCCGCGACTGCGCGTGCCCACCAAGCGTGCGCGGCATCGATCTCGAGGACTTCCTCGCAAAGCCGGTCGAGTTCTGGCTGCGGTGATTCTGCGTCCATAAACTCGTGCCCGTCGCTGTCTACCTACTCCTACCCCAACCATTGCGCATAAGAGACACGATGTTAACTCTCGAAAAGTCCCAAATAGGGCCATCATCGGGACTATACTCTGGCGTCGTGAGCTTGCGGATCCGGATCGATGGACATCGCATCTTGGATGTGGATGGACGAGAGCTTTTGCTGCGCGGCATCAATGCCGGTGGGAGGGCGAAGTTTCCGCCCTACGCGCCGTTCGCATTCCACGAGTCGGGGCTAGCCGCACAGCAAGACGCGCCTTCGTTCGACGACGCGCTGAACGCGTATGCCGACCGGCTGCAGCGCTGGGGCATGAGCGTGGTGCGACTGCCGTTTTCGTGGGAGGCGCTGGAGCCGGAACGCGGCCGCTACGACGACGCCTACCTGCAGCGCTACGAGAAGATGGTGCTCGCGTACGCGGCGCGCGGCATGCGGGTCATCGTCGACTTTCACCAAGATGTGTTCGCCCGGCCCTACGCGGGCGACGGCTTTCCGCTGTGGGCCTGCCCCACTCCCGAAGACGGTAGCCTCTCGCCCGCACCGGCCAATCCGCACTGGTTCATGGGTTATGTCCAGGACGATCGCGTCAAGCAGGCGTTTGATCGCTTCTGGGCAGACGACGACGGCTTGCTCGCGGCGTTCGAAGCGATGTGGCACCACATGGCGGCGCGCATGTGGCAGCACGATGCGGTGATCGGCTTCGAGGTCATCAACGAGCCCGGCTGGGGTACGGCCGGCATGCACGAGTGGGCCGCACAAACGCTGACCCCGTTCTACAGCCACATGGCACGGGTGATCCGCGAGGTGGCCCCTGACGCCCCCATCTTCTTCGATGCCACCGGCGCCGATGCGCTCAGCTGCACCACGGGCTTGGCGCGCCCCGACGGTGAAGGCTTCGTCTTCGCGCCGCACTTTTATGCGCCCGAGGTCATTCTCGAGGGGCGCTGGGAAGGCGACGTGAAGAGCATCCGCCCCCTGCGCCGCTGGGCCGAGCTGGGCCGCGAGTGGAACGTGCCCGTGTTGCTGGGCGAGTTTGGCGTCACCCCCCGCGCGCAGGGCTGCGATCGCTACGTGCGCGCCAACTACGACGCGCTCGACGAGCACCGCATGCACGCCACGTTGTGGGAGTGCTCCACCACCGAGGACGACTGGAACGACGAGGGCATGAGCGTGCTCGGCCCCGGGGGGAGCGAAGGGCCGACCGTGGCGGAGCTCGTCCGCCCCTACCCGCTCGCCGTCGCCGGACAGCTCACGTCGTTTCGGTTCGACGCCGAGCGCAACGAGGGTGAGCTGCGCTATGTGGCACGCGCTGGCGGGCTCACGGAGATCGTGTTGCCAGAGCGCCGCTTCCCATCGTGCCAGGCCCTCTTCGAACAGGGCTCCGGCACCTTCGAGCAGATCGGCGATCGAGGCCACATCCGCGCGACCAACGACGGCGCGGTGACGCTCCGGATCCGGGTAGACGGCTGAGCACCTGCGGGGGCGCTCCCTGGTGTTGCCGGGCGCTGGCTGCTAGTAGGGGGCGGCTGCCGACCGCGGTGGCGCACGATCGATGAGGAGATCCGTCACCGTGCTCGGGATCAGCAAGCTCGGAAAAAGCCACGGAGCGCAAGTTCTGTTCAGCGAGGCCAGCATCAACTTCAATGCCGGCAGTCGCTACGGGATCGTGGGCGCCGAGTATAGTCCCGATGATGGCTCTTTATGGCTCTTTCGATAGTTAACATCATGTCTCTTATGCGCAATGGTTGGGGTGGGAGCCAGGTAGAGCTAGCAGTACTTGCCAACCAGCGGACGATACTCACGGCACGCATTCAAGCAGAAGTTCGTCGCTCTCGAAGATTGAGTGACCGCCGCGTGTCGAATGGGTTTTGCTCCAAGGCGCGCAGGCTTCACAGGCGTGATACCCTCGGAGGATGAACCGTGCGCGCTGGAAGTTGCTGACGAAACCACTGGTTTTGTTTTGTTCGGCGTTCCTTGGCTTCTGGGGCTGCTCGAATTCGATCGAGTCGGCACCCTCGAGCGGAAGCGGAAGCGGAAGCGGAGGCGGAGCCGGGGTTGGCGGAAGTGGATCGGGCGCGGCGGCCTTAGCGATGACCTTCGTTCTCGATGAGGGGATCCGAGTGGATCACGCGTCCAATGCCTGGGCTAGCGTGGCGGAGGATGGTGATGGCAGCCAGCAGGTCTACTTGTGGTTTCAGGACCGTGAAGGGGCGGCAGTGGGCCCCGCCGAGCATCGGGTGGTCGTCTCGAGCGACGGTTTGGTCTTCGATCGCGCGAGCGCCATCACCTACAATGCTCCGTACAACGGCGTGGACGACGCGATTCGGCTGAACGATCCTCGTCACAAGCGGATGCCGGAAGAAGAGAACGACGGTCCCGTGTGGCGCAAATTCGACGCGACGCCCGACGGGGTGAAGACCTCGTTCTCGACCGACGGGATCAACTTCACGGCCGCCGACGGGATCGCCTACGGCTACCACAACGAGGGCCGAGGTTACGAAAACGACCGAGACAAGATCGGCTACAACGACGTGCACCCTACGCCAGATGGTCGCGTGGTGTTTACCTACATCGCCGACATGCAAGCCGATGGTTACAACAACGTGCGCATGGCCATCTCGACCGACAATGGCAAGAGCTTCGTCTGGGAAAAGGCGAACGTGCTCGATGACGCCAAGCTCGTCGATGCGGGGGGGCATCCGGCCTGTGCCTACGTCGATCCCAAGCCGACCGTGCTGCCCGACGGGCGGATCTGGTACTTTCTCATGACGCAAGACTGCGCGCCCCCTTCGCCTTCTCAGGGCCTATCCACCGGCTACATCCACAGCTTTCAGTCCGATGACGGTGTCGCGTTCACCCACGACGAGGGTGTTCGCCTACAGCCCTCCGATTTCGAGTGGGAGACCTTCGGCTTCGTCGTCTACTCCCTGAATGACCCGACGGTGGTGAGGCTCCTCGACGGTCGCTACCGCATGTTCGTGACTGCGCGAATTTGCGAGAGCCAGGAGCCGGCCGATTGTGAGATCGACGGTCCCGGCAACAACCACGAGGTATTGGTGAGCGCAACGGCGACACCCTGAGCTGGTAGAGAAGGACAAGCGGTGCAACCGGCCTGTCCAGGCCGAGCTACTTCGGCGCATCGGGCGGACACCCGAAGACGATGGCGACGTCGTCGATCTGCCCCTGCTGGAGCGCCTCACAGGCGGCCCCGTAGAATTTCACCCGGTTGTGGCTCGCATCGTAGTCCCAGCCATCGACGTGCGTTTCGTCGCGCGATACCTGGGTGTCTTGATCGAAGTACACGTAGAGCCTCTCCGCGTCAGGCGGGGTCTCGGTCAACGCGTGCTCGCAGCCTGTCGTTTTTTGCGACACGGTCGCCAAGATCTGGTTCAGGCTCTCGGGTGTCTCGGCAGAATAGAACTTCGCGCTCTCCCCTTCCGCGGCCATGCCTCCGGCTTCGGCCCACAGGTTCAATTGACCAGGGTCCGTCTTGCTTCCGAAACCGACCACGATCGTCTTGACCGCGTGCTGCGGGTCTTGGGCGAGCTGCTCGATCGTGTTGAGCACTTTGAGATTGGCGGGCTCGACGTTCTTGTTGCACGGAAAGGTCTTCCCATCCGTAATGAGGAGAATGTACT
>JAPYTK010000167.1 GCA_029941785.1 Polyangiaceae bacterium | reverse complement strand
AGAGTTAACATAATGTCTCTTATGCGCAATGGTTGGGGTAGGAGCAGGTAGGCAGTCTAGAGCGATCATGTCATGCCCTGCTGATGGGCAATCGCAGATGTAGAGACCGATGCCCGGGTAGCCCCATTCCTTAACCCAGAAGTCCCTTTGATGGATGTGCTCAGCAGGGAATAAGTCATCTGGGGGTCGATGCCGAAAATGCCGGTTATCGCACAATGAGCTTCTGCCCAAGAGGTAGAGCTTGCTGTCCGACAGGCGGTGTTCTTCGGAGTGCCGCCGTTCTGCACACGCAGCATCTGCACATAGGCCTCCGGCAGTTTGTACCCGAACTCCTTCTCGGCCGCTTGTACAGATCTCATCGGGACTAGCTGCTGAGTCGTCTTCAACCGACAGGGCGTCCTCGGTCGCATCGATGGCTCAACCGGCTGATAGGCACTCGCTGCTGGTCGC
Source organism: Polyangiaceae bacterium (assembly GCA_029941785.1). Taxonomy (GTDB): domain Bacteria; phylum Myxococcota_A; class Polyangia; order Polyangiales; family Polyangiaceae; genus JAPYTK01. The sequence continues at coordinate 12,561 of JAPYTK010000167.1, read as the reverse complement.
GAAAAGTTGGTACAAGTCGATGTCGCGCAGCTTGACGGTGTTGACGACGAGCAGCCAGTCGGACAGGGGCAAGTCGCAAAAACCGGTCTTTACGTAACATTCGACGTGAGAGTCAAACGCGCGCTCTTTGAGTTGATTGCAGTCGCCCTCGGTTTCGTCACGATCCAGAGTTTCGATGAGACAGCGGCGGACACGGGAGAGCCAGCCTTGGGCCTCGGGGCTGGCGTGGCGCTCGGCGATGAGGCGAAAGGCGTTGCAATAGTGGTAACCGAAGCCAAGGTGGTAGCCGTCGGGGCCGCATGCATCCTCTTGTTCGCGACAGCGGTAATAGTCACAAGCACCACAACCCTCAAACGCGAGGGCGTCGATGGCGCATTGACTGGATCCCTCGGGAGCGACGGCTGGTGCGGAGTGCAAGGGTTCGTCGAGGTCGGGGACGCACGTGGGGATGGGGCAATAACGGTAGAGGCCGATGCCGCAAGCAAAGTCTGCGAGGGCGCTGCTGAAGCCGTCGGACTTGATGTCGGTGGTGTTGGCGCTGAGCTGGGCGCAATCGAGGGACAGCACTTGGCGGGCGACGTCGAGGTCGCACGACGCGGAGACTTGTCCAGGAGGGAGCTCGCCCATGCAGGCGGCCATGTGATGGGCCGCCTGCTCACATTCGGAGAGTTGTGCCGTGAGCTCTCCGGTGATGCATCCCCCCCCGGGGAGCAGGAGCAGCATGAGAAATAGCCATCGAACCTTGCGGTGCATACCAAACTTATCCTGCATCGTTGTGCGAACTCGGGGGAAGCGTGAGCGAGTCGAAACGGGAGCACTCCCACGTGGGAGCACTCCCGCGTGACTCAGAAAAAGTCGGGACCAGAGCCCTGGATGAGACACTCGGCGGGTAAACCGAAATCCAACGGATAGACGAACCCAGTGGGCAGCCAACTGTCGGGAAGCTTTTTGCTCCCAAAGTACGTTGACAAATTCAGGTCAAAGTTCTCTTCTTCCCACTTGGCGAAAACAACAGCGTTGATGGCAGCGGCCATTTCCAGTTGCACCGACCACTCCTCTACGCTGTCGGCGGCAGGGGTGTTGGGGGGAAGGATGTTGGCCAGAATCTTCTTACGCTGCGCACGAACCCAATCGGCATCGAACACCGCAACATTCATCTCGCCCTCATAGAGCAGGCCGCGATTGTTCTTGTTGCACGAACCTACACTCATGAACTTGTCGTCGACCATGAACATCTTGGAGTGGACATCCATGTTGACGAAGTGCCCTTCGGTTTCACTGAATCCCCACGTTTCCAATAGCTGAAAGGAACGAAGCTGGTACACACTGTATCGGTTGGAAAACTTCGTTTTCAGCCATTCATGCGTCACATGGGTCCACTCGCACCCCGGATCCAGCCACTCATCAACGGGTTTGGTGATGACGATGAGCCTCAGGCTTGGAACCGCCGCCATGCGCTCCAAAATCGCCTCGACCAGAAGCGGTGCTCGCCAGTATTGGTCCTCAATCAAGATATATTCTTCTGCCTGGGCCACTGCCTTTAACCACGTTTCCGCGATGGACTGTTCTCCCAGCGGTGAGGGCATGGTGGTGGTCACCTGCACTTCAACCCCGTCCTCCTTTGGGGGAATGTCGGTGTTCACGGCGAACGCCGAACTGTTTTGCGAGAATGCTGCGCCGTTGTCGAGCTGGTGGTGCCAGCGCTGTTGAAAGGTGCCGGCGACATCCTGCGCCGATGGCCCATCCACGCGCACGATGTAATCTTTCCGGGGGCCAAAGTCGGAACTGGCCTTCTTGAGCATGACCGATTGTCGGTGGTCTTGCGAGGCATCAAAAGACATGCGCCTGTGGTCGAACACTTTGTGTTCGGCCGTGTCCCAGTCTACCCCCTTGATGTTCATGCCGCCGACAAAGGCAACCGACCCATCCAACACCATGAATTTCTGGTGCCAGGACGCCGCTTGTGGACCCACTGAGAGCGCACCTACTGAAAGATCGATGGTCTTCGTTGGCAGAAAGGAGTCGTAAGCGCTCTCTTCATCGAAGGACTGAGCCGCAGTCTCTGGAATCGCGCTTCGCACTCGCTCGCCAAACACAAAGCTCTTGGGCTCAAACAAGAAAATGTCGGCCGTGGGGTTGCCCTGGCCCATCACTTCAAAAGCGTCATCGGAATGTTCTGCGTAGTGCTCGGCCGCTTTGTCGGTCGTCAACCAGTCGGCAATCTCATGGGTCCCCCAGAACTCACCCACCAAGAGTCGGATGTGGAGAGGGCTGCTCTCCAGCACGCCCATGGCCGTGTTCTTCCAACGCTGTTGAGGGGTGAGGGAATGATGGTTCACCGGGTCGCGAACGAGTTCGAATTCGGAATCCCACCACCACGTAGACACCAGCGCCGAGTCCGTTGCGGCCTTGATGTCTTGCGCCACCTGCGCCCAGGCTGCCTCACCGTCGATGTACAGTTGGAGGTTATTGCCACGTCGAGCGGGCGCCCCCTGAGAAGAGAACCACAGGTGAGGCAATCCCACATAGACAGAATAAACGGGGACCTCGTTGCCCGCGTCGTTTGTGACGGTTGAATGACCTACCGTGAGACCGGGTTCCACGGCCGTCTCCTCAAGCAGAACGCGTACGGCGTCGTGTTGGGTGGAACCATCGAAAACCACAACCAAGGTCGCACCGGCATGGTCCGCGGACTCTACGTCGATGGTGTACGATCGGGCATCGGTCAGACCAACGGTTGCGATGGGCGCAGCCAACCTCTGCGATTCTTTGCCTAGGGGCGTCATCGTCAGCGTGGTGATGTTCGCGGGTAACGGTTGTGCCCAGATGTCCAGAGCATAGATTTGCAATACCGCCTTGGGCTCCGTCACCGCAGGGTTTGCGCCTCCTTGGAACGCGATTGGCGCCTCTGTGGAACGGGACGAGTCACCGCAGCCTACGGACATCGAGGCGGTAACGATGAGCAGAACTGCGAGCCGGATTGAATGGCGTGTGTAGCGTGTAAGCAATTTTGTCTTCGTCGTGTGATGATTAAATGAGGCGGCGGGAGCCGCCAGGGATTCGCGGCGCGAGTGAAATCGATCGTGGATTTCCAGCGCGAGGATGTAGGGAGCCTGTACCATCAGCCACCCGCTTTGCGCATATAAGCACACCTTATGCCACAAGTGAGTCACGTGCTATCAATGGCTTATAGGCGTATTTTCGTGCATGGATGAAACTATACCCATGGTAGTTAACCGCCCACCTTTGCCTACATCACCCTGTCGTCGCATCCACGGCTGCCATGCTCGAGGCGCGTGATCATGCGCGTTCCCGTCGCAAACCAACTTGAATCGCTGCGACACGACATCCCACTGGACTCATCGCTACAGAACGGATCCAAAGCGTCGCTGAACAGTGATCCACGCCGGGCAGCCGATCCCGGTAGGCCAACAGGTCTTCAAGGTCTCAAAGCCACCCGGAAGGAGGATGCTCAGGATGGATCAAGTGCATGTTATTCGGCACAAGCTGCTCGTAGAAGGACGCATTCGGTGAATGGGTCCAGGTCTTCAGCAGCGAAAAGCTCACCACAGCTTTGCTCGATCGCCTCGCTCATCACGCACACGTGCTGTCTACCTGCTCCTGGAAGGAGTGTCAGATGTCACGCAAGAAGAAACCATCAGCGGAAGCTGCCGTCAGAGATATTCGACGAAGGACGAGGCGCCGTTTTTCGTCCGAAGAGAAGATACGAATCGTGCTCGAAGGCCTTCGGGGCGAACAGAGCGTGAGTGAGCTTTGTCGTCGGGAGGGGATCGCACCGACTTTGTACTATCGGTGGAGCAAGGACTTCCTCGAGGCGGGAAAGAAGCGCTTGGCCGGCGACACTGCCTGTATGTCGTCACTCTCTACGCATGTCACGCGGGCCGTTTGAGTAAGCCCCGTGTGGCTTCGCCGCAAGTTAACATCAGTCCTTGTGTGCTAAGGTAGGGAATATGCAGTTTCTAGCCGATGCAGAGTTTGCAATCCTTCACACTCGATCGTTGCTCCCAATGGGAGCGAGCAACACGACCACCTCCAGCAGCGCTGCCAAGATTTGTGTTGCAGACATGCGTTCCGGACAGAGCAGCGCAGTCGCGGGCCTGAGCATGCTCGATAAGCTACGGCACATCGCTAGGGCTGCATCCAACGCGGGCTGCGGCAATTGCGGCGAGCACGCCGCCATCACGTTTTTGTATCTCTACGACCGCGGCCTGCGCCCGGTTGAGTTCGCCACCCTCTCCAACGGTGACCATGCGTTCGCCATGCTCGGCCGCCCACACATGCACAGCTACAGCGCGGGCGTCGTCGTCGATGCCTACTATGGCAAGGCCTACCCTGTCGCGCAGGCGTCCCTCGGTTCCGTCGACGTGTATCGAGAGGATTGACGGGGAGTATAGTCCGGAGAGTATAGTCCCGATGAAGGTCCTTTATGGCTTTCATCGAGAGTATACTCCCCCGTGGCGTTCAGGTCACACGCTCGATGACGTTGTAATGACCTCCACTCAGCCACACCTCGATCCAAGGCTTGCCCTGAAGGGTCCAGAACACGAGCTCGTCTTCGACCCGATCGTGCCAGTCCTCGTCGGGCCATACGAAATGCCAGCCACCAGCAATGCCGAACCCCTCCCCTTTGTAGAAGGGATGCTCGGACTGCCACCAAGCTTCGTAGTCATGGACCAACGCTGAGTCGCCGAAGTTGTCGTTGAACCCCCACGACCGCTTCCAGTCGTTCTGGGCCAGCCACTGCCCGATGTTGTCACTGCCACGAAGGAATAGCGCTTCGATAGGGGGTAAGGACTCCCATGGCCTGGCGTATAGCTTGGTGCCTCCGGTCGGGGGCTCGGTATCTATCGACACAGAGCCGCCTCCTTTTCCCTTCGTCCGCACCAAGAGCACCTCGTCGCCTCGAAGAAGTGCGAAATGAACGCCGCGAACCGGCGTCTCGTAATACCAGCCGGCTAGAGCGCCGCTCTCGTCTTGGGACAGCAGCTGAGCTGAGCGACGTAGCCGCTCGGCTTCACGCTTTAGGGTGTCGAGGTCCATCCAATGCTCTCTGTCTACCTGCTCCTACCCAAGCACGTTCACAACACCATTTCCTCTCCCCAACGCTCGCGCCTTATGCCTATACTGGCCACTCGACGCATCACTCACTGTAAGGGGATCTTCATGGCTATTCGAACCGTTGACTTCATGTGCGCATTTGCACTAACAGCATTGATAAGCGCACCGGCTTTCGCACAAGACGAGGACTTTAGCGACAAGGTGGCGCAAGCCGAAGAGGACATCAAGAACATAGCCAGCTCGGATTGCGCCGCAGAAGTAAGAAAATGTGGCGGAAACGTCTTCGCCGCGATGAAGAGTGGCCGGAAAGAGTGCACCAAACTTCGCGGCTGTAAGAAGACCTGCCGCGGTGCCAAGAAGACCGCGAGAAAGAGTTCGGGCAAGACGAAAAGACAGTGCCTCAAGGCTTGCGGCAGTAAGAAGGGCAAGGCGAGGCGCACTTGTAAGAAAAACTGCCGCAAGAGCAAGCGAGGCGCGGTGAAAAATACCCGCGGCGCGAGAAAGATGTGCGTGGTAGATTGCCGCAAGAAGTTCAAGACCGCGGGGTGCAAGAAGGCCCGTATGGGGTTTTTGAAGGACCTCTTCAAGTGTGCGAAGACCGTCATCACGAATGAGGACTGCCAAAAGAAAGTTCAGGCCGCCGCTGAGAACATGCAGAAAGCGACGGCCGCCGACGGCGGTTGAGTCATTCCTCTTATGCGCAATGGTTGGGGTAGGAGCCAAAAAGGGCCTTCATCGGGACGATGCTCCTCAGATGGAAGAAGAGCATGGCCACCAAGGGCCACCGGGTCCTCCCTTTGTAAACAACTGAGGCTCGCATCGTGAACCGCGGGTGAAACGAGGCGACACCGGGGCGGCATGCGGGTTATGCTGGGGAGATGTGGAGATGTGGAGATGTGGAGATGTGGAGATGTGGCGATGTGACGCGGTGGCGCGGCGGTTGGTGATGCGACTCGCTGGTGGTTTTGCGGTGGTGGCTTGTTTGATCGGCTGTCAGGGGAAGTCGGAAGAGCCGGTGCTCGAGACCGGGGAACCGCTCAAGGGTCCGTGGGACGGGGTGGAGTTTGCGCAGAATAATCCCTATGACTGCGTTGACCCCACCGGCGTGCCAACCGAATTTCCGGCCCACATCGGTGAAGATTGGGATATTCCGGCGCTGGAGAAAATTCCCGTCGAATACATCAACGAATTGACCGACACCGCCCTCGAGGCGTCCGATCATGGTCCCGCGGCCTGCGCCATGCAGTACTTTCAAACCTTCGCCGATAATAACGCCTTTTATCTAGAGGGGGATTGCACCGAGAATGGCGAGGCGGCCGCGCACGATTATGAACGGTCACTGTTCACCACCGGGATGATCGGTTTGCCGGTGCTCAAGCTCAAGGGCGACCCATTCATCAGCGATGAAGAGTGGGAGAACATCGAGCCCTGGCTTCGCAGTTTGGTGAGTTGCCACCAGGTGATGCTCAAAGACCGGCTCGCCGAATCTTACATCAGTGGCTACGGCGGCTACCACAACAGCGTGTACAACGTCTCGCTGGCCGGCATTAGTTTCGCCATCGCCTTGAATGACCAAGCCCTCTTCGACGAGTTCGTGGCTGGCTATCAGCAGGCACTCGACCACTTGAATGATGACGGCAGCTCACCGTACGAACTCAACGAGAAGGGCGACGCGACGCTATTTTATCACAACTACATCTCTAATTACGCGAGTCATGTGGCCCTGCTGACCGACATGAATGGCCACGACTTTCTTCACCACGAGAAGCTGGTCAAGATGCGCGGTCTGGTGATGGGTGATCTCGGCGGCGGGACGACCTTTGCCGATCTGGCCGGCGAGCCGCAGACGCGCAACCCGACCGATGAGCCGCATAATCTGACCTGGACCTACCATGTCGGCCGCATCGACAGCGACGCCGCGGTCATGCAGGTGGCCGACCAATACGGTCCCGACTTGATCCATGCGATGACCGCGGGTTTGCCGGAGCGGTGGTGGGGGCCGGGCACGACGCTTCGCGCGAACTACGGCGCGCCCTGATCTTCGGACCGGCTCTGCCGGCCGTGGAGACGACTACCGAGCGCGGGGCTTATCTGCGGCTATCAGCTGTCTTGGCAGCCGCGCCATCAGCTGCCGCCGGCGCCGCCCGAGCTATTGGCGCCGCCCGAGGCGCTATTGCCGCCGCCCGGACTACTGCCGCCGACGCTGCTGCCGCCCGTGCCATTGTTGCAGCGCCGCGGTATACTTGGATGACGCTGTCTACCTGCTCCCACCCCAACAATTGCGCATAAGAGACATTATGTTAACTCTCGGTTAGTCCCATAAAGGGCCTTCATCGGGACTATACTCTTTACGTGCTTGACGGGGAGCGGCGGCGACCGGTGAGCGGGGGTTTTCGCCCGTCCGAGTTTCCAGAACCGGTTCAGTACACGCGGGGCGGGAAGGCCGTGCTTCTGGACCTGTGTCGACGGAAGCTCGTGCCTACGGCGCCGGAGGAGGTGCTCCGGCAGAAGTTCATCCTGTTCTTGATTGAGTGGATGCGTGTGCCGCGCGGCTGCATCAGCACGGAGGAGAGCCTCAGTCACTTCGGTCGAGGCGCGCGAGGTCGAGCCGATGTGGTGGTGTGGACATCCGAGGCGAAGAAGCTCGAACGCAAGCGCCGCATCGTTCAGACATGGCGCACGGCCGACTTCTCCCGTCGCACGTCCGACTCACTCATCGCCGGGGTGTAGTCCGTCAATCACAGCAGCTACCGTCAGCGCGTGGTAGATAGCGCTCCGGCCAGAACCAGGTGGTCATGGGCTTCCGCCACACTTTGACAATGGCCGCCGTTGAGCGGACATATCCTGGCTTCCCGCTGTGATTGCTATCGGTGACGTACACTGGCTTTTTCGAGGCGTCGGAATGAGTATACTCCCACAAGTCGACCACATCGCTGTTGGGCGCGCCCGCATTGGCGGGCAATGCATAAAAGACTGCTTTACCCGACGCACAGGTCGACAGCTTGTCACCAACAGCACACACCGCGATGGCGTCGCTGCGCGGACGATCGAGGGCGAAGAATGCAACTTGCCTCGGCGCCTTCCCTCCCGGGAGGTTCGCTTTGGTTGCGAACCCCGGTGAACCAGAAAGCTGGTACACGGGGACTGGCAAGACGAGTCGCTCATCTTCAGTGTCGACTTGGTACATGACCTGGTTGTAGGCATATCGGGGCGTAAGATCGGTGATCTCGGTGAGGAGCGTCGTATAGGTCGCTTCGAATAGAATCGTGCGCCCCGTGTCAGGACTCAGGTAAGGATGGTGGCGCGGATTGTAGAAGCTGTAACCGTCATACGCGTGGGTGACTATCTTGCGAGCATAGACCCACGGACCAAGAGGGGTGTCGGCTTCCATGTAGTACGTTTCTCCAAAACTCGACCCGCTGCCGACCGTTTGAAAGGTCCACACAAAACGTTTGCGGTGTTCGTTCCACTGAGCGCGCCCGCGCCCGCGGCCTTCCGTTCCCCAGGGGCCGCCTGCTGCTGAAACCCACAGACTCTTGCCACTGTCAATGTCGTGCACGTGACCCCATGGGTGGGTTTCTTTGCTGAGCTCAGCGTTGGTGGCTACCGTTGTTTCCTTGCGCCACTGAAAGTTCGGTGTAACGCCATCCCACAGGTACTCGACCTTCCTGGTGACGGGATCGATCGGCGAAAACACTTCGTGAGCGCTTGGGTCCACGAATGCTTCGGGAGTGGCGGCAACGCGGGTGTTGCGGCCAATATACACATAATCGGCGTTATTCACGGTGATCTTTATCGGTTGGCCCATACCGGGGAAGTCCCCATCGGCGGCATTGTCGTGAATTTTCTCGAAGCGCTCGGTGGCGTCGTTCCAGCGCAGCAAACCAGAGCCTACCCGGGCGCCGTCTTTATGACGGCTGTAACGAGCGAACAACCTTTCCTCATTGTTGTGGTCAAATACTGAAACCAAACCACCAAGCCACATTGCGCCGGGCCCCACCTTGGGCGCCAAACCCACCGCCTGCTCCGTGGCATCGACGAAGTAGTTGAGTCGAATCCAGTCAAGGGGCGAGTGGGGTGCATTTTGAGGGAGCTCTGAGGTGGCTCCCGGCGCGCGGAAGGTGAAGATGGGACTCTCGGCAAGGCGGGTGTCGCCCCACACCCAAAACAACTTTCCTTTGTATACGGTGGTGAGCACCGAGTCAGAACCCAGGACGGCGGCATTGTAGTTGCCCTTTTCGTCGATGATCGCTTCACCGAGGTTGGCGCTGTGGTGATACTGGCCAGCACCGGTCACGCGATAAAGTCGCTCAGCGATGTTGTCGCGCACAACGGTCAGCTTTCTTCGGCCGCCAGCTGATGCAATCACGGTTTCGCCCGGCTTACCATTACCCAGTTGGCCGTCATATCGATAGCCATTGGCATACACTTCCACGTTCAATGACTGCCCCTCGACAAAGCGCTCAATGGCCACCCAACCGTTGTTGTCGGTCCACAAGCGTTCACCCCCAGAGGTCTGCACCTCTATCAGCGGAACACCACGTCCGGTGGTGGCGTCGACAAATTCGAGGCCAAACAAGTCCTCTGGCTGAGGCACGGCGCCACCAGCTTTTGAGGTGGTGTCCGGCCCCGCTGGTGGATTCTGTGGATTGAATGGCTCGGTTGATACCCGAGTCATGGTGACTTCGTCGGTGGCACCGGGTTTGGTCAACAGGTCATACCCCGCACCGAATAATAGGTTTGGCGCCTGGTAGCCCTCACGTTCGGCCATAAACCGAATCTTTCGGCTCATCAGCCCGGGCTCAAAGAACACCGCATTGCCACCTTCGTCAGTGACAACCTCAATTCGGTGCAAAGTCCACAGTTTGACACCAGGAATCGGCTCTCCCGTTTTCGCATCGACAACCTTGACGACATAATACTCAGAGTCCTTTTGGCACTCACTCACCCCCAGCAGCATGACGATCATGCTGAGGACTAGACAAGTTCGAAACAGCCGGTGGATCGTAACAGACATAATTAGAATACCTCCGTAAGTGGGCATTGGCGCTATGGTTGTTTGCCGGTTACTTGGCCGGACAGACTTTGCACAAGTTGGGTTCATGGTCTTGCGTTGGTGAGATCATGCAGGACGTCTTGTTGGTTGGTTTACCGACACGATCCGTCTTCGCACAATGGGACCCTATAGTCCGTGGTGCATACGAGCGGGCCAGCAGAGCAATCGATGCAGTTTGTTTTGGCTTAATACTTCTGTCTTTCCACCAGGAGGTCAGTTCAAGCTGTCACCCGGTGCGGAACAAACGCTGCAAGGCGCATGCCGAGAAGCACAAGACGCGGTTTCTACTAGTTAGCAAGGCCATTGCACCTGCTAAACGGTCTACCGATGGTCGCTGTACGGTTGGCTACCCGCCTACACAAGCAACGCTATCCGGCCGACCGAGCTAAGTGCCGAGAACCTTGAACCGTTACAAGGGCGCCGCGCGTGGCATGAGCTTTGCGTTGTCACTTCCCATCTAACTATGCAGTGAACCACTGCCAACCACGATGCCGATTCGTCACCGCAATGATCCACAAAGCTTTCGTCGATGGTCGGGACAACCCTACGTACTCAAATTCGTCAGCATCGCATCACTGGCGACGAAAAGGATTACAACGATGAACACCACCTCCAAATGCGCATCTATCCCACTATTTTCACTTTGCGTGGCGGGAACGACCGATTGTGACGACGACGGCACTACCTATAAAGAGGACAATTGCCCGGCGCACAGCGAGCATCGACCCTATTGGTACTTTTGGATAGTTAACATAATGTCTCTTATGCGCAATTGTTGGGGTAGGAGCAGGTAGACAGCTCGGCCCGGCGGCGCTGCGGCCTGTCCCTGCCCACATGACGGTTGACCTCTTGCTCCGCGGCCTCGGTTACGACGACGAGGCTCGCACGAAGGTGAGCGAAATCATCGGAGGGTTGCCAACACGGCCCCCTCCTCGTTGAACGCGCTGTCTACCTGCTCCTACCCCCACCGGTCCAAATGGAAAATCCTCAATAGGGCCATCATGGGGACTATACTCTGTGCGAAGTTTGTTGAACGAGGGAGCTGTCTACTTGCTCCTGCCCCCACCCGTCCAAATGGAAAATTCCCATTAGGGCCTTCATCGGGACGATACTCACTCGCGCCCAGCCGTGATGGCCTAGTGGCCTGTGACCTCGAACTTGACGTCATCGATGGTGACTTGGAATGGGAAGTCCGTTGCAACCACGCCATATCGAAGTCGTAGGTTTTTGCCTTCATTCTTCTGCAGGAAATCGAGAAGCTTCACAGGGTCGGCTTGAACGCCGATCTGGGTGGGCGCGGTTGGTGCGATGATCTCGAGTTGTGGTATCCCGAGGAAGAGGTCATCTTGGGCGTCGACGATATCGACCCGCAGTCCGTCCCAGCCGGTAGTGATCTGCCCGTTCGATTGGTTCGGAGTGTATGGGTTGTTGGGGTTCGAGATGGGGGCGAGGGGCTGTCCAAGGTCGAGCAAGAAGGTCAACGTTGCCTGACTCACATTCGTCGGGACGGTGAAGTCTTGGTACAAGACGTGTTGGCTCGGACCGCCTTGCCCTCCCGCGAAGGCTTGATCACTCTTGTTCACGGCAAAGACAATCACCTTGTCCTCGCCCAAACCGGAGTTTTTGACCTGCCAGGGGGGGAACTTTCCCGTACCGAAGTCGCCGTTATTGATGAGTATTCGTTTGCCGATGCATACGCCCGCTGCGCACATGTCTCCGACGGGGCTGTCCACACCGCAAACTTCTCCATCGTTGGAGCCCATGCAGTCAGTCTCAGCGCCGCAGAACATCGTATCGGTCATCGGATCAATGCAATTGCCGCCGCAGTCGACTTGTCCTGCGGGGCATACGAACTCACACTTGCCGTCGACGCAGCTGTCGTTGCCCGTGCAGGCTATGTCGCAAGCGCCGCAGTGAGCGGCATCGGTCTTAGTGTCGATACAAGCATCACCGCAATTGCTTTGTCCCTCGGGGCAGCAGAGGCCTTCGGTGCAGCCCTCGTCGTCCTTGCAGGCCATGTCGCAGCCGCCGCAATGAGCGGCATCGGTCTTGGTGTTCACGCAGTCATCGCCGCATACAGTCTCGTCCATTTCGCAAGTTGGCGTCATTCCGCCAGAGCCGCCGGTCGAGGATGCTCCTCCGCTGCCGCCTTGTCCGCTGCTCGCGCTGGTGGGGACTGGAGCGATGGGCTCCTCGGGTGCATTGCCAAAGCTACAGGCACCGATGGCCGCACCAAATGCGATGACGGTGGCCGGCAAAAACGTAAGCGCGCGAATATATTCAATCATGAGTCTTAGTCTATGACAGTTGGTATCATGACTCAAATTGATAGGGAGGGCTCATCTGACTCACATGTCGTGGGAGCGAGTGGGGCTGTACCTAACGTGCTGTGAGTATAGTCCCGATGAAGGCCCTTTATGGCTTTC
>JAPYTK010000166.1 GCA_029941785.1 Polyangiaceae bacterium | reverse complement strand
ACCGGTGAGCGGCCACACATAGCGCTGGTCGACCACCGCCCGCCACCCCGGGTGGGCCGGCAACGGCAACTTCGCCAACAGCAACCAGACTTCGCCTTTCGGTGCGAGCTGTGCTCCCTGAGCCATCCACTCGTCGGGCGCTAGGGTGGCCCGAGACATCGCCACATCGAAGCAGTCGTCCACATGCTCGACCCGCACTTGCCGAATCGAAATTCTCCCAGCAACCTCCTCCCCGAGCGTGCCGAGCGCCGTGCGCAAGAAAGCCACACGCTTCTGTAAGGGCTCCACCAAGGTCACTCGCAAGTCGGGCCGCAGCAAGCCGATGGGTAGCCCCGGGGCCCCAGCGCCGCTTCCGACATCCACCACCGTCGCCCCCGACGGCAGATGAGCGGCGAGGCAAGCGGCGTCGGCCACCATCAAATCGACGAGTTCCGAATCGCTGCGCGCGGCCGTCAGGTCCGTACGCCTGCGCCAGCGATCGACCAGGGCCAGCCACGTGACCACGTCCGTACGGCTCTTCGCATCAAATTCCGGCGTGTCGAATGCGTCCAATAGCGTATCGAGCAGGCTCGCCCACTGTGACGGGCGTGATGCGTTTGGCACCTTTTTCATCGGTCATCCCACCGTAACTCATAAACGTTCGGAATTCAGAGCGCTGGCGCGACGGGTACGAATTCGCCTACATGGATCGACCTACATGAACAACCCAAGATCCATGGACAAATCCACGCAAATAAAACAGGCCAACTGGCCGTTCGAGTGACCTTGGCTAGACGACTGCGCTGACTACTGCGTTCGCAACAGAGGCACGCATTCATGCGGGCACAGCTCGTGCAGTGGGGCTGACTCCGGAGTCGCGCAGGGTGTGCGCGTGAAAAAAGGTCGTGGGAGACGAGGGCTGCTTTTGAAGGCAGCCAATAAATCGACGCTGAAGGGCAATTCAATGCTTGTATGCGCGCCCAATGCGTCGATAATCATACTGGACTGTGGTAACCATGCGCACGGTGGACAGTTTATAATAGCTTATCTAAATAGATAAGCGCCTAGGCAGCGGGAATAAATCGGATGGATGGACGCAGGACACTGAGGCATGGACTCATCGCGGCTGGCGCGATGGCGCTGCTCGCCAGCTTCGGCTGCGAGCGACCCAACCCGTACAAAGTCAGCGGCGAAGGACAGGTCGGTACCGACTGTCCACCCGTGGATGACACAACAGCGAACGCAACGAGCGGCAACGCCACGGCCACAGCGGGCCCAGGCGCGACGGCCACCTCGAGCAGCACGGGCGAGCAGGCCACCACGGGTGGTGCTGGCGCCGGCGGGCCGGGTCCGCAGCTGACCGAGCTCGACGAGCGCGTTCTCGACTACAGCGAGGCACTGCGCACGGCGAGCCTCAAGCTGGTCGGCGATCTGCCAACGCTGGACGAAGTCTACCAGCTTGGCGATGCAGCGGCTGCCGACAAGCCGGCGGTCTACGAGTCGCTGATCGACGACATGTTGAAGGACAGTCGTTTTGCCGAGCAGATGATTCGCTTCTACCAGAAGACCTTCAAAGGCTCCGACATCGGCAACCCGGGCGTCGAGCCATCGCGCGACACAGCGCCGGTGTACGCCGCGCGCCTCGTCGTCGAGGGCCAAGACTGGAGAAACATCGTCCTTGCGACGTCGAACACCTGCCCCACCTGGGATGGCACCAACGGGGTGTTCGTCGATGGCGAATGCAACAACGGCATCACTCCTGCCGGGATCTTGACCGACCCGGGGCTCATGTCCCTGTTCTACGGAAACCTCGCGCTGACGCGTAACCGCGCGGTGCACGAGATCTTCCTGTGTCGTTCGGCCAACTCGGCAGGCGGCGCCGAGCCGACGGCCAATCCCTCCAAGGTAGGCCCGCCCGCGGCGCCAGTCGTCGCGTGCCAGGACAGTACGGAGTGCGACAACGATCTCGAGTGCATCAACAACTTTTGCACCAACGACCACTGCGGAGTCGAGGCTCCGAAGAACTTCACGCAGGCCTGGCCGATGGACAGCATCGCCGGGATCTGCAACGGCGGCCGCGTCAACTTCCACGAATGGAACACCACCGTGGTCTGCGCAAACTGCCACGGCACCTGGAACCACCGCGCGCCGCTGTGGGCTAAATTCGACGCACAAGGCATGCACCAGAGCACCTTCCAGGTCCTTGTCCCCGTCCCAGGCGAGCCCGTGGCCGCCCTCAGCGACTTTCTACCTCCAGACGAGCTCGCCAAGCCCAAACCCTTCGCGTGGAAATTCAGTGCGGATGACAGCTTGCGCGTCGCCGACCTCGCCGAGCTCGGACAGAAGATCTCAGAAGACGACGAGGTTCTCGCTTGCGCAGTCAAGCGTTCCTACAACTGGGTGATGTCACGAGGGGACATCATCGACCGTGACGCCACCGTCCCGACCACCGTGGCCGCCCAACACCTGACCACATTCAAGAACAACAACTACGACATGAAGGCGACTCTGAAGGCGCTCTTCATGCATGACGACTTCCTGAGGTTTTAGTCATGGGCATCACACAACGATTTGGGGCAAAGCCCGCATTTTTCACGGCAGCGTTTTTCACCGTCGCCTTGGCCGCCGCCGCGTGCGGCACCGGCAACAACGACGATCTGAACAACCAAGATTGTCCAACGCCTGACGACCCGGCGACAACGGCGACGACGGGTGGCAACACCGATGCGACGACGACCACGGCCAGCGGAGACCCAACCGCCGGCTCGGGTGGCAACACGAGCGCGAGCACGGGCAGTGGTAACGACCCGGATCCCGATCCGCCTACGGCGAGCGAGATCTACGCCAGGCTGCATGGCTGCACCAAGCTGCGGTACATCACGCTTGGCCAAATGCTCGTCAATCGCGGCGCGGAAATCCCGATCAACTTCGCCAAATCCAGCGGAGTCGGGTGTCAGATGGACAATCTGAACTGCACAACTAACAGCCAATGCGTGGGCGGAACGACGTGCATCAACGAGCCAGGTCAGAATTTTGCCGATGGCGTCGCCGTCACCGGAAAATGCGGAAGAAAGAGTAACGTCAACGGCGTCGGCATTGTTTTTTTCCCGGATCCCTCAACACGATGCCAAGACCCGAGCGAAGCGTGCTGGTGCCCGAGTGGCAACTGCACCGGCGGGCTGACGACACCGAGCTCAAACGGGAACTCCTTCCTCAAAGGCGACACGGGGATCTGCCTGAAGGACGGCAACAACGACGATGTGATCGACGCGCAAGACCCGGTCTTCGCCGAGCTGATGTCCTTCGAAGGAAGCCAAGAGACATGCCAGGCCGACGACATTGGCAACGTGCGAGAGTTCATGGGTTCCGGCATTCGCGGCTGCGTACCCGAGTCGGGAACCGAAGGTCAACCTGGCTATGATCCGGGCGAGCGCTGTCACTGCCCAGAAAGCCCATGCTTCAGCCCCCCCGGTGGCAATGCGAACGGTACCGGCAGGACCGGTTTCTGCGTGCCGAAAGTCGCTGGAGGATCTTTCCTCTATGCGAGCGCTCGCCAGACCTTCGCGGTACCGGTCTTCGACTCGCGAACCGGCGAAGCGGACGGACACACGACAGCGTCAGCTCTGAAGTTGTTCGACATCTTCGTGATGAGCGCAAAAAGCATCATCAGCAACATCAGCGATCCGGCCAAAGCCCCCGCGTGCACGCGCAACGGCAAGAACCCGGATATGTTCGCTGGCGACGGCAGCTGCTCCGAAGAGGGGATTAGCTGCATCATCGGTTACCCGGCAACGGATGACCACATGCTGCTCTGTAACTTGATTGTGAACAAAGCAGATACAAATGACCCTGCCGATGTGACGCGAAAACGTGAAATCGCCATCGCGACTGTGCTGAGCGCAGCGCATTCTTGCGAGTAGAGAGGAAGACTCATGGTTAGTTGGAAACTAAAGGCACTGCGCGGAAGACAACGACGCGACTTCCTCAAACTGATGGTCGCGGCAGGAGCCGGCCTCGGTCTCGAACGAAGTGGCGTGCTCAACTACATCGCCGGCATCGGAGGCAGCGGCCTCGCCGAGGCGGCTGTCGGCAAGACGGCCCGAGCGTTGCTGGTCCCGGGCGGCAACGGCGTGGGCGGCTGGATGCAGCAACTGTGGGCCCAGTACCAAGTCGGCAAGGCCCTGACCGACAACAAGATGGCGTACTTGTACTCCAGTGGGCACGGCTTCGATTCCACCTCGATGCCAGGCTACGCCGTCGACATTATGAATCCCGGGCTGAAGCAAGACCGGGCCATGGTCTACTCGCCAGACGCTCCCTGGAGGACGGAAGGCATGGGGACCCCGATGGGGCCGAACAACGCGCCGTTGTACGGAGTGACGGCCATCATGGCGGGCAACGACGAGACACACACGCCGCTTCCCAAGTCGGCAGCGATCGTCTCAGGCGGGTCCGACCTCGGCGCGACCATCGCGGCCATCCAGGTTCAGCTCGGCGCCGCGTCCATCGTGCCGGCCATCGCGGTCGAGCCGGCCTACTACGGCAAGGGGATTGGTGCCCCGCCCATCACCACGGTACCGAGCGCAGACGGTCTGATCGACGTTTTCAACAGCTCTGCAAGCCAGCTCAACCTAAGCGAAGACGCGGACAAGGCCCTCTTCGAGACCTATTACAAGGCCCTCGTCGGCTTACGCCGTGCGGCCCCGCGCTCGTCGTGGGAGCCCGAACTCGCCATCACGAAGGACGCCGCCCACCTCATCGGCATCAACTTCGGCAAGCAGCTCACGCCGACGACACAAGATGAAGCAGATTACGGGATCAACGATATTCTCGTCGATGATTTGACCGATAAACAGAGGGAAGGGGTTCTGGGCTTCGCGCGTACCCTCATCGTCGTCGCCAAGGCATTCAGCATCGGGCTCACCAACACGGCGGTCGTGGGTCTTTCACCCTATCCCACCGAGTCTACCTTCACCGATCCGCACAGCACCTTCTCATCTGCTAATACCAAATTGATGGGACGAAATACGACCAAGTACATCGGCAAAGCGCTCGACGCGTTCTACGCCACGCTGCGGAATACACCTGAGCCGGGGGGCTCGGGCTCCGAGAAAATGGACGAAAACACCGTGTTCATGTCGTGGTGCGACACGCCCCACGACCCGTTGATAGGCAACAGTTGGCCCGATGCCACGCCCGAGGACTGCAACTGGCTCTACGTGATGGATCCGAAACAGTACATCCCGAAGGGCTGGTTCGGCCAGGTCAACACCGACAGATCTGTCAGCGGCTTCAACCCCGTCACGGGTGCCGAATCGACGTCAATAACGTCAACTTCGACCTCGGCGGCAGCCGGTGCGGCGGCAGCCTACGCGGTCGCCAAGGGCGCCTGGAACGCCGTCGCTCAGCATTACATCGGAGCGAAACCCGAAGCGCTGCTCAAGACCTGAGCGGTCACGCCTCGCGGCGGATGAGCATCCTCACGCTGCGTGCGCGGAGGTGCGCCTCGAGCACGCCCTCCTCCGAGCGCGTGGTGCTCTGATCCATGGCGTCCTCCCACTGAGCATCGACACCGATCGTGGTTCGCGCAGCGACGTCGCTCGGTCCGGAGTTGATCACGAAGACGACTTGGATCTCGTTCGCCTCGTCGATGTGAACCGTGGCGTGAACCGTGTCGGGATCGCAAGCGTAACTCGGCAACTCGAGCTGTTCGATGGCACGAGCGACCGCAGCGTCCGCGCTCGCCGGATCGATCTTGTCGAGGCTCTCCGCACGCGGCCCGAACACCTTCCCGGCCGCAAGCGATCGGAAGCGCTCGTCGAGGATGTTCGGTATCGGACCCAAGGTCAGGCGCGCCCCCGCCTCATGCGCTTCGGAGAGCTGCTGCCGAACCTCCTTGCCCATCGGACCCGCGGTCGGACAGATGATCCACGCAGCGGCGTCGAGAGCTTGCGGGCATTCCTCTCCCGCAACCCGAGCGTAGGGTACCCCACGCGCATCGAGCGCCTGTTCGAAGCTCAAGGCAAAAGTGTCTGCGTCGATCGCCACGCGGTGACCGAGGCCAAAGTCATTCTCCAGACAGCGCGCGCGTGCCCCCTGTCCGAAAGGCGACACCGGCGCCGCGGACCCCAGCGCATCCATCACCCGCATCAAGCGACGAGCCATGGCGGGCATGACGATGCGCACGGGCAGTTCTCGGCGCAGCGTCCGAAATTTCACGCGGTCGAGGGCGGCGTTCAGCTTTTTCCATGTGTCCGCCCCCGCCTCGAGATCGCCGTGCGCCCCGATCGGGGCTCCGATGAAGCGGTTGCGCTCGACGGCCATGTGTAGATTGAATCCACGCACGCCATAGGCCAAGGCCGTCATCGCAGAAAACATGGTGTCCTGCCCGTCCCGGGGCGAAGACAACGGCGTAAAACCCGAAGCCATCTCCGCCGCATAGGGCGGAATGTCGCCGGACATTGACCTCACGGCGAGGCCGCCGCACAACCGCGCCAGATTCACCCGGTTGGACTCGGAGGCCGCTCCGCCCACGGTCACGCCCACGAGATCCACCGCGCCGCCGAGCGCCGCCGCGGTCACCGCGGTCCGGTCAGCCCCCGCGGGAAGTTGCGCCGACAGCAAGCACCCCTCAAAGCCGCCGTCGCGCAGAGCGCCGCTGAAGGCCCGGTAGGCGTCACCGACCAGCGCCTCTTGAAAGCCAACCCAATCGAGATGTCGCAACAGGTCTTCCGGAGTCCGAGCATCGAAACGACGCGGGGGCTCGATTCCGGTAAAACGATGACCTTCGTCCGCCCCCTCAAGAGTACCGTAGGCCTCGCTCAGCGCCTCGATCCGGCCATATTGCTGTCGCAGGTGAGCGCGGTAGCGTCGAATCGAATCGGGGTGATAATCCTGCTCGTAGGGCCCGCACCGCTGGGTCATCAGCGCCCCGTGATCGAGTTGAACCATCACGATGGGCCCCTGAGGATACAGCAGAGACGACAAGGCCTCGGCAAGCGCGCCCAGGTACTGTCGAACCTCGTCTCGAAAGGCATCGCTCCCATAACTTGGCAAGGGAAACATCCGCACCAAGCCAGGCACCATCACCGGGTTGTCCCGGTGTGATCGCGCCTGGCAAGCCCGATCCCACACGATCCGATCGGGCAAGCCGTAGCCCGTGAGCTCGGCGTTGAGAGTCGGGCCCGGCCTCAGTACGGCGAACAGTCCAAGTTCGTGGACGAGCTTCAGGAAGCCCACCAAATCGTGTTTGCCACGTTCGGAGCTGAGCGCAAGCTCGCCGGCCCGCCGTTCGTGGTGGCGCCACGGTATCGGGATGTCCACGAACCGAAACCCGATCGCCCTGACGCGCTCGAGACACGCGCGCCAGTCGCCTCTCTCTAGGTCGAAATAGTGAACGCATGCAGCGTGGAGGGCGTGCGTTTCATCACCGAGCCCAATGCCCCCCCGTTGGATCTGAACGCTGGCTGCCCTACTCACGGTGACCGAGCATAGTCGACGGTGCAGCATCATTGAACTGGCCCGGCACTGTCATTGTGAGTAAAAATTCCTCATGTCTATGCGCGAAGTCGTTTTTGTCGCTTTCACGGGTCTGCCTCTCGCCTCGCCATCCCGAGCTCAAGACGTCCAAGGACTACCGCTCGTTCTCGTAGATCCAGAAGGAAAGGAGAGCGGCGCCGTCGTCTCAGCGCAGGGCTTTGTGACGGCCGGCGCTTCGCTCAGCCTTTACGACCGACTGCTCATCGCCCTGGACATGCCCTTCGCGGTGCGACAATCCGGCGACAATCCGGCGCGCCGGGGCGGTGTCGGCCTCGTGTTGCTCGACGACACGTTTCAAGTCGGGCCGGAGCTGTTTGGCCGTTACTTGGTCGATGCGCGCAACCCTTCGAAGGACAGGGCGCAAGAATCACCCGCGAGGGCACGATGAATAGGGAAGGCCTACTGTCGGCCCGTTACCGCCTTCTCGACGACTTTGTCGCTGCGGCCGGTGGTGGCATGGGCTTCTCCAACGGCGTTGACACCCCACGGACGCGGGTCATCGCCAGCTTCGCCTATGCGCCGCGACCGTCCAAGGGTCCCGGCGACACGGACGCCGACGGAGTCACCGACGACATCGATGCATGTCCGAAGGTGGCCGGTCCGAAGGACCCTCCGGAGATCGAACAGATCGAGGTTCACGGTCACGCGGACGCGAAGGGGAAGCTCTTTTTCAACATGCGCTTGTCCGAGGCACGGGCTGAATCGGTTCGGCAGTGGCTGATCAAGAAGGGGATCGCGGAAACGAAGCTCGTGTCAAAGGGCTACGGACCGCTCAAACCCATCGCGCCGAACTACACGGCCGCTGGACGCGAAGAAAACCGGCGCGTTGGCTTCAAGATCCTCAAACGCAAGAAATGACGATTGTGGCGCAATGTTGACCACTTAGCTCCGTTGCCTTCGGCGCGGGCGCATTGCGGGTCGACAGCCGGCTCCAGCTACGCTAACCACTGCCCGTCGACGCAATGTCGTCGTGCGTGTGGGTCTGCCGACAGCGCGCCGTGAACTCCGCCAGGCCCGGGAGGGAGCAACGGTAGTGGAAAGCGAGTGTGGCAGGCCCTCTTCTTTTTGTCCGTGTTTTCCTCCAAGCGTCTCCTGCCGTCGGTCGCCCTTCTCGGTTTCGTGGCGGTACTGACCTACTTCTGGGCCGCTCGATGGCACGGTCCTTTTGAGGCTGAACCGTTCGTCGGTCCCACGCTCCCGCTCACCTCCGGCTCGATCGCGACCAGCAGCGCAACGGTGCCGGAGCAGGCCCTGCCCTTTCCGTACTTGCCGGGAGAAGCCCGAGACCTGTCCCGATCGATCGGCGATACATCCGACGGTCGACTCGTGCAGGCCGCGGCGATCGTCGAAAGCGAGGCGCTCGCGATCCTGCCGGTCCAGCGCAAGCGCGATCTGGCCTACGGCACGACCGAAATCGTCGAGCTCATTCGGCACGCCGCGCGCGCTCTGCACAAGGAGACCAAGACGCGACTATGGGTCGGCAATGTCGGACGAGAACATGGCGGAGACATTCGCTATTCTGTGAGTCACAACTCGGGTCGCGATGCGGACATCGCCTTCTGCTATCAGGACGCAAAAAATCGCCCCGTCGACCCGCCTGGATTGATCCCCATCGCAGGGTCGGGGCGAGCGGTAGGACGACCTCTCTTCTTCGACGTGAAGCGCACCTGGATCGTCGTCAAGGCGCTGCTTTCCCACCCCGACATCCAGGTTCAATATTTGTTCGCGAGTCAATCTTTACGCGAGAAGCTGATGATGCAGGCCCGGCGGCTTCGCGAACCGGCCTCGCTGATCGATCGGGCCATGGTGACGCTGCGACAGCCCTATGGGTCAGCCGCCCATAACGACCACCTTCACCTCCGCATCTATTGTAGCAAGCGGGATGTGGTGTCGGGCTGCAAGAACACGGGCGTCAAACACAGCTGGGCCAAGATGCATGAGACGACGCTACAGCGCTTCGCCGAGCGCAGCGCCCAGCACCTGCAAGCCGAGACGGCCACGGTCAGGCGGCAAGCCATCGAGCGACTCACTTTGTTGGGCGCGCAAAGCCAGACCAAAGCCGTCGCCGAACGACTGAACGACGAAGCGAGCGAAGTGCGAGAGGCCGTCGCCGTCGCGCTCGCAAGTTTGGCCGGCCCGGCGCAACTCGACGCCTTGACGAACCGCTTCGCGGTCGAGGCCACGCCGGAGGTTCGCGTCGCCATCGTCCATACGGTGAGCGGCATCGGTGGCGAAACCGCCGGAGATTTTTTGGCGCAAGCGGTCGGCACAGCAAGGAGTGAGAAAACATCCCTTCCCCCTGCGCTGAGCCCCTTGCCGCTCGCGGTGCTGCTCGCGCAATTCCCCCCGCTGGCCGAACGCGATCAGCCGCAGGGGCCCGACTCGCGAGTCGTTCAACTTGCCGCGATCGAGGCCGCCAGTCGAAGCGAACGACTCGAACCGGTCGCGCCGCTCATCTCACTGCTCGACGATGACTCCGGAGTCGTACGGGCCGCTGCTGCACACGCCTTGCGGAAATTGACCAATCTCAGCTACGGCGTGAACTGGCGGCGGGCGTCCTCCGCTAAAATGGAACGCGGACGCGCCCGCTGGCACGCCGCCCTGTCACGATCGCGAAACGCACCTCGCGAAGCGTGGCTCACCACCGGATGGCGAGCCGCCGGCTTTCGCGTTCGTGCGATCGAACCGCAATTCGCGTGGGAAATCGCGCGTGCCGTGGGCGGCCACGATCGTCTCAGCTACAACGCCCAGCGGTCATTGATGCGCATGTTCAAACACCGGCCCAAGAGCCTCGCCTGGCCCAAGCACGACGCCTGCGCTTACTGGCAGCGCTGGCTCAAGAGGCGCAGACGACGCCTCGCTTTGCCTCCGGTGCCAAAGAATCTCAGCTGCGGCTGACCGAGCCATCACCGACGAGGCACCTGGGAACCCAGGGGTTCCCTATCGGTTCATGAGCCACCGGAGTCGAGTCAATCGGCTCGCTGCGAGGGCACGAGCATCATGAACGAAAAGTGACAAAATCTTGCTTCGTTTTCGATCGGCATACGTCAAAGGGAACGAACGCCACGGACGGTGGTCCAATGGTCATCAGTAAATTCAAGCAGTTACGCCCTGAAAGAAAAGATACGGCTGAAGCGTTGTCACACTCGAAGGCCACACGCCGATGACCACAACAAGAAGCCAACGCGGTCACACCCCGCGCAAGAGGAAATAGGTAAGCCATGAAAAATCGCAAGTCGTCTCTACCCCGTCCGTTCATCGCCGCACTCGCCTTGGCCGCTGCCGTCGGCGTGGCCCCCAAGCAGGCCGAAGCTTGCGGTGGCGGGTGGTACGAAGCCCCGATGATCGACTACCGCATCCAAGGCGTCGCGCGCGCCGAGAAGCGACTCGAGGAGGGTCAATACGCTCAAGCTGCCAGCGCCGTCATCCGCATGATCCCGCACATCGCCGGTTATAAGAAGGCCACCCGGGACCCGATCATCAATCGGGCGCTTCGCGTCCTGGCCGTCGCGACAACCCGCAGCGAGGGCAGCCTCGATATCGGGAAGCTCATCTCGAAGGATCAACACAGCACCTGGCTTGGCGACACGGCAGAGGATCGGCAGGCGAACCTGCGCTTTAGCGTCGCGGCCTTGCGCGGCGTCAAAAAACTCAAGGTCCTGTCCGATCCGACTCTGGAAAGTGAACTTGGAGAGGCCCTCGCCCTCGTGCCCGCGTTCAGCGTTGAAGGTCGTGAGCTGCTGCACACGCTCGCGGAGAAGGACTTGCTGACGACACCTGAAGCCTATGCGATCCTCGCCAAGCTACGTGGAGAGGCCGGGGATGCTGACGGTCGAACAGCCGCACTGCAGCGTTGCCGCGCGATGGCAAAGGATGCCAAACTCTGCAGCGCCAATGCGTCCGGTACCCACAGCTGAACCCGCCGCCCAACTGCAGCAACGCAAACGCACCTTGCCTTGGGCAGGACGCTGGCTCGCCGTGTTGTGTGCGGTCGCGCTGGTCGCGGCCTGCAACGAAACCAAGGTGCAGCCGGCCGACCCCGCGGCTTCCGGCGAGCTTGCCCCGGCGCAAAGTGCCAGCGCGAGCTTGGCAGCAGCAGTCCCCGCGCCCTGGCTCATCGGGGCGGACGAGCCGCGTGGAAATGCCCAGGCCGGAGCGAAACTCGTCGCAGACTTCGAATGCGGCCGCTGCCACACCGGACGGGAGATCAAGCCCATCCGGCTCGAAAGTCATTGCATCAGCTGCCACCAAAAGGTGATGCGCGGGGGGTTTGATCACAAACCCGAACACGTCCGATGGAAGGAGAACGTGGTCCACCTGACGGCCACGCCTTCACTGCGGGCCGTGGGCCGTCGTTGGCGTTACGGCTGGCTCGTGAACTTTCTCCGAAAACCCCACGATTTGCGCCCAGCCCTCGTGCAAACGATGCCCCAGTTGGCATTGACGCAACAACAGGCGAGGGACATCGCGACCTTCCTGACGGGTGATTTCCCACCGGACCCGACCGCAGATGCTCACGCCGCGGCGAATTTGGCGAAGATCGATCACGGCGCCGGACATACTTTGCTCAACGACAAGGGTTGCGGCAGCTGTCACGAGATGAGCGGCGTGGCGCCGCTCAAGGGCCTGAACGCACCGGAGCCGGGGAAACACGAGACGAGGCCGGCGGTCATCTTGGCTCCGGATCTCCGCTTCGTGCGCGACCGATTTCGACCTGGGCAACTCACGAACTGGCTGAAACAGCCCCACAAGCTCAAACGTGACACGCCGATGCCCGAAACGCCGATGAGCGCGTCCGAACTCGACACCATCGCAGCCTACCTCCTGTACGCGCGCCTCGAACCCGTCAAGCCACACGTCGCGCCCAAACCGCTCCCACTGCTGAGCCGGCGCGTCGGCTACGCCGAAGTAGCGGAGCAGGTTCTGAACGTCACCTGTAGGCACTGTCACGGCAACCCCGACGATGCCGTCGGCGACGGCGGACCTGGCAACACGGGCGGATTTGGGTACCGAGCGCGCGGCGTGAATTTGACGAGTTACAAATATGTAGCGGCAGGCTACCTGGACGCCGAAGGAGCACGGCACAGCCTGTTCGAAAAAATGCCCGATGGACAGCCCCGCCTCATCGCCGCGCTATGGGCACGCCATGCGGAGGTTTCAGGGTCCCCGGTGGACGGGCTACGGGGCATGCCTCTCGGGCTGCCACCCCTGAAAGCGAAGGAAATTCAACTGATCGCGAGCTGGGTTGCGCAAGGGCGCCCGCGCTGACGCCGAACATACCCGAGCTGCCGCCGTCCAATTGAGCCTGAAAATCGCAGTGCTGGCCCGCAGGCCGTCGCGCGAGGGGTGACGCGATCGGAGAATTAGGTTAGCCGGAGGGCATGTCGTCGCGCGCGCTTGTATTGGGGGGTGGAGGCCGAGAGCATGCACTCGCACATGCCTTGGCCCGTTCCGCTTCGGTCAGCGAGGTCTTGGTCGCGCCCGGCAACGGCGGATGCCAGGGTGATATCGACGGCACGCCGATTCGGCGTTGCGCCATCAATCGCCTCAAACCCACAGAAGTCGTGGCCCTGGCCAAGCGCGAAGAGGTCGATC
>JAPYTK010000165.1 GCA_029941785.1 Polyangiaceae bacterium | reverse complement strand
GCTGGAGACAGTCCCAGAGCTTTGAGCAATCGGGCTGCGCCAGACAACTGTTCATCTCCGTCCCGCAGTCCTTGTAGATGCACTCTTGGCACGGTGTGAAGTCATCGGCCCCCCACCAACAACTCGCATCGCACACGGTGCCCGCGCAGCCGCTCACCAGCAAGACGTTGGAGATCCCGCCCTCGTTCTGCGTCATGCAGGTCTGGTTGCACGCTTCGTCCCCATTGCAGGATCCGAAACAATTGAAGAGTGACATGCACTCGGTGTTCCCTTGGCAGTCGCACCAGTCCCCGGCACAACTCTGGGAGATGCATTCGGTGCAGGGATCGCCGAGGGGCGCGCAGATCATCTCGCTACCGCCCACCCCCGCTTGGCCGGAGCCCGGTCCACCCGCGCCGGAGCCCGGTCCACCCGCGCCAGAGCCTGGACCCGCGCTAGGCGTCAAGCCTCCCGAACTCGTGCCGCCAACCCCATTGGCCGCCGCGTGACCGCCCGCGCCCACGACAGATCCCACGACGCCTGCGCTCCCTCCGGGACTGTCTACATCGCTACGACCACACCCCATAGCGAGTGAAAAAACCGCTACCCCAGCGAGTACGTGCCGAATCACCACTCACGTATTATCAGACCTCGGCCCAGGAAAGACAAGCGCGGCCCGCGCTGCAGCAGGCGCCTGAGAGGCATCTTCCCACACCTAGGTCATGATCACCGATCCGGTCGGAAGTGATGCTTTGCGCTCGTAGCACCTACGAGTAGCGTCCGCACATGCTGTGCGAAAGCGTGATGGACACCGTAGGCAATACCCCGTTGGTGCGGCTCAACCGTATGACCGCCGAGCTCGACGTCGAGATTCTAGCCAAACTCGAATCCTTCAATCCTTGCGGCAGCGTCAAGGATCGAGTCGCCCTCGCCCTCATCGCCGACGCAGAGAAACGGGGCAAAGTGGAGCCGGGCGCCACCCTCGTCGAGCCCACGAGCGGCAACACGGGGATCGGCCTGGCCTTCGCGGCGGCGGCGAAAGGCTATCGCCTGGTCCTTACCATGCCCGAACGGATCTCGCGGCCGCGGGTCGCCCTGCTTGAGTTGTTGGGCGCGCGGGTCGTGCTCACGCCCGGTGCGCTCATGCAAGCGGCCGTCGAAAAAGCCGAGCAGCTCGTCAAGGAAATACCGGGCGCCTACATGCTGCAACAATTCGAAAATCCGGCGAATCCGGAGATCCACCGGCGCACGACGGCACAAGAGATCCTGAAGGACACCGACGGACATCTCGACGTCCTCATCGCCGGCGTGGGCACGGGCGGTACCATCACCGGTTGCGGCGAGGCTCTCCGAGAGAAGATCCCCCATCTGCACATCGTCGCCGTCGAACCAGCAGGAGCCGCGGTGCTGTCAGGCCGCGAGCCTGGACCACACCAACTCATCGGGCTCGGTGCCGGCTTCGTCCCCAAGGTGCTCAACCGTGAACTCATCGATGAAGTGATAGCGGTCACGGAAGAAACCGCGGTCAAGAACATGGTCGCCCTCGCTCGATGCGAGGGGATGAGCGTCGGCATATCCTCCGGAGCGGTGATCGGAGCGGCGCTTCACATCGCGTCACGCGAAGACATGAAGAGCAAGCGCATCGTCGCCATTTTGCCAGACGGCGGCGAGCGTTACGTTTTCAATCCCATCTTCGCCGAGATGATCGGCGCGCTCTCTCACGGCGATTGAAAGGCATGTGATGGAGAGTACCCGTCGAACCTTCCTCAAGGCCATCAGCTGGCGCATTCTAGCAACCTTGATCACCATGCTGATCGCCTACATGATCACCGGTGAAACCACCTTCGCGCTGAAAATCGGGGCGCTCGATACCGTCATCAAGTTCGCCGCGTACTTTGGACACGAGCGCGCGTGGTTGCGCATTTCCTACGGAAAGATCGACGTACCAGACTACCAAATCTAGTCCGATCGGTTCGTGGTCGAACGCCCAGGGACCCTATGAACCACAGGGTCCCTATGAATCACAGGGTCCCTATGAATCACAGGGTCCCTATGAATCACAGGGTCCCCCACGAAGGGCGGCGCCTGAATAAACCTAGTCGTCACAAACCACGGTGATCTTGCCTATCAAAGAGGATATCGACACCTTGGTGTTGTCCTTGCCTGTGCGCTGGACCATGAAGTTGTCCAAGTCTCCGTAGCTGACAAAGTTGAAGACGTCCCCGAGATCCGTCTCCGCCAGTCCGTCTTTGGGCGAGAACTTAAACGTCAACGTCTTGCCGGAGAAGGCAAACGACGTTGCGCGTTCCTGTTCGCTCGGCAACAAGTCAGGATTGAGCGTATTGAACGCCGCGTTGTTGTTCGTGTCCGAAGAACTGAGCGACAAGCCATCGTCGAGCACTTCGGCATTGTTCGAGTCACCACTTTCAACCGCGTAGTTGAATTCCATCGTCACAACCGCAGCTTCTGTTTCATTGCTCGATGTGGGCGCCTTGCAGTCCTCATCGTTGCTTACAACCAAGGCCAAAGGATCGAGCACTTCCGGCGTCAACATCACGGTCTTGTCCGTATCGACGCCGGCCACGTAAGCCGCCGTGAGCGGCTGGTATCCGTCCACGCCATAGATGTCGACTTGGTAGCTCACACCGTAGACCAGCTCGCCTGCCTCCAAGCTCACGGTACCCCCTGTGAACTCCTTGGTGATCGCGCCACCAAGCAAATCTTCATCGTTGTCCCACACTTGACCGCTCACACCCGCCGGTGTTTCCGTCTCCGTGTCGCTGATGGACGACACACCGGTCGGTCGCATCCGCAACACGCCAGCCGTTTCCTCGCCAACCTCCGGCGTGCGAACCGAGATCGTCGCGGCGACAGTCTCCAAGTCGGATGGGAAAAGATAAGCATCAAAATAGCGCGTTTGGTGGGAACCGCCCGCCGTGTCGCTCACGCCAGACGGCAAACCGATGCGCGGATTGTGCGACCAGAAGTCCCGGTATCCAGTCAGCGGGATGTGAACGGTGTAATCATCGAAAGCGCTGACCGCGCCCAGCACGAAACGGCCGGTCGAAGAGTTCACCGATCCGACTTGAAACATCTCCCCAACGCCGATTTCGATGGCGTAATCGGTGATTCGCTGACCGCTGGCCGCATCGTAAACACCGCCGACAAATTGCACGTCGTGCGTCGACGACCCGAGCGGCGGAAGTTCGAGCGGATCAGGACCGCAGCCCATGGCGAACAGGGAAACGACAGTGACACAGAGACAGCGGAGAACGTGTTTTTCTTGCATAGCGATCACATCGACTCGAATAGCCTAGAAAGAGAGGGGACCTAGAACGTAAGGGAGCACTGCGCTCCCAGGACAGCAGGTGAGCACCGAAGGCTCGATTTTGAGGGCTCCGCCGTGGCGGGCTCAAACAAGATGAGTGTCGTGGTCCCTGCTGCCGCAAGGACCACGCCAGAGATCATGAGCGAAAGACCAGCAGCTTCGAGCTGGTAGGC
Organism: Polyangiaceae bacterium; assembly: GCA_029941785.1. GTDB lineage: Bacteria > Myxococcota_A > Polyangia > Polyangiales > Polyangiaceae > JAPYTK01. The sequence goes on along the minus strand of JAPYTK010000165.1, from coordinate 9,763 downwards.
TCGCTGTGCATCCCGATGATTCGCTTCGGCGGCCTGGTGGCAGCCCGCCAGGGCGGACGACGTGCACATGGTCGGCCACTGTTGAGCGAGCTGGGCATTGCGGTCGTCGACCTGCGCGGTCAAGGATCGGCCAGATAGTAAGGTCGCCACGCCGGCACCAAGCGCGGTCAACCCCACCGCCGCACCACCAAGGGCCGCGGGCCGCAGCCACGCTGGCACGGCAGAGGGTGGCTCGTCCGGCTCGGGCTTTTCGACCACATCCGGTTTTTTTTCCTCGAGATCGATCTCGACGGACGGTGAGCTCCCTCCCTGCAAATCGACCGACCGCTCCGAATCCTCGTGCTCGGGCGCCGTCGCCCGCAATTGGTGGGCCCCCTCGGCGAGTAGACGTCCCTCGATCGGCAACGCCTCCTCGGGCCCGCCGTCGATCGACACCGAAGCACCTGAAGTGCTGCTTCGGATCGTGAGCAGCGCGAGGTGTGAACGAGCCTTGTCGATGTTGTCTCGCACCTCGCCCCGTACGCTGTCGGGAAGCGGCTTGAGCTCAGCCTGCAAGGCCTGCTCGAGCGCACCGTGGGCCTCGCCCCAGCGCTCGAGTGCCAGCAGCGTGTATCCCCACATGCGCAACACCTGCCCGGCCGGATAGAGCTTGCGAGCCTCCTCGAAGGCCGTCAGGGCCGTGGCGTAATCTGTGAGTTTGTAGGCCTTGAAGCCTTGCACGGCGGAGGCGCGACCTTTGGCGTAATCGGCCGACTGAGCCCACGCGCTCGACACGCCGAAACTCGACGCGCCGACGGTCAGAAGGGCCAACACCCAAACAAAGAAAACACGCCGCACTGTCACGATCCTCTCCTCAGCTGAGTCGAAATCTCAGCCTGTGTATGCGTAGCGCGTCAAGCGATCGCCAGCAACGGCTTGAGACGAATGGTCAAAAATGCGTGCGCCTCGCGCAGCGCTCGCTCGACGTCCATCGCAGAGCTACCGCTCGCGAAAATGAAGCCCACGTAGCGATTTCCCTCGGGTTGAGCTCGGAGGGCATCGCCCGGCTGGGCGGCGATCACGATTCCGTCGACGCCCCGCAGGGCGCGCGCTGCTTCGACGCCATCGACGCTCACCAGCACACCACTTCGCGGCAGCGGGATCATCATGACCCCCGCCGCCTGGGCGCTAGCGGTCGTCCATTCGTCATCTCGCCCGAGCATGCGGCTCAGGATTCGTTGCTCCAAAGATCCAAAAAGTCCTGTAAAAACCCGCGAGCAAAGCCCCCCGATGGACCGTGCTGCAACCTCGATCATCACCGGCCCTTGGTCGCTCAAGCGGATCTCGGCATGAAGCGGGCCATTCGTTAAGCCCAGCGTGCGCGCCACATCGGTCGTGAGCCTCACGGCGGCTTCCTGTAGCTCCACCGGATGACGGCTCGGGGTCACATAGAGCGACTCCTCGAAGTAGGGGCCCCGCAGGGGGTCGGGCTTGTCGAAAATTGCGAAACAATCGAAGCTCAGCTCGCCCGTTGCTGTCATCGTCGCCATCCCCTCCACGACGATCTCCGGACCGTCCACGAAGCGTTCGACGAGAATGTTGCCAAAGGCAAGAGCATTAGCGTGCGCCTTGTCGGCCGATTTCTGGATGCGGCGCACGCGCTCGATGACACCGATCCGCTCGTCGACATCATCCGCCCGGATCACGCCTTGGCTGCCGCTCAACATCGCAGGCTTGACCACACAGGGAAAGCTGAAGCGCTGTTCGCTGGGTGGGGCGTCGCCGGGCCGGACGACCATATGGTCGGGTTGCGAAAGCCCTGCAGCACGAAGGCTCGCGCGCATGAGCACCTTGTCTTGGGCCGCCTCGACACCATGGACGCTATGGTACGGACGTCGACACAATACCGCGTCCATACCGATGTGCGCGGCGAGGACGGCGCTCTGCTCGTCCGCCGCCACAACGGCATCGAAGGGGCCACAACCCGAGGTCTTTAGCGAGGCGCTCAGGCGCGCGCAGCTCTCCTGCGGATCGTCGAAACTCACCGCGTGCGTCGGTCGCCCGTGGTGGGACATGGCCCGCGGCACGTCGCAACCGAACTCGAGGTCCACCCCCAATGCGTCGGCCGCCTCGACGAAAGCGACATCGCGATAGCTCGTAGCAGGAAGCAACAAAAGCACGCGGTCGGACATGTGGTATCGCGTACAACATGTCGACGCGCGGCGCTCGAATCTTGCAGGACCTCACGCTCCCCGAGGGCGCGCACTACTGCGACACTCTGTCCGAAGATCATATCGCCCAAGCCGCGACGCAGGTGCACGCACTGTGGGGTGCCCAGCACGGCCCCGCCTCGTACCTGGGCCACGTCCACGAGCAAATCCATCGAAGTGACGGCGCGCTACATTACGCCGGAGTCATCGATGAGCATGGTGCGCTGATCGCCTCACACAAGCGGTACGAGGTCGATCTCGCCTCGCCCGCAGGGGACGTCTCAGCCATGGGGATCGGCGCCGTCTTCACCCCCGAAACACACCGCGGCCAAGGCCTCGCCCCGTCGATGTTGGCAGAAGCCATGCGCCGAGCGAAAACCCGCGATGTAAAGCTGGCCATCCTCTTCAGCGAAATCGACGCCCGGTTCTACGAACGCCTCGGTTTTCGCGTACTTCCCGCACACACCTTCCACGCCAGCGTAGCCGATCTGCCCGAGGATCCCGACGTCGAACTCACACCCTGCGACGACTTCTCGCTCATGTTGAAGCTCTACGACGCGAGCTTCCCCGATGGCAGCTGGTACCGCAAACGAACCGCCGGCAGCTTTCGCTACTGGGCCTGGCGACACGGCGCGCGTGCACGGTTCTTGATGGCCCACCGGGGCGAAGTCGTCGGCTACCTTTCGGTCGCGCTTCGAGCCCACGCCTTGTGGGTCGAAGATGCCGTCCGAGTGAACACCACCCGAGCGGTTCTGTGGGCAGCACTCGCTCAATTGGCTCGGAAGGCCCAGCGGGATCAGGTGGCAGGCTGGTTGCGGCCCGACGACGCCGGTGATCCCTTCGTCGAGCAAAATCGGAGCCTGTGTGTGCCGATGGCCCGGGGGCTCGGGGCGGCCAATGAGAATCTCGTCCACTCCCTCGTCAAGTCCGGCGTGTACTTCTCTGCCTTGGACAGCTTCTAGGCGAGGGCTGCGAGCAGTAACCCTCAAGGTGAGCTGAAAGCCTTGAGGATAACGCGCGCGCATGACATCCTGTCGACGAGACCACCGATGATGATGCGTAGCCCAGCTTGGTTTCTCCGCAACGCGGTCGTGTTGGGGCTCGTGTGCGCAACGTCACACGCGCAAGCCGGACAGATCTCCGCCGCTGGAGACGTCATCCCGCTCGACCACATCGAGCAGATGACGGTGATCGCCGGTCGCGCAGACTTCGACGAAGGTCCGATCAGCGGCCAAGTGCCCCCAACGACCTATGCCTCCTCAGGCATGCGCTTCGAAACGGGACTTTTCTCCAGCATTTTGCAGGGATGCGCCGAGATGGGCAAAGCTAGCCTGCCTTCGTACACGGCAAATACGAATTTTCTCAGCTATTTCCAGAACCCCCTCGGGGGTGGCGAACAGCTCGGGCAAGTGGTGCTCCACGCCGGCGTGGTGACCTTTAGTTCAACCGTCACGCAGTTCGGACTCACCGCGAGCCGCAACGGCACCCAGTACATCACCGCGTGGAACAGCAGCGGAACCATCATCGGGCAGGTCAAGTGGGTCCCGAACCAGACCTCGAGCTTCGTCGGCATCGACACCAAGGGGGTCCCCATCGCGATGCTCAGCTACGGCAACGACGATGTGATGGGAGGTCAAGCGTACGGCATCAGCGGATCGACGATCATCAACGACACGTGGCTCTGGGGCCCCGGCTCGTGCGACGCCGGCACGCTGGTGACGCAAGGCAACGTCACCGCCTTGTCGAGCACACTGCAGCTCGCAAATATCGTGGGCGAGGCGAGCTTCGACGAAGGACCTACGAGCGGCGTCATCCCCCTCGACCAATACGCCGCACAGGGCATGACCCTGGAGGCCGACGCCCTGAGCAACCTCTTGGCCGGGGTCAGCGAGGCAGGAACGGCCTCAAACCCGGAGTACGCCACTACGGGCAATTTCATCGCTCCCGCCTGCGGGCACGGCACGATCGAGGACCAACACGCCAGCCATGGCGCCGTCGCGACCTTCAGCACCCCCGTCACACAGCTCGGTCTCACCATCAGCACCGAAGCCAAACGCTACATCACGACCTGGGACAGCAGCGGCCAGCTCTTGGGCCAGGTCGAGTGGACACCAAACGGCTCGGCGTCGGCTTTCATCGGGATCAACACGAAGGGTGTACCTATCGCGATGGTCGCGCTCGGGGACGATGATGTCTGGGGCGGTCAGGATTACAATCCCGGAACCGACGTCTTCAGCGACACGTGGATCTGGGCAGGTGGCTGCAACGGCAACAACGATTGCATCGACACCAACAAGTGCAACGGTGACGAAACGTGCAGCGATGGAAGCTGCGTACCGCAAGCCGCCCCCCCAACCTGCGACGACAACAACGGCTGCACCGACGACGGTTGCGACACGCAAAACGGATGCACCTACACGAACAACGATGAGCCGTGCAGCGACGGCGATGCGTGCACGACCGCCGACGTATGCAGCGGGGGCATGTGCTCCGGCATGACGAAGACCTGCGACGATAGCAACACGTGCACCGATGACAGTTGCGACAGCATCACGGGATGCATCTTCGACAACAACACGGAACTATGCGACGACGACGACGCGTGCACCGAGCAGGACGTCTGCGTCGATGGTGCCTGCACCGGCTCAGCCCTGCAGTGCAGCGACGACGAGCCGTGCACGACGGATAGCTGCGATCCGCTTTCGGGTTGTGTCTTCGAAGAGAACACCGACCCATGCGACGACGGCGATGCCTGTACCGAGCAAGACGAATGCGCGGCCGGCATGTGTGCAGGAAGCACGCTCAGCTGCGACGATGACGACGTTTGCACGGCCGACAGTTGTGACTTGATCACCGCCTGCGGTCATGCAGCCATCGAAGGTTGCTGCAAGAGCGACGACGACTGCGCGGCAAACGAGCGGTGCCAGCTCGACACCAACAGCTGCCTTCCCGAATCGACCAGCAGCAGCGGCTCGGGTGGCGCTTCCGGGCCCATCGACGGCGGCTCAAACGGCGTGAGTGCACCCAGCGCTTCGTGTAGCTGCCGCGTGCTCGGCTCGCCCGCGACCCCGTCACGGAACGATGTGGGCTGGTTGCTCGTCATCGCTCTCAGCTTGGGCTGGCGGCGCCGCCGACAAGGCGTGATTCAGTCGCGACACTCCGCGTAACGCTTCAACCACACCGTCAGCGCGTCGTAAAAAGGATCGGCGCCGACATTAAACTTCGGGCCCCCACCGTGCTCGACCCCCCCCTGTTCTTCATCCAAGGGCTTGGTCAACAGCAGGCTCTCCATCGGATGCTCGGTGTCGACGTATCCGCGTGCCTCGACCTCACGCAAAGTCGCGAGCGAAGCGGGTTCACAGGCCCCGACCTGGAGCCACTTCGGAGCCTCCTCTATCTCGCTAACGTCGCTGAAGTGGCACGGAAAGCAGCGAAAACGGTTCACATAGAAAGCCTCATAGAAACCCTTCTCGAGGGCGAGGTCCGTGCACCCATGCAGTTCGCTGGGGGAAAAGCTGAGCACTGGATCCTCGGAATTCGAAGCGCAGTCATCACTCTGAGGCTTCTCGTCTCCGCAGGGGTCATCTCCAAAATCCCCGCAATGGCCGCAAGAGGCGGTCATGTCGATCCACTGGTGGATGGCCTCGCGTTCTTCGGCCAATACTTCGGCCGTGATCAACGGACTCGCCGGATCGGCTCGGTCGACCCAAGCGAGAAGCAGACTTTGCTCGGGGACCTTTAGGTCGACCAGTCCTCTGTGGTCGAGGCAAGCCATGGTCTGACAAGGAGTCGCCTTGAGGAACATCTCGAGATCGATGCCCGAGAGGTGACACTGGTTGCAGCTCTTTGGTCGATCCTCCAAAAACAATGGCTCGATCCGCTGTTCGTACAGAGCGACGCGCCCCTCCATCGAACAATCGTGTGACGATTGGTCGAGTCGGCAATCGAGCAGCAGAAGCAACCCGAAGAGACCCAACAGAACGACGTGCCGAGACACCATCCGTCTCACACCATGGGCTCGAGCGGTTTGGCGCCTTCCCGAGCCCGCGCCGTCGTGAGCAGCCGCGAGCCAATATTCCAACGAAGGAAGGCGAACATTGCCGTAAAAATGGCGATGAGGCCGATGAGGGCCAGCCACCGGTTGTACTCGGTCTTCACGAACATCTCGCCTTGCCCAATACGAACGAGTTGCTTCGGCGCATACGGCATACGATAGCGTTGAGCGAGCAACTTCACGCGGGACAGGTGAATCACAGGTACGTCTCGCTTCGAGAAACGTAACATCACTGAATCCGCCATGCCGACGCCCATGGGCAAGGACCGGTTCAGACCGGGTTTGAACTGTTTTTTTCCGACGTGGGTTCCGACCGAGGCGGAGCCACCGCCAACGTTGATGTACGCCTTGATCGCGCGATCTCCGGCAAGCTCTTCGTAAAGGGCCATTCGCTTGTCGATCGCGTCGGCGAGAGACGTTGGCGACAAATCGCTCACCTTGTTCCGCATCCTGGCAGCGTCGAGCAAGGCCCGGCCATTCTTGGTGATCCCAATGCCGAGGTCATCGATGCCGCCGTAGCTTGCCGCATGGGAAGAAAAGCTGACCATCCCCTGGGCGCGCATCGTCTGCTCCATGTCGAGCCAGAGATAATCGTTGAGGTTCGCCCCCCATTCGGATGAGGAGATGCTGGCGATGATGATCGGCACGAGACCGAGCACCTGAATGGCGGCATAGGTCGAGACGTTGAGCGCCGGAAAAGAACCCGAAACGCCAACCGCAACGACTTCCCCGCGAGCGATGCCAGCGCGCTCCAGCATGTCGACGGTTGCTGCTGCAAAATTGGGGTTGGTGCTGGTGAGCTTCGCCGTGAGATAGCCCGTGTTCGAGGTCACCTCGGTGACACTCTTGCCAATCATCCCCGTCGACGCAGGATCGACCTCCGGATCGATCTTGTGCCCCCGGGACAATCGTTCCGCCTTGATCGCGTTCATCGCATCTCGCGCCAGACGGGCAGCGGTGATCTTCTCGCGGTAATAACGCTGTTTTCGCCGCACCGGCATCAACTCGACAGCAAGGTGCGCCACCAAGGCCACCACCGTCACCAAGGCCAACGCGGTACGCGATACATTTGGCGGCCGCCAATAGACCTTCTTCATATGCTCACCTCGACCCCAACGACGAGCACGAGCACGAGCCGCACCACAATGGAAGCGGTCAACATCGCAGTGAGCGTTTCGACGACGCCCTGCCGATCGAGCCAAATCGCGAGGAGGCCGGGAATGATGAAGCCAATGACGTCCATCTCCGCTCCGCCGGGCCCCGTTATGCTTGCCACACTGTAACGAATGGTCATCCCCACGAGATAACCCACCAAGATCATCATCACGGTGCGGCGGCGACCATAGATGATCATGAACGACGAGAGTGCGCGCACGATGGTAAAGGTGGCAAGCCCCGCCGCCACCGTCAGCGCGACATCCACCGGATTCGTCAAACTGAGCGCGATGTAACCGGGAACGATCATGCCGCCCGCGGCAACGGCGAACCACTCGCTAAACAGCAAGCTTACGGCGAGCCCAATACCAACCGAGAGAGGCAACAGTTCAATGCCCGTCACGCGTTGAGCTCCGGCGCCGCGCGGTTGTTGAAGTAGCGGGCCAATTCCAGGCCACTGCCTCCGATGTTGCCCATTCCCATGACCAAGGCCGAAGACCCTACCAGACCGATGATGCGCTCGAACACTTCTTCGACGCTCTGGCCCTCAGCGAATACGAATATGCCGGCATCACAGCCCTTTCGGCTCGCCGCTCGGGCCAACAGAAAGGTCCCGCTCCCCATCAACACGACGTGGTCCGCCTGACTCCACTCCGGGAATGCTTCCCCGAGCTGCACCGAGCGGTCGGGACGATCCTGACGGCAGTTGAACACCGCGATCCGTCGCTCGACGCCTTCGTGACGTTTCACGGCAAGCTCCCAAACCTGCTCGGTCGAGACGGGGTCGTTGGCAGCAAAACCGTTGACAAAGACGATCTGTCGCCCAAAAAACTCAACCTTTCGCTCGGTCATCGCGCCAGGATCGAGAGCCGCCGTCCACATGCCTTCGAGCGCGACCTCGCGCGGGACACCGATGTCCGCACATACCGCGAGGGCCAAAGCCACATTGTCCGCGTGCGCGACGTGGGAAAACTCCGCCGCCGCAGCGACATCCTCCGCCTGCGCTTCCACGCCCACCAATTCTGCGCCACGGTCCTTGGCCGCCGCCGCCAACAAGGGCCTCCACTTCACCTCGGACGTGAAGAGCTTGGCCCCCGCCGGGATCATACCCGCAAGCGCCATCGCCACGTGCCGGTCGGTCGGACCCATGACTTCGAGGTGATCGGGCCTCGCGTTCGTCACGACACCGTGCGTGGCCCGCACCAACTTGAACTCACTCAATGATTGCAACAACGGCTGCAGCGCCATGCACTCGATGACCAAAGCCTCCGCGCCGTGTGCCGCAGCGACCGCGACGATGCGTTTCTGCTCCATGATGTTGGCGCCAGCAGGCCGATAAATCGGCAGTTCACGACCATCGGGCAGCAGCATCCGGGCGAGGGAGCCCGTTGTCTTGGCGCACGTCACGATGCCCCCTGCTCGCAAGCCTGCCGCGATGAAACGCGTCACGCTCGTCTTGCCCCGCGTGCCGTTGACGTGGATTCGATAGCGGATCGAAGCAAGGCGACGCCGATGAAAGACGAGTTCGACTGCGCCGAGCACGATCAGCCCGACGAGAATTCCCCCAAGCGCCTGAAACCCCGACATCGAAGACACAATAGCCCAAGGGTCTCCCGGTGCGAAAAACAACCGTTCGCCCGTTCGATCAATTGTACTACCCTAGGGATCCTTTGTGGAGATTACCCATGCATACGAAACCCCAAATTCGGCCAATTTGGTACGTCCATTCGCTCGCCGCCTGCCTGCTTGCATCGAGCCTTGGCGCCTGCGGCACAACGCCTCCCGCGGCCATACCAAAGCCGACCCTTACGCCCGCCGTCAGCACCTCGACGAAGCCGAGCGCCCCAGCGACGGCGAAGCTTGGGCCCAGCGAAAAGAAGACCCGCGTAGCGAGCACCAAACTGCTCGATCGGCGCTCGCGCACGGCCCTCGCCCCCGACACGCTCGACGAACGCAAGACAAAGTCGGCACCGCCACCGAAGACCACGGCGGAGATCTACAAGGCCGTTGCCCCCGCCACGGTCATCATTCGCGTGCCCAATGGAATGGGCAGTGGCATCATCATCGATCCGGCCGGTTGGGTGCTGACCAACCACCACGTGATCGAGCACGGCGAGAGCGAGGACTTTCAAATCACGGCCTCGGTGCTCACGGGCAAGATGTCCAAGGAACTCGGCGCCATGGAGCGAACGAAGAAGACTTTCGCCGCGGAGGTGTACAAATCGGACAAGCTCCGGGACATCGCGCTGCTCAAGCTAAAGGATGTTCCGAAGGACCTTCCCTCGATCAAGATCTCCAAGAAGAAGCCCGGACCGGGAGACCCGATCACCGCCCTTGGACACGCGGGCGCGGGCATGTTGTGGGC
>JAPYTK010000164.1 GCA_029941785.1 Polyangiaceae bacterium | reverse complement strand
TCGTGTCTCTCAGCATCATGCATGCGGTGTCGTTGAAGCGCTCGACGACAACGTCGGCGAGACAGCCTCCGCCCACCACTGTGTTGTCACAGCTGCACGTCGGGCAGCCCGGATCGGTGCCGTCGTACACGCTTAGCTCCGTCTCCCAGCCCGTCGGGCAGCTCGTGGTGTCGCGGGTCACGACGAGCTCTCCACCCATCGGGGGCTCGAACACGCAGATCCCGCTGCAGCTCGGCGGTGCACCGCCCACGCCGCCGCCGCTGCCGCCGACGCTTCCGGCAGCGCCGTCGCCAACGCCACCGCCAGCCATCTCCGACGTGCCACCATTAGCAGTCGCGGTGCCGCCAGCGCCACCAACACCCGCTGTGCTTGGGAAAAATCCCTGACGGTCGAGCCCGCAGGCGGTGACGGTCAACACCCCGAGCGCGATGACCCAGCACTTCCAAACATGGTTCATGCAAGCAATAATACATGAACAGGCGTGCATGGCGACCGTCTTGGCCGATGTCGCCCTCCCCAACGGCAACGAATCCGCTCTCATGCGCAATGGTTGGGGTGGGAGCCGGTAGGCAGCTGGTGGACCGCGCCCCACGACTTCTATTCCGTCGGCAAAGAGAAGGCTGGAGCAGCAAGGATTGCGGGTGTCAAAGTGACGGCGCCCACAACTGCGGTTAGAGAACGACGCGCACGGCTGACTGGATGCTCAGGGAACTCCTTGTCGAAGTCCTCTGAGTCAGGGTTCCAGTTTCCAGTAATGTTCCCGTCATCGTCTACCTCAATCATCCCCGCCGAGAGCAAACGGTCCCCGAGCAGCGCCTCTCGTACTCCAGTCATCCCGTGTTCGGCACACTGCACCTTGAGGACGAAACTAAAATCCCTAAACGGAATCGTCACAGATGCCACGTAGCTCATCCCCGAGGGGTTTTGAGGGACTTTAACGACGGTCCACAACGCAGGAACTGACGCAGCCTCAGCGAGCTTGATCTCGACCAAGCTTGCCCCGGAGTCGCCAAGCATCTTTTCGTAAAATGCGCGATAGTCACTACTTCGCCTAAAACCTTGCGGTAGGTCTGGCGGAATTGAGAAAGCGTAGATGCCGAGACAATCCCCATCAGGAGTCTCCCAGACCATCTTGCTCTCTTCACGCCCCTGGAACTCAAAGCCTTCTAGGATGAGTTCGATTCCATCCAACAACGAACCTTGGGGGTTCTTGCCAAATAATCGGTCAAATAATCCCATCACGCCTCAGTGAGTATAGTCCCCATGAAGGCCCTTCATGGGTCTTTCGAGAGTTAACATCATGTCTCTTATGCGCAATGGTTGGGGTAGGAGCAGGTAGACAGAACGACACGAACCGTTTGTTGTACAACACCAACCGACGACATTGCCCGCTCGAGTGAACGTGGCCTGCAATCGCGGGAGTTGACTCAGGGCGCCTCGGAACCTCCGGCTCGCTCACGGAACCGCCGCCGGAGGATAGTCCCCATGAAGGATTATAGTCCCAGACCATAATCCCGGTGAATGCCCTTTTTAGCTCTTCCGAGAGGTCACAGAACGCCACTTATGCGCAATTGTTTGGGTAGGAGCCAAGTAGGCGGCTTCTACTCGCCCTAAAGATTTTGGAGATCTAACCGTTCTGACGTGTCGTACGGTAATCCATGAAACTGGGCTACGACATCAGCATACTCTCGAACGGGGTTCAGACGAATCTCGAGCGGGCCAATGTGGCCAGCGCCCAGATGTCGCGTCGTCTCTCGTCGGGGTATCGAATCAACACCGCGGCTGACGATGCGGCGGGCTCCGGGATGGTGGAACGCCTGCGGGGCGCTGTTCGCTCGATGGCTCGCGCCGAGCGGAACATGAACGACGGGGTGAGCCTGCTCCACACCGCGGATGCGGGGTTGAGCCAGATCCACTCGATCTTGCAGCGCTTGCGTGAATTGTCCGTTCAGGCGGTCAACGGGTCATTGGGCGTGGCCGACCGCAACGCGACCAACACGGAGTTTCAGGTCGCGAAAGATGAGATTGACCGCTTGGCGAACAGCACGCAGTTCAAGGATGTGAACGTGCTCGATGGAACCATCGGCGCGTCGAGCTATAGCGAGTCTGGGTCTCTCCCTCCGGACAAGGCAAAGACCAAGCTCATCGATTTTTCCAAGCAATACAAAACGAAGTGGGGGATCGAATACGACCAGGTGAGCTTCCAGGGGATGGACGGCGCGGGCACCCATGAGGTTCAACGCACCTCTGCGATCTCTCGCGCTGCGGCGATAAAGTCCGCTGCGGAGTCCAAGGGGCGGACCGTCGATATCGAGATGCATGAGTCCATCGCCCTGGCAACGGGGAAGGCGAAACTGGCCACCCATGCGGCAACCGCGCAGCTCGAAATCAAAGATGGCACAGGCACCTTCAGCATCGACACGGCTGGCAAGACCTTCTCGTCGCTCGACGGGCTGCTACAAGAGATGAACTCTCAGCTCGCGGCGTACGGAGCTGAAACCGCGACCTACTCCTTCCAGACTCATTACGCGCAGTCGACAGCCATCCAACTACAGAGCACCGATGGCCGCTCCTTCATCGTTGGCGCGAGCGGGGCGGAGTTTGGCTTTGTCCCGAACGATACTGGGACCGCAGGTCAGGGCAGTTTTTCGGTTACGGTAGGTGAGGAGTTCTCGCTCGGAGGTGCCGGCCTCGCCTCGCCGCAGTGGGGACTGTCGGGAGATCTCAACCAGGATGCATCCATCGACAACGACAATGGAACCTTCACGCACCACCCCTTTGGTTGGTCGGCGAGTTCCAATTCATCGGCCAACCCGGCGTTCAAGCATACGAACGGGTTTGGACGTCACAAGGCCGAGGTCGCCTTCAAATTCGGTGGCACGAGCGGCGCGGTGACTCCCGATTTGCAAATGCACGTTGGCGTGGACGCCACCGATAAGCTCAGCTTGCGCGTCGATGCCACCACCGTTGGCGCCTTGGGACTCTCCTTGAGTCACGTCGCGACGGTCACTGGGGCTCGAGACGCGATCGAGGCTCTCGATTTGGCTATTCAACGCGTGTCGGGGAATCGAGCGCGTGTGGGCGCCTCGACGAATCGATTTCACATGAGCGCCTCCGCTTTGATGAACAGGCGTGTCAACGCACAGGCGTCATTGTCTCAAATTCGAGACGCCGACATTGCTCAGACTACGGCAGAGTACAGCAGCAGTCAGATCAAACAGCAGGCTGCGGCTTCGATGCTCGTTCAAGCACATCAGACATCTCAAATCGTCCTGTCCTTGTTGGGTTGACTCGTGGACGCGATGACATCGCTTCGACAAATATGTCGGGCGGGAGCGGGCCGGACAGGACGTTCATCGTGCCCGAGGAGCTGTAACGTAGGGCTCCACAAAACGCTGGGCAACGGGCCCACCGTCACCAGCAATGAGGTTGTCAAAGTCGCGCCGGTTGAGGAGCCCTTGGTCCACACCCAACACGAATTCGATGGCAATGGGGCGGCCGTCCGGGTTGCCTTCCAGTCGATGCCGTTCGCGGCGAAAGAGGCCAAAGCTACGAAGCGCGTCCGCTGCGACCGGGCCGATCGCCTGGTAAGGCCCACAAGCGAAGGCAGCGGTGCTTTTGCAGCCAGCCCCAATCCTCTGGAGATTGCCGACCCTGGTCGGTTATCTTGATCGAGTCGCTAGGCAATTGCCATTGCTGGCTGGCAAGCTCACGCACCCATGTTTCGTCCAGTTGGACGGCGCGAGACGGCCTCGAGCCCGCTGACACCATCGCGGGGGGCTTGGGTACATGTGGTTCTCCGGGGGCCATGGTTTTGTCGTCGCTCATCGTGGAAACTACCCCTCAGCCTACCGGAGCCATCTGCATTCCACCGTAGTAGCTTCGCATAGGCAGAACCTCTTCACGAAGCACGGACAGAGCATAGTCCCGACAAAGGCCCTTTATGGCTTTCACCGAGAGTTAACATCATGTCTCTTATGCGCAATGGTTGGGGTGGGAGCAGGTAGACAGGCGACCTATCCGTGACGCCAAGGACCATCTGATCACGCCGTCGCCAGTCGCTCCAGCGCATCCGCGGCGGCCGTGATCTCACGCACGAGCGCCACCAGACGCGCCGGATCGGTGTGCAGCCCAGTCGTCCGCAGGACCCGCAACTCACGCCGCTTCAGGTCGGCCTGCGCCCGCCGTCCGCGGCGCAGACTCTTCAGGATCTTCCGCCGATCGCGACCCGACGGCACATCGTGGCCAAGCGCCACGGTGATCAGGGCCTGCCACTTGGGCGTGAGGTCCTCGTCGACGGCGCTGTCCACCAACCCCATGAACACGGTGCGGCCGTCGATCCTCCCCTCGAAGCAGGGTGGCAGCTTCGCCTCGCGAACGTGCTCTTCGGGGACGACCCATCGCAAGCCCAGCTCACGGCCCACCGCACCCCAGCCCTCCATGATCGCACCGTGCACCGCCACGAACGCGCGACGGGCCCGCGCCTTCATCCAGAGGACGAAGCCACCGATGACCAAGAAACCGGCCACGAGCATGACCACGGCCCCGACCTCGTCCATCAGCCGGGCCCCGAGAGGTCGAGCTTCGCTTCCCTCCTGCCCCAGGGAGGGTCGGTCCGCGAAGTCGGGGAGTGCGAGAGAATCGGCGGTTCAAATCTGGAATCTGCCTCCAACCTCACCCCTCGCCTTCTTCGTTCACAGAGAGGGAGTATAGTCCCGATGAAGGCCCTTTGTGGCTTTCATCGAGAGTTAACATAATGTCTCTTATGCGCAATGGTTGGGGTAGGAGCAGGTAGGCAGCTTGGGGTGAGGGGTAGCGTTGCGCCGATAGCTTGGCGCGGGTATTCTCCTTCCGTGGATTGCCTGCGCTGTCCATGGATTGCCTGCGCTGAAGGTGGACCCGTCGATGTCGAAAATGAAGCTAATACTTGTGTTGTTGTGCGCCGTGGCCTTGAGCGCTGCGGGGTCGGTTGGTTGCGAGGGTGGGGAGACGAAAACCACCGGCGCGACGGGTGCTGGCGGGTCGAGCACCGGAGGTACTGCATCGACTGGCGGCGATGGCGGTATGGCTATCACCGGAACGGGAGGCGTGGGCGCCGGCGGCATGGCGACCGGCGGCACTGGAGGAAGCGGTGGCGGCGCGCCTGGTTTTACTTGGACGGTTCAGTCGAGCGGCACGAGTAACAATCTCGTCAGTGTCCACTTCGTCGACGCGATGACCGGTTGGGCAGTGGGTTATACCGGCACCGTCATCAAAACCACCAACGGCGGCGCCACGTGGACCTCGCATGGGCAATACATGACCCACATGCTCAGAAGCGTTCACTTCGTCGATGCGATGACTGGCTGGGCCGTAGGTGCAAACGGCACCATCGTCAAAAGCACCGACGGTGGCGTGATGTGGACCGCGCAAACGAGCGGCACGACGAAATTTCTTCATGGTGTGTACTTTGTGGATGCGCAGACGGGCTGGGCCGTCGGGGCTGACGGTACCGTCCTCAAAACCACGGACAACGGTGCGGTCTGGGCTAGTGTGGTGACCAACACGCCCAGCGTACTCACGAGCGTGTACTTCATCGACGCGATGACCGGTTGGACCGTGGGTGAAGATGGCGTCATCCTCAAGACCACCAACGGTGGATCACAGTGGACCCAGCAGACGAGTGCCACGACCAGCACTCTTCGAAGCGTGTACTTCGCCGACGCGCTGATCGGCTGGTCCGTCGGTGCATACGGCGCCATCGTCAAAACCAGCGACGGCGGTTCCACGTGGGTTGCGCAATCGAGTGGCGGGGCGGACTTACTCGGGAGTGTTCATTTCGCCAGCTCGACGACGGGCTGGGCTGTGGGGCAGTACGGTTGGATCCTCAAGACGAGCGATGGTGGCTCCACATGGACCGAAAAAAAGAGCCCTGTCACCGAGTTTCTTCTCGGCGTCCACTTCGTCGACTCCATGGTCGGCTGGGCCGTGGGTTTTGACGGCACCACCCTCAAAACCAGCGATGGCGGGGACACGTGGACTGCGCAGTCGTCGAGCAGCACGACCAAGAGCCTCTATGGCGTGCACTTCGTCGACGCCCTGACCGGCTGGGCCGTGGGGCTGAGCGGGAACATCCGCCACACCACGGACGGCGGCGCCACGTGGATCGTGCAAGAAAGCGGTACGATTGGGGATCTTAGAAGTGTTCACTTCCTCGATGCACAGACGGGGTGGGCCGTCGGGTCACCGGGCGTCATCCTCAAAACCGACAACGGCGGCGCCACGTGGACCTCGCAGGCGAGCGGCACGGTCAATTTGCTCGGGAGCGTGCACTTCGTCGACGCGATGACCGGCTGGGCGGCGGGCCAATCCGGCTACATCGTCAAAACCCTCAACGGCGGCGCCACGTGGACCTCGCAGCCTGGTAGCGGCTTGGTTCAACCCATCACGGGCCTTCACTTCGTCGACGCGACGACGGGCTGGATCGTCGGGTATTATGGTGCGATCCGCCACACGACCAACGGTGGAGCGACGTGGACCATCCAGACGAGCGGCACGGCCGAGAATCTCCGCGGCGTGCATTTCGTCGACGCGCTGACCGGTTGGTCCGTCGGTGTGAAGGAGACCATCCTCAAAACCACCAATGGGGGCGCCACATGGACGGCGCAGTCATGCACGCCTACATGGCTCTACGCCGTGGACTTTGTCGATGCCCAAACGGGCTGGGCCGTTGGGGGTGGCGGCGACATCCGTCACACCACCGACGGCGGCGCCACCTGGACCGACCAAGCGAGCGGCACGACTTACGCTCTTAGAAGCGTTCACTTCGTGGATGCGCAAACGGGCTGGGCCGTTGGGGATGACGGTACCATCCTCAAGACCACCAACGGCGGCGAGCCCTAAGGCCCCGAGTATAGTCCCGATGAAGGCCCTTTATGGCTTTCATCGGGAGTTAACATCATGTCTCTTATGCGTAATGGTTGGGGTGGGAGCAGGTAGGCGGCCGGCAGGCGTACGGCTGGCGCCAGCTTTGATCGGCTTGCGGATCAGAAAACGACTATGGTCGACGCATGACCAAGAAGGCGCGCAGCTATGTCGATGACCTACGCGGCGCGAACAAGTTGGCTATCGAGGCGACCAAGGGCGTCACCGGTCTGGTCGAGGAGATGCACAGGACGATCAGCGCCGGACCCGCCATCCTCGGAAAGCCACTCGAAGCGCCCGCGCGGCTGGTGACCGGCGTCGTCTACGGCAGCATTCGCGCGGTCACGAGCGTTGTGGGCGCCGGCATCGACGCCGCGCTCGCGCAACTGGCGCCGCTGCTCGGGGACGCGACGCCCGGGCCCGAGCGGATGGCCGTGCTCGCTGCGCTCAACGGCGTCCTCGGCGACTACCTCGACGAGACGAACAACCCACTCGCCATCGAGATGCGCTTGCGCCGCGAGACGCCCGCGTCCGATGCCACGCGCAAGCTGCTCGTGATGCTCCACGGCTCGTGCATGAGCGACCAGCAATGGCTCCGCTCCGGGCACGACCACGGGACGGCGCTCGCGCGCGAGTTGGGCTACGACCTGGTCTGCCTGCAATACAACAGCGGCAAACACGTTTCGACGAACGGCGCCGACTTCGCCGTCCTGTTCGACGAGTTCGTGTCCGCGCTACCGGTGCCGCCCGACGAAATCGTCATCGTAGCGCACAGCATGGGCGGACTGGTCACGCGCAGCGCTTGCCACGTAGCCGAGACCGCCAAGCTCGCATGGAGAGCAAAGCTACGCGCGATCATTTTTCTAGGCACGCCCCATCACGGATCGCCACTCGAGCGCGGCGGCAACTGGGTGGACGTGCTGCTGGGCGTCAGTCGCTACAGTGCGCCGCTCGCCAAGCTGGGCAAGATCCGCAGTGCAGGTGTCACCGACATGCGTTACGGCAACGTGCTCGACGAGCACTGGCAAGGACGCGACCGCTTCGAGATGGGCCGCGACCAACGCACCCCGCTGCCGCTTCCCCACGGCGTCGCCTGCTACGCGATCGCCGCAACCACCGACAGCGAGACCAGCAACAAAATCAGCGGCGACGGCCTCGTGCCAATAGACAGCGCGCTCGGCCGCCACGCCAAGCCGGCGCTCACCCTCGCATTCCCCGAGGGGCACACGTGGATTGGTGTCGGTACGGCCCACCTCGAGCTGCTCGACCGCCCCGAGGTGTACGAGAAGATGCGCGGGTGGCTCGGGTAGGTCCGAGGGTC
This sequence comes from Polyangiaceae bacterium, assembly GCA_029941785.1. Taxonomy (GTDB): domain Bacteria; phylum Myxococcota_A; class Polyangia; order Polyangiales; family Polyangiaceae; genus JAPYTK01. Next base: position 5,090 of record JAPYTK010000164.1, on the reverse strand, counting down.
CGAGGGTCCGAGGAGCATAGTCCCGACAAAGGCCCTTTTTGGCTTTCACCGAGAGTTAACATCATGTCTCTTATGCGTAATGGTTGGGGTGGGAGCCAGGTAGACAGCGCGGCGAGGACTCACAACGTTCCTACGGATTCGCGACGAACACCAACAGGCGGGCCGATCCCTGCAAACCGTGGTCGTTGCTAGCTGCGACGAGGTCCATCAGCTGGTCACCGTTGACGTCGACAGCCCTGATGGCGGTGATCCCGGCTGCATCGGGGGCCTCCCCAATGAGCGTCAGCTTGCCCGACCCATCGTTACGCAGAAACTTGATCGCGCCGCCGGCGACGCTGCCGGCCACGACGTCGAGCACGCCATCATTGTCGAAATCGACCAACACGAGATCGGTGGGTTCTTCGGTGGTGGTGAAGGAGCCGCCGTTAAGCGACACGGTCGGCGTCAGCGTCGCAAAATCGATGCTGCCTGCACTCACGCCCTCGTTCCTTAGCACCACGACTTGGTTGCTGAGCCGCAAGCCCACCAGATCGATATCGCCATCGCCATCGAGGTCGCCCGCCTCGAGCGCCACCAGCTCGCCGAGCTGATAATAAGGCGACCCGTTGGTAAAAGTCGCGCCGGTACTCTTGTAGACTGTCAGGCCAGCCGCCCCTTGGAACAGGGCAACGTCATCCCGGCCGTCGCCGTTGAAATCTGCCGCGGCCATCACGGTAGTCGAACCTCCTAGCCCGATGTTCGTCAATTGCATCTCGCTGCTTGAGCCAAACGCCAAGCCGCTCGATGAAGCGGTCACGATATCCAGCTGCTTGTCGCCATCCCAATCGAGCATGCGGACGCTCCGACCGCCAGTCGTCGCTCCAACAGAAAACGTCAACGAGCCGTCGTAGTTGCAGTTGCCGGCTTGCGCGAAGACGGGCACATAGTCGTCGTTCACGAAACCGATGGCGATGTCGTCTCCACCGTTGTTCAACAATTCGCCAGCCTCGAGCGACCCCACATCCCCGTACACATTCGACGCCACCACGGAATCGAACACGCCTCCTCCGCTGTTGCGCATCGCCACGACATAGTCATTCGCGCCCACCACCACGTCCACATCGCCATCCTTGTCGCAATCTGTCACGATGAGGTCGGAGACGTTCGGCTTGAGCGTCGCGTAGGCGGCCACGGCCTTGAAGCACACCTCACCGGCGTCCGCCTTGCCATCACCACACTTCGGGACCCGGCAATCGGGCGTGCAGCCATCGGCCGGCTCGATATTGCCGTCGTCGCATTCCTCGCCGGCTTCTTTTTCTCCGTTGCCGCACATCAGTCCGCTGCCGCCGCTGCCGCCGCTGCCGCCGTTCGCGGAGCTGCTGCCCCCCTGTCCCATTCCGCCCGACCCGGCGGACGTCGCCGTTGCGCTCGGCACGTAGGTGTCGCCGCACCCCCAGAGGAGGGCGGATAGTGACAAAAAACTGAAGCAAAGCTTGGTCAATCGCATCTACATCTCCGTGGACTTGTCTAGTTGTGCGACTGTATGTCGTCAGGCACATTCGAACAAGAGGGACGCGGACCCCGACCTGTACGCCATCAAGGCCATCGAAGGGTTCTTCCAACCCGCCGAACCCCTTCTGCTCGAGCAAGAGAGTATCGTCCCGATGAGGGCCCTTTATGGCTCTTTCGAGAGTTAACATAATGTCTCTTATGCGCAAGGGTTGGGGTGGGAGCCAGGTAGAGCGAAGGGGCGGAGCGTGCTACGGCTCGCCGCCGTTGGTCGTCTTGAGGATCACCCCGTCTCCCAACGGGCCTCCGCCGCCTACGGCCAGCCTGTCGTGGCTGAAACAAAGTGAACAACATTAAGAGTTTCCGTTGTGCCGCTAGATTGCGCGCCCCACTTCGTGCCAGAGTCTATTGTCCTGAGGATAGTGCCGGCGTCGCCTACCCGCCCAGCCTCGATTGGCTGAGGCGAAGTGAATGGCATTGAGACTCTCTGACGTACCACTAGCCGGTGGTAACCAGCCACTAGCCGGTGGTAACCAGCCACTAGCCGGTGGCACCAGGTTGTGCCACCGTTAGTGGTCTTAAGGATCGTGCCATTCTCACCCACGGGGTATACTCTTGACCATGCTTCACCGCCGCGGCGCCTTGCGCGCCCTGATGCTTACGATTTTCGTGTTCCCCGCGATGGCGACACTGGTGCCTGGCTGTTTGGATCGCCCCATCGAGCCCGTCGAGCCGCGCACGACCTCCACCATCGTCGAGCGCTTGCGTCAGAGTTCGGTGAATAAGCTCGATCTTCTTTTCGTCATCGATAATTCGCGCTCGATGGGCGACAAGCAGCAAATCCTGCAATCGGCGATCCCTGACCTGGTCAATCAGCTGATCAATCCCCGTTGCTATAACAAGAAGGGCGAGCTCGCTAGCCAACAACCCAATACACCGATCCAGGAGTGCCCACAGGACGATACCTTTCGGTCCTTCAAGCCGGTGCTCGACATCCATATCGGCGTGATCACCTCGAGCCTTGGCAGTCACGGTGTCGCCGACACCGGATCGTACTGCTTCGAGGATTTCAAGGATGACAAGGGACAACTGATCGATCGCGAGAAGAATTCCACGAACAAGGTGCCGACGTACGAGGGCAAAGGTTTTCTGGCATGGGATCCTGCCAATGAGCCGACACACACACCGCAAGGCGAAACGAATCTCGACACCCTGACGGAAAACCTCGCGTCCATCGTCGTCGGTGCCGGTGAAGTCGGTTGCGGATTCGAAGCACCTTTGGAGGCCTGGTATCGTTTCCTCATCGAGCCTCGCCCGCACGCATCGATCGCGATCGTGGGCTCCAAGGCCGTGTTGTCAGAGGAAGACGACAAGACGCTGCTGACGCAGCGAGCCGACTTCTTGCGACCGGATTCGCTGCTCGCGATCATCATGCTGACGGATGAAAACGACTGTTCCATCCGAGACGGGGGCTCGTACCACTTGGCGACGGGTACAGAAAACAACATTCCGGTCCCTCGCGCCGCGTGTGCAATCAATCCGAACGATCCCTGTTGCAAGTCTTGCGCGGAGCCGCCCGGCGATGGCTGTCCGGACGAAGCGCAACACTGCTCGTCGACGGGCGTGCTGAATGAGAATGGTAGCTGCAGCAATCCTCCCGACTCGCCCAACGATCCGGCCTTGTGCAACCGAGTACCCAGCGACCAAGACCACCCCGATCTGCGTTGTTACGACATGAAGCGCCGATTTGGAATCGATTTCCTCTATTCGATCGATCGCTACGTCACAGGCCTGACCAGCCAACAGATTTTCGATCGAAACGGCGAAATCGACCTCAACCCCATCTACAAGGATTTGCAGCCCGACGACGACAACACCGACGTACGGGATCAATCCTTGGTCTTCATCGCCGGCATCGTTGGCGTGCCGTGGCAAGACATCGCGCGGAGCAATGCCAACGGCGAGCCCGATTTGCTCAACGGTTGTGCTGGCCCCTGCGAGGACAAGGATGACGACGGCAAGCCCGACAACGCCGTCGGTGGTTTCCAGAGCGCGGATGAACTGGCGAGCGAAAAGACGTGGGACCTCATCTTGGGTGATCCGAGCTGCTACCACAACCCCAAGTGCCTACCGACCGATCCGCTCATGCGCGAGAGCCCCGAACCGCGCACAGGCACGCACCCCGTGACCGGCGATGTGGTGGGAGTGCCCCCCGTCGTCAACTCCATCAACGGCAACGAGTACTCCGTGACGGGGGCCCGGCAGGACCTGCAATACGCTTGCATTTTCCCGCTGCAGCAGGAGCGCACTTGCGACGAGAATGACATGACGCCTGAAGGGAAGGCGAAGTGCTTCGACTGCAAGTCTGATACACCCGCGCAGAGCCCGTTGTGCGTGGACTCGGACGGCGACCCCAATAATGGCGATGACAACCTCAAGCAGGTCAACGCCAAAGCCTATCCCGGCTTGCGCGTGCTCGAATTGCTCAAGCGTGTCGGGCCTCAAGCCATCGTGGGATCGATTTGCCCCAAGCAACAGGACAACGACGAAGCCGCTGACTTTGGCTATCGGCCTGCGATTGGATCGATCGTCGAGCGACTGAAGCTGGTTCTCGGCGGGCAGTGTTTGCCGCGTTCCTTGACGCCGAATCCGTTGGGCCAGGTCGCCTGCCTGATCCTGGAGGGGCGACCGTCGGGATGTGATTGCGGCGCGACGGCCCGTCTCGCGGTTCATCCTGACCACAAGGTGGCAGAGGACGTCGCGCGCGAAGCGTTGGGTATCGATAGCGCGTGCTTTTGCGAAATCGCACAGACGACGGGACAGGATCTCGATGCCTGCCAAAACGAGATTCTGGAACCGGTCGTCAATGCGGACGACAAGGCGGTCCACGGCTGGTGTTACATCGACGCCACGACCGTGCCTGCGACGGGTCACCCGGACCTCGTCGAGGGCTGTCCGCCGACCCAACAGCGCATCATTCGTTTCGTCGGTGAAGGCAAGGGCGCGACGGGCGCCACGCTGTTCATCACGTGTTCGGGCGAGTGATCGCGCGACATGGATGACGGCGAGTTACAGACGCTGCTCCTGGAGCGTAGCGACGGCGTGGCGACGATCACGCTCAACCGGCCCGAGCGGCTCAACGCCTACACCGTGCAGATGGGGGCTGAGATCTACCAGAGCATCGAGGCTTTGGAGCGGGACGACGAGATACGCGCGATCATCGTGACCGGTGCGGGGCGCGGTTTTTGCGCCGGAATGGATCTGGAGGGCGGTGGAGTATAGTCCCGATGAAGGCCCTTTATGGCTCTTTCGAGAGTTAACATAATGTCTCTTATGCGCAAGGGTTGGGGTAGGAGCAGGTAGACAGACGGATCTGGCGCCGTTTGGTGTTGGGGCGACAATGGTTGGGGACAACCCGGCGACGGCACGATGGAATCGCACGCCCAGCCCGAGCCGATCGTGCATGAATGATCCCGTGACACAACACAGCATCACTCGATCCGCCAGATACGACCGTTGCAGCTGTTCTGCCCTCCTGCGCACGCAGAGACGTAGATGTAGCCATTCGGGGCCTCGACGACGTCCAGACCTCCGGGCACGGC
>JAPYTK010000163.1 GCA_029941785.1 Polyangiaceae bacterium | reverse complement strand
GTGAGGTGCTGCGTCATCTTCGGAGCGTGGACGTTCGGATCGATCGTGCCGTTGACCTGGGCCATTTGCGCGAGCAGAAGCACAGCTGTGTCGCTTGGGTTGTTCCCGAAGCGGTTCAACATAGCTTTCAGGTGCTCGTCGAGCAGCGCACTGTAAGGGGCAGTGTTCGGCGAAAAGTCGAAGGTCACGTTCAGTACGACGTTCTCGATGTTGACCGGCTTGTTCACGACCAGCACGCTGAGGTCCATCAAGGCGTTCGCCTTCAAGTTTGTTTCATCGGTGCAGCCCCATAGGTAGTGCTGAGCACGTATCGCCACGGTGAGATTGGGGCCGACGGGCAAGCCGCTCACGACCAAACCGGTGTCGCCCGAGCCAGTCGCTGTGAACGGTCCTGGTGGCTCCTCGGGCCACATGGCCGCGAGGGCATCACAGCTCGTGGCCGAAAAGACGTTGACGGTCCACGAATCCACCGGGCGATTTCCGTGATAAATCGGAAGAACATTAAAGGTCCCGAAGCCCTCGTTGCTGACGGCGACTTGCAGTTCGGCCGATGGGCCGCCGCGGATGGTGGCGCGCAGGACGAAGGTTGTCGCCATCCCAGGGGCTCGAAGCACGACGCGACCCACGCCATCATCGTCGGTGACGGCTTGGCTTAGGTCGAGAGAGGCGTCGAGGGCGTCTCCTACGAGATGAAAGGACAGGTCGTATTTTGCCGTTGGGCTCGTGTGCACGACGACTTCGACCTGCTCGGTTGGCTGGAGCGTGAGCGTACCTTCATGCTCGAAACCGATGGACGCATCTACGCCCGAGACGACCCCGCCTGTCGTGTCTTCGTCGACGGCATCAGCGCTCGACATGCAACCGCCGCAGAGGACGAGCGCGAGCCCGATGGCGGCACTAAGCCGCCAGAATAGTTGAAGGTTAAGCATGTATAGATCACAAGTCTAGCAGGCGACGGCGGTCGGGGCCAGTTCGCCCGTACTTGACCCACTGGGGGGGTCAGTCGTCCGCCCGAGCCTCGAAGTCGAAGCTGCGGGCCAAGGTGAGGCTCAACTGCCCAGGCGTCTCGAAGGAGGCGCTGTCGCTGACCTCGGCAATCCTGGCAAGGACCGACGCGCTCGCCCGCCATGCGTCGCTGAAACGGTACGTCGCGCCAAGTCCGGCGAGCATGACACTGCGCGCGAATTCCGGTTCGTCCCCATTGCGTCCATCCCAGAGCCCGGCGCCCTCGTAGGCGAAGACGAACTTGGCTTCTGGCACCAATCTACCGTCCAGCAGGCTCAACGCGACCGCGAGGTTGCTGCCCAATCTCGTGGGCGCGCGATAGCCATGTGAGTTTTGGTACAGGCTCAACACGCTCACCGCTCCGAGTGATACGCTCACGGGATCCCAGCTATGGCGCAGGCTGGCGCCGACCAGGGGTCGGAACGTACCACTGCCGAACTGCACGTGTTGATGCGCCTCGCCTTGGCGACCAAGCAGATAGGGGTTGGGCTCGGTGTGACCAGCGGGCAGCGTGACGCCGATTCGAGCTTGGCTCAGAAAGCGACCGACCTTGCCGCCGACCCTCATCATGAGCCAGGGATCGCGTGGTCCTGCGAGCACCTCCGTGCGGTGGTGAATGCTGCCCGTTTCGGGGCCCGTACGCTCAGAGCCGTCGATCTCCGTGAAGGTGGCTTCGACGGCTACGACACCGAGTCGCAGTCGTGTCTCAATGGCGAGCCAGCTGTTCAGTCCGTAGGCGAGATCGACCTGGATGTCGGTCAGAAGCATGTCGACGTGATGGTTGTACGGCTCCGGCGGATTGTTCGAGCGGCAGCTCGGACCGATATCCGGGCATTCGGCGACGTGCGACACGCTCCCGTAGAGCATGCCCACACCGACCGCGACATCGAGCGCTCCCTTGTCGATGGCTTCGTTACTCGCTGATCCACCGACCGGCAGATTCGGATTTCCTCAGGCCGCTCAGGCTTCGGCGAAGGCGAAGCGGGAGACGAGCACTCCGAGCGCGATGAGCCCGATGGTGACGAGCTTCACGATTCTCCGTCTTTCGAGTTTCCTTGGCGCGCTTTGGCGATGGCGGCATCGAGCCGCTCGAGCGACAGTCCGGCAATGGCTTCGATCTTCTTCCCCTTGGCATCGAACACGATGATGTAGGGAAGTTTCGAGATCTTCGCGAGGTAGTGATCCGCGAGCGGCGTGCCCCAGTCGCCAACGTCTAGTTTCCGATAGGCGAGATCTGGCTGTTTGGCGAGGAGCCCGAACATGTGCGCGTCAACGACCCGACATGGACCGCACCACACCGCGCCGAACTCGATGACGGTGATCTTGCCCGCGACCACGACATCGCTGAGCTTCGGAACCGTGCTGCCGCCTTCGACGACGGTTTTGACGTCTGCTTTGGTTGGCGGGGCCTTGGGAGGAAGATAGCTGCCTTTGCCCGCGCCGGCGATGAGAGCCACTTTTTCCGCCTTGGCGAAGGGTTCGGCCATCGCGAAGATGTCGAGATCGGCTTGGCCGACGACGCGGAGCTCGACCTTGTTCTTGTCGAAGGTGGCCTTGTCGATGCCTTCCTGTTTGCTCAGTTTGGTGGCGATGGCTTCCCCGCACGTGGCGCAGTCGAGTTGAGCGATGGACAAGACCGTCGTTTGAGTGGCGCTGCCGCACGCGGTGAGCCACAGCGCGAGGAGGAAGACTGGTGCGTACGTCGTGAACTTCAAGATGGGGCAACACTACGACTTTTTGAGGACGATGGCCACGCACACCGGTCCACAGCCCGTCAGGGCGGCGCCGTCGGGTCAGCCACACGCTGTCTGTCACTTGCGTGCGGGCCCCAGATGAGCCATATGCGCAATCGTTATGCATCGACCCACACGCCAGCACCGCAATCTCGCCGCCAAGATCGAGAAGAAAACCGCGCGCAGTCCCAAGCCCGGCAAAAAAGCGAAGCGCTGGAAGAAGTGGGCGGAGACCTATCAAGGTCTCAACCAGGATTCCTGAGCTTTCGTCGTTTGCGGCCCGGTCGAAGCTGGGTTTTGCTTCCGGGTAATGGCGAAGGACACATCGAAGCCGACCGTTTCCGGCGAGGCGCGAGAGAAGTCCCGCAAGGCTGCCGTTTCGAATCGGCCGGCGGACGAGAAGACCGCCAAGAGTCGTAGGTCTGGCGCAAAGCAGGCCACCTCCCGATCCTCCAAGAAGGGAAAGGCCAAGCCTGGGACCAAGGCCAAGCCTGGGACCCATTCCCGAAGGCCGGGCGAGAAGAAGTCGTCGTCTTACCCTGAACGGATTGCCGACAAACTCGCAGGCTTGGAGCCGGCCCCCGGCTGCTACTTGTTCAAGGACGCCAAAAAACGGGTCGTCTACGTAGGCAAAGCAAAGAGTCTTCGAGTCCGCGTGCGCAGCTACTTTCAGCGGGGTCGTTCGGACGATCGCTATTTTATTCCGCTGCTTCACCAAGTCGTTGCGGATCTTGAGACGGTCGTTACCGGAACCGAAAAAGAAGCGGCGGTGCTCGAAAACGAGCTGATCAAGCATCACAAGCCGCGCTTCAACGTCAAGCTGCGGGATGACAAGAACTTCTTGTGTCTTCGGCTCGACACCAAGAAACCTTGGCCGCGGCTAGAGACCTTGAGACGTCCGACGCCGGACGGTGCGCGTTACTTTGGCCCCTTCCACTCTGCGTCCAGCGCGCGCAAGACCTTGCACTTGGTGAACAAGCATTTTCAGCTTCGAACGTGCACCGACAGTGAGCTTCGCTCACGTACCCGGCCTTGTTTGCAGTACCAGATCAAGCGCTGTCCGGCCCCGTGCGTCTACGAGGTCGACGAGCGCTACTACGCGGAACAAGTTCGTAGCGTCGAGCTGTTTCTCGACGCCCGACACGACGAGCTAAGCGGACTGATCGAGGAGAAGATGAGGGTTGCCTCCGTCGAGATGAAATACGAACTCGCGGCGATGTACCGGGATCAACTCCGGGCGGTGCAGTCGATTCGCGAACGGCAGCGCGTGGTTAGGGTGCAGGGGATCGATCAGGATGTCGTAGGATTGTACCGAGAGGCGGATCGCATTGAGATCGTGGTCATGTTGGTTCGACAGGGGCACCTCACCGACAGTCGGTCATTTTCCATCGGGCCGAGCGAGTTGCCCGACGAAGAGGTTCTCGCAGGTTTTCTCTCCCAGTATTACGCCTCGGAAGTGCAGGTGGGCGTCCTTCCTGACGAGCTAGTCTTGCCGGTTCGCCCAGACGCTGTGCAAGGTTTGGCCGACTGGCTCGGTGAGACACGGGGCAAGAAGTGCAAGGCGGTGATCCCCAAAGTGGGTCCGCGCCGCAAACTGCTCGATCTCGCGTGCGAGAATGCTGCCCACGCGTTCAAGGAGAAACGCCGGGCCAGTGATGATCTAGGTGGCCGCCTCGAGAAGATTCAGAAGAAGCTGCGGCTGGCGATCACGCCACGCGTGATCGAGTGCTGCGACATCTCGCACTTGGGCGGTGGCGATGCGGTCGGGGCGATCGTGTGCATGCACGATGGGCAGCTCGACAAGAAGAAGTATCGTACCTTCAAGGTCAAGACGACCGAGAGTGGAGACGACTACGCCGCGATGTACGAGGTGCTGGCCCGTCGTTTTCGCCGTGGTCGCGAGGAGGCGAAGGAGGCAGGCGATGCCACGAACGAAGGAACGGACTGGGAACTGCCGGACCTGTTCGTGGTCGATGGTGGTCGGGGGCAGCTGTCGGTGGCGATGGCTGCTGCCAATGACCTTGGCTTGCACGGACTCGCTGTGGTGGGTCTTGCCAAGGAGCGCGAGAACATCCAAGGCGACAAGATCGTCGATCGCGTCTACATGCCGGGTCAAATGAACCCGGTGTCGTTGAAGACGAATAGTCCCGAGTTGTTCCTGCTTGCCCAACTGCGGGATGAGGCACATCGCTTCGCCAATCGCGGCCGAGAGAAGCTCGGCAAGAAGCGGCGACTGCGCTCAGACCTCGATGATATTCCTGGGATCGGACCGGCAAGCCGCAAGGCGCTGTTACGCGAACTCGGATCGATGAGGGCGGTGCGGGTCGCGACGGATGAGCAGATCTTGGCGATCAAGGGACTGACGAAGCGCCATGTCGCGGCGCTACGCAAGGTCATCCCGTCGCCGGACTGAGCGCCCCTCCGGGTAGGTCAGGAGCCTTCTTCGTCACGCCACTGGCGCATCGCGGTGACTCCGATGGCGAGGGCACAGGCAGGACACAGCGCGGGCTCTTCGAAACGAAGCTCGTCCTCGCGTGCCCACATGAGCAAGCCGGTGCTCGCTGGCATGTCGTCGAGTGGAGCATCGCAGACCTCGCACGACGGAGGATCACGGCGGGTCGCTCGAAGACTTGCCAGCGCCTCGTTGTCGATGGCGTAACTCCGGATCGGGTAAGCGTCGTGACTCATGAGTCCTCGCTTCATTCTTTACACCTCCGTTCGTTCGACATCAATCGATGTCGAAATCCGAGAAAGGTTCGCCCGGGTCGTTCGGCCGCCGAGGGACAACCGTTCGTCGTTGCCCCGGGACGACCTAGGGCGCAAGGCGTCCGGCGTCGGGTGAGCGGCGCGGTGGGTCGTGAGGCATGGCGGCGCGCACACCGACCGGGCGGTCGAGGGCGCAGCTTTCTTCGAGGAGCTCGGCGATGTCGAGCTGGCGGATGTCGTCTTCCTTGTCTTCTGCTTTCAAGCCGTCGCCGATCATCGTCGTGCAGAAGGGACATGCTGTCGCGATCGTGGTTGCACCCGTGTCGAGCAATTGCAGGGTACGCCGAGTGCTCATGCGATCCTTGTTCTGCTCCTCCATGAACATTTGCATGCCACCTGCGCCACAGCACAGGCCTTTTTGTCGGTTGGCCCCCTCGGCTTCGACGAGCTCGAGGCCCGGAATGCTCTTGAGAATGTCGCGAGGCTGCTCGTAGACCTCGTTGTAGCGACCGAGATAACAGGAATCATGGAAGACGACCTTGCCCTGTACGCGCTGACGGGGCTGCAGCTTCTGCTCGGCGACCAGGCCGAGCAAGAAGTCGCTGTGGTGCACCACATCGAATTGGCCTCCGAAGTCTGGGTACTCGTTGGCCAGGGTGTTGAAGCAGTGGGGGCAGGCGGTCACGATCGTGCGAGCTCCGCCTTGCTCCTTGTAGCCATTGATGGTCGCCACGTTCTGTTCGGCCAGCATGGCGAAGAGATACTCGTTGCCGGCACGCCGCGCCGGATCTCCGGTACACGTCTCTTGTTGACCGAGGATGGCAAAATCGACTCCCGCGGCCTTCATCAGTTTGGCCGTCGACCGAGCGATCTTCTTTGCGCGGTCATCGTAGCTTGCTGCACAACCCACCCAGTAGAGCACGGGGGCTTCGGGGTATTGCTCCATCGTGGGGATATCGAGCCCCTCTGACCATCCTGCCCGGTCGATGCGAGCCAGATTCCAAGGGTTGCCATTAACTTCCATGCCCTGGAAAGGGCCTGCGAGTTCGGGCGGAAACTCGCCCTTGATCATGACGAGGTTGCGGCGCATGTCGACGATCTTGTCGACATAGCTGATCATCACCGGACACTGCTCTTCGCAGGAACGGCAGGTTGTGCATGCCCACAGAACGTCGGGGTGAATGATCTCGGAAATCAGATCGATGGGTTCGGAATGAACCTCTGGGACAGGGATGGGGTTGTCCGGGTAGACCGGTTCGTGGTGATCATCATGATCGTGGCCGTCGGCGTCATGTTCGTGATCGTCGTGGCCGTTCGCGTCGTCCTCGTGGTCATCGCTCGCGTGATGGTCGTGATCGCCCTTCAGCCCCTCAGGGCCTCCTGGTCGTTCGAGGAATTCGTGCTCGCGCGAGTACAGATGGTCCCGCAAGTTGACGGTGAATTGTTTGGGGCTGAGGATCTTACCCGTGCGGTGGGCTGGGCAGTGATCCGAGCAGCGGCCACATTCTGTGCAGGTGTAAAAGTCGAGAATGGCCTTCCAGCTGAAATCCTCGATTCTCGCGCTTCCGATCGGCTCTGCGTTGTCCGCATCGTCAAAGGCCTGCATGACCTTTTCGCCGATCTCTTCGGCGCTGCCCACGTAGGCGAGTTGGCCCGGCGCGGTGAGATCGCGCGCGAAGACGTTCGGGATCGCGGTAATGATGTGGAAGTGCTTGGAGTGGGGGAGCAGATTGAGGAAGATCAAGACCAGGCTGGCATGAAGCCAGAAGCCCGCGTGCGCCAAGAAGATGAGTTGTTGAACGCCAGCCTCGCTGAACGCGCTCGCGAACAAGGAGCCCGCGGGGTTCGGAAACAGCTGCCAATGGACGGCGGTGTTGACTTCGAGCGGAGCGGCGCCGAGCGGCGCGATGATCGTCGATACGCTCTGGCACAATTCCGCTTGTCCCCCGGCGCAGACCGTCGGCGCGTAACGGTGCAAGAGCACGAGGGAGGCTCCGTCGTACATCATGTCCGCCAGCATCATGACGATGATGATCCCCAAGATGAGGACGGCCTCAGCTGAGTGCGTCATTCGCGCTTCGTTCTTGAAGACGCGCAAGTACAAGAACACCAGCGCGCCGAGCAAGACCAAGGTGGCGGTCACATCCTTGATGAACTCATAGGCGTGGCCCAGCGCGATGTCGCCCAAGAGCGGAAAGCTGACTGGATCGGGTCCGAGAATCCACAAGTTGAAGTCGGCGTCGAAGCCTCGGCCCCACAACATCAACGAACGAAGCAACAGAACGAGGAAGCCGACGAAGATGAACTTGTGCGCCATGCCAGCGACACGGTAGTCGCTCATCTTCTTTTGCATGAAGGCGTACTCGTAGGTGCCTTTGAGTCGCTCGCCGAGCTTGTCCAGGCGGTTCTCTGCGCGACCGACCTTGAGCAGTTGCCAGCGGCGGTTTGCGCTCCAACAGAAGGCGGCGAGCAGACCGACGAGCAGGATGGCCATCCAAGTGGGATTCATGAGGGTCTCCGTGTACGTAGCCAGCTGCTGTGATGGTCCGGCGGTCCGGTCCCAGCAAGTGGCGTAAGTAGCCGTCTTTTATGGGTCATTGAGCGAGACGTCAACGTGCGCGAACGACCCGAACCGTTTGGTGGTCGAGCACCACGCTCAGACGTTGAGAGGAGGCCGCAAGTTTTTGAAATAACAGGACTCCGCCCTGGATATGAGAGTAGCGAAAGAACTGACCCTCGACCGATTGGGAACCTGATTCGGTGGCGATCGTGAGTTTGAGCGGCTCGCCGGCAGGCGGAGTGGCTAGCTCCAGCGGCTCGAGCCACTCGCCTTGGAACGGGGTTTGCCCGGAGTCGGAGGTCAGCGAAATGCGGCTGTACCACTGCGGCGCGCTCGTACCTGGATAAGAGAAAGCCGCGCCATTGACGAACTTGATGCGGTTGAACAACTGCTTGAAGTGGTAGTCCGATACCCAGGTCGGATCGCAGTAGCCCATGAAGTCCGTGTGTCCGCTGGTTGAGACCAGCACGCCTTCGACCAAATCGTAACCGAGCTTGCCGATCCCTCCGTCGGAGTAAGGGAAGGAGGGGTCGACGCCATTGCTGACTTGGCAGGGGGCGTGACCCCGACCGTGCTGGTGTCCGACCTCATGCGCGGCGGTGTTCGCGGAACGCTCGCCTGAAAATCCGACGCCGATCCCGGCGCGTCCCATCGCATCGTTCGGACCGGCTTGCATGCTGAGTCCGGCCACGCAGCTACCATTGCAATAGCTGCTGAAGCTGCTCTTGGGGTTGACGATGCCATAATAGTACTCGTCGGGCGCGGCGTTGTTGCTTTGGCGGAATTGGCTCACCGCGTTGAGGAGCTGGCTCCAGCCACTGCCGTTGGCCGAAACGCTGCCGTTCCAGGTGATCGGCCCCGTCGTGAGGACGTCGACCTGCCGTACCGGGTAGAGTTTGTAAAACGTGTTGGCGTAGATCTCGATTTGTGCCGGAGACACGTCCGGGAGTCGGTTCGAACCATCGGCTGCATAGGCAATGGGCACGAGGACGATCTTGAGCTGAGACCCAGCGCTCTGCACCGGGAGGCTATCGGCGGTGTCAACCGGATAGGCTGCTGCGGTGTTCGTGTTGCTCGACTTGCTAGCGGGTTGAAGGATCTCGACTCGATAACTCGTCGGCTCGACGAGTGCCTCTCCGTCGATCGAGAGATTGATCGTGCTCGCGAGTTGATTGGGGTCCGAGCTGGGGCCGAGCACGCTGGATCCTTCGATGACGGTGTCGTTACCGATCGTCAGTCGGGCCAGTACGGTGTCCCCGTCGTAGTTGGCGTCGCTAGTATAGAAGATGCGAAGAAGGGCCTTGCGGCCGGCGACGATCGGGATGTCTGAGGAAGCGGCAACTCCGCCCGCCATGAGCGATCGTTCCGTGCCTTGATAAATCGCAATCGATTGAATGTACACGCCGTCAGCGAGGCCCATGGGTACTTGGCTCGATGTCGAGCTCGAAGGGTTGGCCGTGTTCCCGTTGGCGGCGTTCGCCGACCCTGCCCCTGATCCGGCGGTGGAGTCTTCGTCGATGAGGATGTCATCCAGGCCCAAAATGGTATTGCAGCCGACGAGTATGGTCAGCGCCGAGATTGCTGCGAGAAGTGACGAAAAGTAAGGGGCGTGCCGACTCATTCGATTCAACATTACCAGTGCCCGTGGTTCCTCGCGAGGAACCACGCCATTTGTGTGAGCAAGTGTAGGTCGCCAAGCAGACCGTCTGAGGCTGGCTTCGGCCCGATGCCTCTACTCGGGAAGCTCGCTCTTGAAGGCGCCCTGGAAAAGTTGGGTCAGACTGTCCGAGGGGAGACCGAAACGAGTGGCGCAGTCACGGTAGCTCGTCATCATGAGCTGAGTTTGCCCGCGGACCTTGCCGAAGTGGTAGGCGAGATAGGGCTCGAGCGCGAACGGCGCAAAACGGCGCGCCACGACGAAGACGCAGCGGAAGAGCCACGCTCGAAAAAGAAAACGGTACCACGGTGGCCGTGCCCCGAGTTGCCGTGCGACGGCCACGGTGGCTTCCCGGCAGGCTTGCGCGGCCACCGCGCCGAGGCCACGCTGCCACATGTTGCTCAGCGACCAATCCGCTATTTCCAGGGCGACCATATGGGGCATGAGCAAACATGAAGAAAATGCAGCGCTCGCACCAGCGTCCGCATCGACGCGTGCTGGGCAGCCTGCCAGCCGCAGCGTGGTCCCGATCCAAGATGTGACCCCGGGAGGGCCACTGAACACGCTCGGGGCGAAGGATGGCAGGTAGTACGCGACCCCCGGCGGGAGTGATTGCGTGTCGCCAGCGAGAGGGGTCTGGTAGCTGACCATGCCAATGAGTCCACTCACCATCGGTCGGTCCCCAAAGTGCCTCCGGAGCCGCTCGGTTACGTCCAAGCCTGGCTGTAGGCTGACGATGGTGGTCGACTCGGGGAGCACATCGGCGAGTGCCGCGAGCCAGGTATCTTCCAGGGCATCGGTCGGTATGCAGAGCCAGATCTGGTCGAAGGATTGCCCTGCAAGTTGGTCGATTTCGCTGAAGACCTGCTTTGGGGTGAAGGAGCGCGGATCGTGACTTCGTTTCGATTGAAGACGATACAACTTGAAGCCGGCGCGAGCTTCGGACACATATTTGGCGCGCACGAGACAATCAACTTGAACTCCCGCACGTTGCAAATGATGGCCGTAGACCTGACCTACTGCTCCCGCTCCAAGAAGCAGAATATGCATGGCGGGCAGAGAAGCACGATGCGTGCTGTGTCGCCAGGGGGGATCGCACTCCTCCTCGCTCTTTTGGTCCTATTCGGTTGCGAGGGGATCAATCAGCCGTGTCGTCTTGGCGCGGCAGAATCATGCCGTTCGGCGTGCCGGACGGGTGACGCACGTGGCTGTTTCGTGCTTGGGCAGATGTATGAACGTGGCGAAGGTGTAGCTGCGGCCGCGTCTCGGGCGGCGCGACTCTTTCGGCAAGCATGTGAGGCCAAACAAATGGACGCATGTCTTGCACTTGGCCAGATGTATGGCGACGGACGTGGCGTCGTGCGAGACGCAACGAAAGCGGCGGTTCAGTATCGCCGTGCCTGCGATCACGGGACCACGCGAGCTTGTACGCTGTTGGCGTTGGTGATGGCCAAAGGCGAAAAGCGCTCGAGCGAGTCATCGAGCTTGTTACAAAGGGCTTGCGAGCGCCAAGATGGCCTCGCCTGCTTCGAGCAGGGGAAGAGCACCAAAGACGACAAGAAATCGGTTTGGCTGTTCAAAAAGGGGTGCGATGCGGGCGAATGGAAGGCCTGTGTGGCACTCGCGGGACGCCACGAAGAGGGCCGGGGCACGAGTCGAGACGACGCCCTGGCGGCAGGCCTGTACGATCGGGCTTGCGAGCAACGCGTGCCCCGAGCGTGCGCTCGTCTCGCCATCCTTGTCGATGCAGGGCGTGGCGTAAACAAGAGCATCGAGCGTGCCGATGCGCTCTATGTGCGCGCGTGCGAGTTAGGGGAGGCGGCGAGTTGTGAACAGCTGGCGTGGCGGATGAGGAGTTCTGCGGGTGGCGCCAAACAGTTCAAGCGCATAGCCTCTCTCTTCGACCGGGCGTGCAGCGGCGGTGCCGCGCAGAGCTGTTACAACCTTGGGGTGATGATGCGCCGCGGCGAAGGTGTGGCCAAGCAACCGGAACGCGCCGTGCACTTGTTTCAATTGGCTTGTCGGGGGGGGCATGCCCACGCGTGCAACAATCTTGCGGTGATGTACGAACGGGGGGTCGGCGTGGCCGCCGACGGTGCGATGACGGTCAAGCTCTACGCTCGAGCGTGCGACCGTGGCGACGTCATGGCGTGTGGCAATCTCGCAGCTCTTTACGCAGGTGGTCGCTTCGTCGAGCGTGATTTGAACAAGGCCGTCGAACTTCACGAGCGGGCTTGCGAACGAGACCACCATTCTGCCTGCCGGGCTCTCGCTCTCATCTTTCGCGGCGGAGAGCTTCGTCCGCGACGAGGGGGGTTGTCGCCGAAGCCGACCGAAGCCGATCTGGCCCGGGCGGTTGGTCTGTTCAGTGGGGCGTGCCACGCTGGCGATGGGCCGTCCTGCTTCGAACTCGGACGGATGTACGTTCTCGGACGGGACGTGAAGCGTAGCTGGTCGAAGGGGGCGAAGCTCTACACCCGCGGTTGCGACGGTGGGCACAGTCGCAGTTGCGTCGGTCTCGCGGCGATGTACGAGAAGGGACGGGGGGTGCCCCTGGATCGGGCGCGG
The DNA here is from genome assembly GCA_029941785.1 of Polyangiaceae bacterium. GTDB lineage: Bacteria > Myxococcota_A > Polyangia > Polyangiales > Polyangiaceae > JAPYTK01. The sequence goes on along the minus strand of JAPYTK010000163.1, from coordinate 1,108 downwards.
GGATTTGAGTTGGCGCGACGCGGCTGTGAGGCGGGTGATTCCTTGGGTTGCACACGTTACGGATGGATGCTCTCTCGTGGCATCGGCACGAAAGCCGACCAGGAGGCGGGCAAGAAGATCCTTCGCCGAGCCTGCGAATCGGGCAGTGAACTCGGCTGCGAAAGACTGAAGCATCTCGGGGGCTGAGTCCCGGCGAACCGGCGGTGAATGATTCTTGGGCGATCAGGGTGTAGGATTGCGCCAAGCTGATGGTTGCGCACGATGATGATGCCCCGACGCGTGTGGAGTTGCCACGCTCCGCCGCTCTCCGTGGCGGCGACATCGGGGCCAGCGATGACCGTGCGGAGGAAAGCGATCCGAATACCCAGAGGGAGTCGGTGCCACGGGCGCTTCGATCGGCGCCGTCCGGCCAATTGCCCGGTCCTGAGTCCGAGCCTGCCAGCGTGGGGACCTTGGGGTCCGTTTTTCCCAGTTCCCTCAGTTCGCAGCCGAGCCCTGTCCTATTGGGGCGAACCAAGGCCTCGTTCGCGACCCTCAACGCGGCGATGGATCACCAAGACGCGATGCGGACTCGGTCGTTTCTCCGGATCGCCGGCGTCGTTGCGCTGCTGTTGCTCCTTCCCGTTCCCCTGTTGGGGGGCACGCCCTGGGCAAAGAACCTGTTCGCGATTGGCATGGCCTCGACGGCCGTGGTGTGCTTCGTCCTCGATCGGCTCTTGCGCGACGATGCGAGTTACCGCTTCGGCTATTTAATGGCTGGAGCCGTCATCTGTGTCAGTTCGGCCTACAGCGGGATCCTGTTTTTCGGCGTGTATTCTCCGGCGCCGGTGGTGATCCCCTTTGGCCTGTATTTTTTCGGCTTGTCAGGCAGCTTTCGCGGCACCCTTCTCATCTACGCGTGTTGTGCCTTGGCGTACGCTGGTCTGGCCGCGCCTTTCGCTCTTGGATGGCTCGACGATCCTGGACTCGTCACCGCACGAGGCTTGAGCGTCATGGAGCGCCTGCTCGTCGTGTCGGGCGTGCAGACCGTGTTCCTGGCGACCTACGCTGTGGCTCGGTTCAGCCGGCGTGCGACGCAGCGGGCACTCCAGATGCATGACCTTGCGGT
>JAPYTK010000162.1 GCA_029941785.1 Polyangiaceae bacterium | reverse complement strand
GTGCTCAGGAATGACGGTGGTGGGAGGGGAGGGGCTAACGCTCCTCGCGCCCAAACCCGCTCTCGACCATCCGAGCTTGTTGGCCGACGATTCCACCATTATCGTCGCTCTCGCTCTCGCTCTCGCTCGCGACCGCGCCTTGGCTCGGTGAACCCTTCAGGACTCGTATATGGACGACACAACGCAATCGATCTTCCGAAAACTCCACGCGCTGTCGGGAGCCGTCGGAGCCGAGTCCATCGATGAAGAGATGGGCGAAATGTGTCGACACAGCCAGTTCGCGAAGATCCACGACGGCGAGCGGGTAACGCAAGAGCAGGTGGACAGCGCGTCCCAAGCATTCATCACCGTAACGCAACGCTTCATGCCGCCGGAGCTGGTGCACAGTTTCATCGACAACGCCTGCGCCATGCAGCTGCAGCCCGAAATCGAACAAGCGGACCTCGTGCCCGGATTCACCCACGACGAATCGACCGCTGGGGGCGATGCGACGCTGCGCCTCACGCACGAGATGAAGAAGTTCACGCGGCGCGAGGTGCTCCGTTGCTTGGCTTGGAATCGCGCGGCGCCCGAAATCCCGGTCGCCATCGCGCATTTCATCAACCTCATTTGTTCCTACACCGAGGTCCTCTCGGAGATGGTGTCGCGGCGCTCGCCCAACGCCGGCCAGAAGTTCGACCGTTTCGCGAATCAGTGGGCGTCACGCAACCTGCTCAAGTTCACCAACCTGGCGCTGTGGGTCACGGGAAACGGCCGCGGCCAAGGCGACGCCTTCGTCATCGATCAGCCGCTCATCAATGACGCCATGGATCTGCTCAATCGCTCCGACTCCTTTACCTGGCACGTCCAGAAAGACGCCAGCGTCAGCGGCTGTCCGGTCGAGCGCATCCGCTGCCCCGCCCAGGCCTTCATTCAGAAGTTGGTCGTGAATCAGGGCACCTTGCTGCGCGTCATCCACTTCGTACGAGGCGAAGCCGCCCGCACGCCCTGCGCTCCCGAGCTGCGCGCGAGCCTCGACTTCATGCGCGGCTTCGCCGAAACAGAAGAAGCCCGCATCCGCTAAGCGAAGTGCTCGTAGGCACACCCGACAAGGGATGCGCCCGAGGGCTTGTCACGATGGTCTGTGACCGTCTGAAGACTGCCAACTTACGACTCTCAATTTGAGCACGTCGCAACCGTCGACGTCGTTTCAGAGTTGGGATCGTTGTCGTTGCAATCGCTCTTGCCCGCGCAACCGGGTCCGGCGTAGGCCATCGTGCCGTCGAGATCAGCCTTCCAGATCCCCTGTGTCTCCTCGGTCCAGTACAGCTTCAGCCCGTCCGGATCGACATCGACGCCGAAGGGACTAGGGCCGTCGCTGCCGTCGACGATGTTCTCCGGGTTGGCACCGTCGAGGTTGCTGCGGTGAACGCCAGTCTGCTCCTGGACCCAGTAGACCTTGCTGTCGGGCGCGGCTACACTGCCGCCCCCGCCACCTGTACCGCCCGTGTCACCGCCGACACCCTACGGCAAGCGTCCGACATCATGGTGGACGGATCGCAGGAGCCGAACAAGATCTGCAACGGCATCAGCATCGGCATCGGTTTCGAAGCAAAGCGCGCGGGAATAGGAGGTGTTAGCGCACCACAGCCAGCGCTACCGGAGCCGTGAGACTTGCGACGGTGGCGGCAACTGAACCCTTCTGTGTAGCTAATCTGTAGCCTGCGGGGGCGTACGTCCACCGTGAGTATGGTTCCGATGAAGGCCCTTTTGGGGCTTTTATCGAAGTTCATATCATGTCTCTTTTGCGCATTTGTCGGGGGGGGTCAGGTAAACAGCAGTATCGCGACAAGCCGTAGACAACCCCTCCCGCACAAGGCACACTTTACTCATGCTTCGTTACTACTTCCGGACTGCGGGTTCACTTCTCACGCTTTTCATTGCCGCCTGCTCGGTGGCCAACGCCCCCGACGATCCGGTCCCGGGTTCCATCGTCACCAACTCGGGAGGCTCCGGCGGATCGCAGAGTGCCGGCGGCTCGGGAGCCGATGCTGGCGCCGGCGGCTGTGAAGGTCCGCTCTCGACGCTCGACGACTGCGGGGAGTGTGGCAAGAAGTGCGAGCCGACAAACGTGAGCGGTGCAACATGCGAGACGGGCACATGCGCTTTCGACGACTGCGAGACTGGTTTCCAAAACTGTGACAGTGACGCGAGCAACGGCTGCGAGAGCGAAGCGGCGATCGATGTTGCCCATTGCGGCGGATGCGACATGCCGTGCGACATGGGGCAGATCCAGAACGTCGAGAACGTCACCTGCGATGTAGGCGCTTGCAGCTACGACGCCTGCCAGGCGCTCTTCAGCGATTGCGATGTGAACGTTAGCAACGGCTGTGAAACGTCCATCAACACGCTCGACGATTGCGGTCGGTGCGGAACGAAGTGCGAGCCGGCGAACGCGGCCGCCCCGAGTTGCTCATCAGGAACGTGCGAGCACGGTGGGTGCACAGGCAGCTTCGGCGACTGCGACAACAACGCTGCCAACGGCTGCGAGACCGATGTCGATAGCGACACGAACCACTGCGGCAGCTGCGGTAAAGTCTGCCCGCAAAGTACGATATGCACGATGGGAGTCTGCTCCGTTGAGATCACCAAGAACGCGGTGGACCGCGGCTGGTGGCGCAGCGATGGTTCACACAGCGCGGACAACAACAATACCGCGACCGGCCAGTCAGCCATGTTGCTGTACAACTCGTACTTCATCTTCGACCTCGCCGGCGTGAACGGCACCGTGGTCTCCGCCAAGCTCAAGATGGAAATCGAGAACTACACCAGCACCGACAACAGCGAGAGCCTGTCCGTGTGGGACGTGAGCACGAAAGCCGCCACGCTCGAGGCGGACGGTAACAGCACCGCCATCTTCCAGGACCTCATGACGGGCCAGAACTATGGTTCCTTCCTGGTGAAGAGCGCCGACGTGGGCAAGGTGCTCGACATCCCGCTCAATGCCCAAGCGGTGAGCAAAATCAAAGCTGCCCTCGGCGGTAAATTCTCCGTCGGTCTACACGTCGATACCATCGGTGGCACTGCAACGCAGTATGTGCGCTTTAGCATGGGCGAAGAGGCGCGCACGCACCAGCTCGTGCTCGGCATGCAGTGAGCTACGTAGAGAAGTAGAGAAGTAGGGCAGGATCGCAGGGCGCGCCCAGCCGCATTCAAGAGGCGCCGTCCTCGTCGCCTTGGTGCCAGGGATCCTCGGAGAACCAGGGCGGGATCATCACGATCTCAAACCGAAGCCACAGCGGGCGATGGCGATCGAATCGCTTCATCACCCAAGAGCAGCGCCTTTACGCACGGCAAGACCACCTCGACCATGGAGTCGCGGTAACACGCCTCTTGCACGCGGGCCCCGATGCGCCCGTGGGCAAGCAAGGTGTCGCGTAGCTCGGCCGGCTCCTCTGGCGCCGCTTCGCCCGGCTCCGCCAATCGCCGCTCGAGGTCGGCAACCGCCTCCTCGAGCGCGCCGCGAACCGAGGTGCCGCCCACCTCGAGCATCCAGCGGATGGACCGCCACGCGAGCTCGGCATGGCGCGCCTCGTCTTCGCAGATCGTCGCAAGCACTTGCTTGACCGCCGGATCGCGCGCGAGCACGAGCTGCTCGGCGGCGAGCACCGAGGCCCACGTCTCGTTGATACAACCCTCCTCGAACGTGGCGCGCGCGATGGCCGCGATGTCTTTCTCCACCGAAACCTGGCCCTCAAAATCGAAACGATCCGGACCGATCGCGTGGCCCGCATACGCACTCGCGAGCTTGAAACACTCTGCCGCGTGCTTCACCTCGTCGATCGCCGCAGCGTGTGCCGCCGCGAGAAGCTCGGCGGGCGCACCGAGCGCCATCAGCTCGAGCGCGAAGCGGCCGAAGGAGGCCACCGAGGCATGCTCCATGAGCGCATCGCGCGTCCACGCATCCGCCAAGGCCTGCCGCGCCTCCGGGCTCAAGTCATCGACCATCGGCTCCGCGACGTTGCCAGCCGTCCACGATCCGCGCTCCATCGCGTCGGCCCGCTGCGCCTCGCCCTGCACCGTGTAGGGGCGTCCCGTGAGCCCCGACGTACAACCGTATTCGTAGATGAGATAGCAACACGAGCTCGTGTCACGGTCGAACTCGGCCTTGCCGTTGAAGTCGTAACCACAGCCCAGCAACTGATCCCCGATGAGGTCGTGGACCGCTTGGTCGTCGTCGATGCTCGGACAGTCCACCACGCTGGTCGCCAGCGGGACCTTCGCGCACACCTTGCGCAAACCCGGATCGGGATTCGGATCCACAGAGGTCGACGTCGTCGGGGGAACAGGATAGCCACCTTCACCCGTCCCGCCTTCGCCGGCGCCGCCTTGGCCCCCGGCTCCGCCGTGCACGGTGACCTTGCTCGTGCACGCGCTGCCCGCGAGCAACACGGGAACGAGTAGGCCCGTGCTGACGAGACCGAGGAAGCGGCGATGGAGTTGAGTTCGAAAGGGTCGAGTCGGGTCGTTGGTCATGGCGTTTCTATTTTGCAAGCCGCATGCCAGCGACGGAGTTCCCCTAATGACGAATATTCCAGTAGTTGCGCATGTGTCGCCCGCCCACTTCCGACGTTGAGCTGTGCCACTGGCACACTTGCTCGCGCGCATGTCGTGCCTTGGCATGGCGCAGACGTTCCGTGTACTATCTCCGCACCTTCCGCACCTTCCGCACCGATTCGCGGAGATGAGCGCTTTATGAGCAAACTCTCGCACACCGTTCTCATCGCGATCGCCACCGTGATCCTCGGGGCCTGCGCGCCGACCGAGCGAGCTCCCGACGACGACGGCGCCACGTCTTCAGCGACCTCCGGGCACACGCCGGATCCGATCGCGCCGCCCACTTTCCTGCAGCCGTCCAGCGAGCCGGCCGCACCCTTCGCGCTGGTCGAGTTGTTCACCTCTGAAGGCTGAAGCAGCTGCCCACCTGCGGAGCAGGTGCAGAACCAGGTCGTCAGCGACAACTTCGGGATGGGCACGCGCGTATGGGCGATCGCGTGGCACGTGGACTATTGGGACTATCTCGGTTGGCCCGATCCCTATGCGCAGGCCGAGCACACCGACCGCCAGATCGCCTACGCCAAGGCCAACGGCCACCAGAACCTGTTCACGCCTCACATGCTCGTCGCAGGGAAGACGATCTCCGGCATCGCCGTCGGGGGCGCGATCCAAGGCGCGCTGCAGCAAGCCGCGACAAGCTCCGTCACGATTTGGCGTGATCCGATCGGCGTGCCCGGATCTGAAATCCACATCGGCTTCAGCGTGCGGGACGCACCGATGGACAGCGAGCTTCACCTCGTCGTCGTCGAGCGCGGCCTCGTCCACGAGATCGGGGGCGGCGAGAACCATGGCAAGACCTTGAACCACGACGCCGCAGCGCGGTGGTGGCAAAAACTCGCGCCCGCGGTGAGCGGCACGATCCAAGTGGTGCTGCCAGAGGCTGCCGTCTTCGACAACTGCTCGATGGTGGCCTTCGTTCAAGATCCCTCCACGATGCAGCTGTTCGGCGCGACCGGACTCGACACCTTGCGCGCGCCGCGGTGAACACATGGGGCTTCACAGCCACCACCTGGCATGAGGGAGCCGGCCCCTGTTGAGGCCAACAAGGCATCATCCATTCTTGACTCCGTCACAATGTCAGCCATTGTTGATGCCATGAGGAGATCAGCCATCGTTTTAGCACTCGCCGCCGTCACGGTGCTCGCCTGCGGATCAGACCACAACAACCCGCCCGGGACGAGCAGCGGCGGAAGCGGTGGCGCAGGGGCAAGCGGCGGCAGCAGCATGAGCACTGGCGGCTCGGGCGCCCCCGGGGCCTTCGGTGATCCGATGGAGGTCATCGTCGAGGTTGGCCCCACCGGCTCGCACTACCTTCAGAGTCGCGTGCACGGCGACACCCTCGCGGTGTGCAGCGGTCGGTATGGGTTCAAGACGCACGACATCTCCGATCCGGCGAGCCTGAAAGAGCTGTCGACGTTGACCTTCACCCTCGGCCAGCGGTGCGAGTACATGTCGATCGACGGCCCCGCGAACATCGCCTTCGTGTCGCATGCGCAAGAGCAAAGCAATCCGCAGTCGTTCGTCGCGGCCGTCGATCTTTCCAATCCCGCAAGTCCGAAACAAATCGGCATCCTGCCGCTGGACCAGCAACCGGCAGGCCTCGATTTCATCGGCAGTCTCGTCGTCGTCGCGGCAAAAGCCGACGGCCTCTTGCTGTTCGATTTTGATGGGAGCACCTTTTCCCCCGCGGGAAGCGTGCCGATGAGCGAGGCCTTCAATGTGCGCTTCGTCGACAAACTCGCCTACGTCGCGAACGGTTCGGCCGGACTCACCATCGTGGACTTCAGCGACGCAAAAGCGCCGAAGGTACGGGGAAGCGTCGCGCTCGACGGCATCGCCAAGGATCTCGTGATCACCGAGGACCGCGCCTACGTCGCTGTGGGCGGCGACGGTGTGGCGACCGTCGACGTGAGCACCCCCGACGCGCCCAAACTGCTCGACATCGATCAAACACCGGGCTCCGCCACCGCGATCGCCGTAAGTCCCAATGTAAACGGCCTGTTTGTGGCCGACTGGAATGACATTCGCGTGTTCGACATCAGCGATCGGGACAACCCGGCGCCGCTCGGACGCGAGCCGCTCGAGCTGAAGCAAGGCAACAAAGAGTCACGGAGCATGGGCATCGCCTCCGATGGTGAGTTCGTCTACGGCTCAAATTGGGACATTCTCGCGAGCTACAGGTTTGTGCCCGGCGTGAGCGCGCCGGACCTGGTGATTTCGCCAGCGACCCTGATGCTCACCGATACCGGCCAAGGGGAGACCACCGTCGCAGCGGTCTTGCTCGCCAACGATGGGCCACATCCCCTCGAGAACATCAGCGTCACGGCCGGCAACGGACTGACCGTCGACGTCGTGCCCGATACCATCGCCCCCTTTGCGACGGGTTTCATGGAAGTGAGCTTCACGGCGACGAGCGCCCAACCACTAGCCACGACGCTCAGCATCTCGAGCAACGACATCGATCAGCCTACGCAGACCATGAGTGTGTTTGCCAACCAGGCGGGCCTCGGTGTCGGCGATGCAGTGCCAGACTGGACCTACTTCGATCTGGATCAGAACACCGTCGCGCTGAGCGACTACGCCAATCAAGTGGTGATGCTGGCCTACTTCAGCACGTTCTGACCCGTCTGCAATCAGGAGTTTCCTGATCTGGAGAATGTGTACAAAGATTACAAGGACCAGGGGTTCGTGGTGCTGGGCATCGACACCGGAGGGATGGGAGGAGGCGAGTCCGAAGAAGACGTCAAAGCCTTCATCGAACAGACGCTGTGCACCTTTCCCTTCGTTTGGGATCAGATGCCAAAGACGATGCAGCAATTCGCCTTCCCGCCGGCGATCTCCCCCTACCCACGGCAGGTCCTCATCGGCAAGGACGGCAAGGTCGTGTACCTGAACAGCGAGTACGACGAGGGCGCTCTGAGAATCGCCATCGATGCCGCGCTCGCCGGTTAGCCGTTGAGGTCCGGGTCATCCGGGCGACACTCTGCGTTACCCGCGCAGATCTCTGCGGTACGGTTCGTCCATGGTGATCAACCGGAAACTCTATGCCGTGCACCGGTGGATTGCGGCCATCGCGATGGTGCAATTGGCGATCTGGAATGCAACCGGGCTGTTCTTCGCCGTCGTGCCTCTCGCCGAGGTACGGGGCGAGGACCGCACCGTGGAGGCGAAGCCGACCGCCATCCCGTGGGACAGAATCAAGGCTCCGCCAGCCGAACACGCGCGAGGCGCCGAGCAAGTCACGCTGCAAGTGGTGGACGGGAAGCCCCGTTACGTCGTGAAGTTTGCGAAGCGACGCATCGCCCTGGACGCGAGCACGGGTCAGCCTACGGAGATCGACGCCGAGACCGCGAAGCGAATCGCTCGCCGCGATCAGGCACAGTCCCCGGCGGTACTCGCGGTCACGCGCGTCAACAAGACAACCGTAGAGTATCGACGAAAACCGCTGCCAGCTTGGCGGGTCGATCTCGACGACGGGCGCGGCACACGCTGCTACGTCGATGCCATCAGCGGTCAGGTGACCGCACGCCGCAACGACACCTGGCGCACCTTCGACTTTTTCTGGTCGCTCCACATCATGGACTATGGCGATCGGAGTAACTTCAATCATCCGCTGCTGGTGATCGCTGCTCTACTCGGCCTGATCACCGTGCTCAGCGGTATGGTGCTGTGGGGCGTTCGCCTCCGACGGCGCTTTCAGAAAGCCTGAGCGGGCGTCGGTGAACAGGCCGGTGGGTATTCGGAGCGCGAGCCGCGGCCCAGTGTGGGCGAGGACAGAGCGAAGCTACGCGCGGAGAGGGCTCCGTTTCGCGGGCGCGGCGTCTCCTTCGAGCAGGGCCTGCACGCACGGCAGGACGACCTCCGACATGGTCGCCCGGTAGCACGCTCGCTCCTCGCGCGGAGAAAGTCGGCCGTGTGCTGCCATTTCGCAACGCAGCTCGGCATGGGGATCGGGTTTCATGGTCGGGGGCTGTGCCAACCGTCGCTCGATCTGCATCACCGCGTCTTCGATGGCGGCACGCACCGACTCGCCCCCTACCGAGAGCATCCAGCGAAGCGACCGCCAAGCAAGCTCCGCATGGCGCGCTTCGTCACGGGCGATCATCTTGAGCACCGGTCGCACCGAAGGATCGGTCGCCTGCGCCAACTGTTCGGACGCGAGAACCGATGCCCAGGTCTCGTTGACGCATCCCTCATCGAACGTGGCGCGAGCGATGGCGGCGATGTCGTGGCTCACCGTCACCTGACCACCAAAGTCGAATGGATCGGGGCCGAGGGCTTGGCCAGCATACGCACTCGCCAACTCGAAACACTGCGCCGCGTGCTTGACCTCGTCCACCGCCGCCGCGTGAGCCGCAGCCACCAGCGATGCCGGAGCGCCAATCGCCATCAACTCGAGCGCGAAACGCCCAAAGGACGCGATCGAGGCGTGCTCCATGAGCGCGTCACGCGTCCACGCAACCGCTATCGCTTCGCGCGCCTCGCAGCTCAAATGGTCAACGGCTGGAGCAGACACATGCTCGGTCGCCCACCCTTCGGACGCTACGACGTCCGCATGCGTGGCCTCACCCGCCACGGTAAAAGGACGACCGCTTCCTGCGCCGCAGGTGTACTCCATGATCAGATAACAACACTCGCCGGTGATCGGATCGTAAGTCGGTCCCTCGAGCAAGTCAGGTCGGCAGCCCATATAGCCGCCAACGTCGTAGATGAGATCGAGCACGGCCCGGGGGTCGCTCAGCGGAGGGCAAAGCGCAGTGCCCGCGCCGCCGGCCGCACCCGTTCCGCCCGCACCGCCTGCCGCACCCGTTCCGCCCGCGCCGCCGGCGGGACCCGCACCACCTACCGCACCCGCGCCGCCCATGCCAGAGCTCGTCGGTCCATCCACCGTCGCGCATACCGTGGCCTCGCCGATAGGCTCTTTGTAGGAGGAGCCTCCCATCTGCGCAGAGACATTCGTCGTCGAATCCCCGCCCTGTCCGGAGACATTCGTCGAATCCCCGCCCTGTCCGCCCTGTCCGTCGTTGACCGTGACGGTCCCACATCCGGACGCCATGCCCAGCGCGGGGGCGATCAGGCTCGCGCTCACGAGGCCAAGCAGTCGACGTCGCAATGCACTTCGGAACAGGTTGGCGATCTTTGGATTTTCCGTGTTCATCATCTCTTTCTCCCTCTTGGCGTCGTCGCGATCGAGCCCCAGATAGGCGGCAGCAGCCTTCAACGATGTCGTTGAACTCCGATGATGGATTGCCGGCGGATCGATCAGTGAAGAAACTGCCATCGTCCAACCTAGGCCGATCCGATCTCCGTCATGTTGGTCTTGTTGGTCAGACACAGGTCGGCGCGAAAGGTCGCGCTGCGCGGCCATCCTTGCCGAGAAAACGGAAAGACGCGTTGCCGTCGCCTGCGGCGCGTGCTGCGCAATTGGCGCGCACTTGCGCAATATTCGTACACGACCAAGGCTCCAGCGCTTTCGGTTTTTGCGAATGATCTTCAGATTTTCGCGTGGTCCGCTCACTGGCATGCCGCGTGCTTTAAAGCAGTGCATGCAGACACACTTCGCGGCAGGATTCACCGCCACGGCATGGCTCCTAGCCTTGACAGGATGTTCCCTCGTAAACATCGAGGCCCCAAACGACGGACCGTCGGGCGGCAGCGGCGGCTCGGGGAGCAGCACCTCCGCCGGCCAACCGGCCGCGACGAGTTCGACAACCACGGGTAGCGGCGGCGGCGCCAAGGCCTCCTGTGCGGATGCGCAGAATCAAACGCCGGCATCCTGGGCGATTGCCCTGGGTCACTGCGACGAATACGCGGAAGGTAACTCGACCTGTCCGCAAACACAGACGATCAACGACGTTTGTGGACTCAGCTACATGGCCGTTCACGGCAACCGCGAGGTTCCAGCCTTGGTCGACGGCCAAGCCTGCGGCGCCGGAAAACTCGCCTTTAGCGAATCCTTGATTCGGGTGATCTCTGCGGACGGCCATTGCCAAGCAAACCTCACCGTCGACGCAAACCTCCCGCTAGGACAGCGTGACTTGCGCATCGCGCCGGCTCCGACCGGTGGGTTGTTCCTCGGAGGCAGCTTCAAGCATCGGCTGCTGGTAGACGAAGAGGTCATCGATGAAGCCGAGGATGGCGGCCCGGCGCGCCGAGGATTCGTGGCCGCCATGGACCCGCAAGGCGAAGTCGAAGTTATCATGCACATCGACGGCGTCACCGAAGACGCGGAGCTCGCTTTCGGTGAGCTGGCTACCAACGACAACAGTCTCTTTCTTCTTCTCGCCGCCAAAGGCACGTTCGAGGCGAACGAGGGGAACGTTCGCATTGTCCCAAGCAGCTCTGGCAACGAAAGTTATCAAATCGCTGTCGTCGAGGCGCGCCTCGATGGGACGAGCGCGGTGGTGCACCCCATCGCCAAACAACAGACCGTGCCGTTTTCGCCGCGATCTCTCACCGCACGCAGCGAGGGCCTCGCTGCGACGTTCGAGGCCTGTGCAGGCGCTGACGACGATTGCGCGAGTTGCGCTTTTGAGACCAACGCGGCACAAATCGGAAGCAGCCCCGGGACCAAGGGTATGCGCGTGTGGCACATGGAGCTCAACTCGTATCATCCCGATCCATGGATGCGTAAGATGGGCGGTGACGTGTCCGCAGACTCACTCGCATTGTCTTCGGAGAATCACCTGCGGCTCGCGTACAAACTGTTTATCACCCACCCCATAGCCATCTACGCAGATCTGGAAAACCCCGAGTCGTTCAGCCAAGCGAAACTCGAGCTGAAAGAAGGCGCACAAGTCAATAACCGCAAGCTGAAGCTCGCTGCGCTCGCCAGTTTCGGCGAGGGGGAGGCCGCCATCGTAGGCTCCTTCCAAGGTCACTCGCTGAGGTACCGTCGCACGTCGGGCTCGACCGAGGTGTTGAGCTCGGACGAAGCAGCCGCAGCCGTCGATCCTCAGCAGCGCGGCTTCTTGGTTCGCCTGGGCACGTACCAGGAGATCCCTCCTTATTACGAGATCTCCGGCAGCGGCGACGTCTCACTCGAGGGAGCGAGCGAGCAAGGGCGCGACGGCAGCGCCATCCGATTCCTGGTCCACGGACGCTATGACGGCACGATCTACTTGGCCGACGGACTGACCCTCCCCGCGAGTGCTGCGAAGAGCGACTTCGCCGCGAGCATCGTGTGGCCCTGAGGGCACGACCGCTCAATGGCCAGGTCGCAGAATGACCTTGCCCGCCCCCATGTCCGCCGCATACTCGACGAGCGCATCGGCGAAGCCGTCGAATCCAACCTCGCAACGAACCGAAGTGGCAATCCTCCCCGACGCCAACGCAGCTTGGATCCTTCGGCCAGCCGACAAGGTCCACCACAAGCCCGCGCTCGCCAACCAGCGGTTGAGGTGAAAACCGATCAGTTGTTTGCCGTCGAAAAGCAGATCGGCGGGGTCCACCGCAGACAGCGACAGCCCCGTCAGTTTTCCATAGGAAACCACCGTCGAATGGTGAGGAAGCGCAGCGAGCAATTTGCCAGGGCTCGTGCCCGCAATGGCGTCGAAGGCCAAGGTCGCCCCAAGGCGCTCGCTCGCCAGCCGCAGCTTCTCGTCGTGATCGTCATCGCTGGAGTTGAGCACGTGCTCTGCCCCAAGTTCGCGCAGTAGCTCTGCTTGAGCCTCACGCCGAACCACATGGATGACCGGAAGATCCCGCTCGCGCGCGAAGATCGCAAGCAGCCGCCCAAGTTGACTCGCCGCCGCGGTGTGCACAATCGCCGACGCTCGCCGCTGTTTGGCCATGTCCACAAACGCGAGAGCCGTGAGCGGGTTGACCAGCATGGTGGCTCCGGCCACGAAATCGACATCCTTGCGCAATGGGAAGCACAACATCACCGAGGCCACGAAGTACTCGGCCCACGTTCCGCCACCGGGTTCGTTACCGCCGCAGGCGACCCGCTTGCCCAACAGGAAACGACCGATCATGCCGCCACCGCTGCCGACGACCACGCCCGCTCCTTCGAATCCGGGTCCGCATGGCGGCTTCCGAGCACAGCGATAACGACCACGAAGAAACATCTGGTCGGACGGATTGCACACGCTCGCCTCGACCCTCACGAGCACTTCACCGCGCTTCGGAACGGGAAGCGGTCTCTCTTCGAGGCGCAGCGCCCGAACCGATCCTTCGGCATCGTCAACCGGCTCGTCGAGGATCATCGTCCGCATGCGTTCGGGGATTTTCACATCGAGAGTGTACCCCGGCCTGCCACGACGAAAACAAAATCCGTCTGACCTCGCTGCACATCACGACCGCGGCCCCTCCGCCCGACGCCCACCACTCGATCGCCCTGAAAGCAGGCTCAGCGGTTTCGCAACACCGCGACAGAAGTGAAGGGGATCTTCTCGCCATCCGTCAGCACGATGAATTGGATCTGGTGTTCAAGATCGAAGGTCGGCGTCAGCAAGACGAAGTCGTCGATGTACCCCTCCGCCGTCGCGTCCAGAACCGTTCCGCTCGGCCATAGAAAGGTGATCTCCCGTGCGTCCTCCACGCCGTCCCAATCCTCAAACTCCAGCACCTGCGGATCGCCACTTCGTGCCGCATCGCCATAGATGAGCCGCTTGGGTCCAAGAAAGGGCAGTTTTCCGCCCAAGCTTCCGTCGGTCTCGTCCGGATTTCCGAATTGGATCTTGAAGTGATGGTCACCCAGATCGAGAGGGGCCATGGCTTGGACTCCCGTGAAGAGTTTGGGGCAAGAGGCATCTGTATAC
>JAPYTK010000161.1 GCA_029941785.1 Polyangiaceae bacterium | reverse complement strand
CTTGGTGTGGACGAAGCCGGAGAGAGTAGCGCGGCGCGTGCTGCGCCCCGCCTCGATCTCGCCCACAGACACCGGGAGCACCTCGTCGCCAAAGAGGGCGAGCAGCCAACGGATCGGACGGCCGAAGCTCAGGTCGCCGTCACCCCAGCGCATCGACTTTCGGAACGGTATGGACGTGGTCACCGACGCCAAGGCCTCGGCCAAGAGCGCCCGGGCCGGCTGGCCCTTCTGCTCACGAACGCCTCGCAGGTACTCGCCCTTTGCCGTCTCGACTCGCTCGAGAGCGGCGACGGTCGTGCCGATCTTCTTCGCAAAGGCCTCCGCCGCTTTGGTCGGCACGCCATCCTTGAACGCCACCTTCACCGGAGGACCCATCACCGTTTCGGACAAGTCCGGCTGCTCGGTGACAAGCCCTTCGACGATGAGCGTCAAGCGGCGCGGTGTCCCTAGGGCGCGGACCGGGCCGTGCGCGAGCCTCAATTCCGCGAGGGACTTGTGGATCAACCCCGGCAAGGCGGATAGCGCGCCATCGACGAAAGAGGACGGCAGCTCTTCGCAGCCAATTTCAAACAACAGGTCGCGGGTTTCAGGCACGGCAGGTAAAACTCGTTGGCGAAAGAAAAAACGGGGGTTCAAGAAGTCACGGAGGTCGCCACGACGTCGGCGAGGGAATAACGCCCCGCCGGACGGCTCGCAAGGAACCGCGCCGCACGCACCGCCCCGCGGGCGAAAAGTCCGCGATCGACCGCACGGTGGACGATCTCGATTCGCTCGGCCTCACCGATGAGGTGCACGGCGTGATCGCCGATCACCCCACCGCCGCGCAGAGCATGAACGCCGATTTCATCGACGCCGCGTGCACCGGGCTGTCCCTCGCGCCCAAATACCGGCCTGAGCCCGGCGCGTGCTCGCTGGGCTGCCTCGACGAGAAAGGTAGCCGTGCCGCTCGGAGCGTCGACCTTGCGGTTGTGATGCGCCTCGACGACTTCGATGTCGTATTCCTCTCCGAGTTGTTGCACCGCCTGTTCGACCAGACCGGCAAGCACCTGCACGCCGACGCTCATGTTGGGGGACCAGAGCACGGGAATGGTGGTCGCGGCCCGGTCGATCAATGTCTGGCTCGTTTCGTTCAGGCGCGTCGTTCCGCTGACAACCGCCACCTTGGCGCGCATCGCCGTTCGCAACATGCCGTCGAAAGCGCTCGCGATGGAAAAATCGACGAGGAGGTCCGCGCCGAGCAGCGCCGAGCCGAGATCCGGGCTGATCGCGACGCCTAGGTCGTCCGTGCCCGCAACCAAGCCGGCGTCCTTGCCGAGCGCCGAACACCCCGCGTGATCCACCGCGCCGACGAGTGACATGTCCTGGGCCTGAGCCACGAGACGAACCACCTCGCAACCCATGCGACCAGCCGCTCCGAACACGACGACCTTCATCTCAGGCCTCGATTTCGCCAAGCTGCACCAAGAGATTGCGCACGCGCGTCGTCGTCACATCACTCGCCCCCACCAGCGGCAAGCGAACGTCCGCGCCCATCTTCCCGAGAAGGCACAGCGCAACCTTGCACGGCACGGGGTTGGGCTCGGCGAACATCGCCGCGTGCCATTCGAGGAGGGGCATGTGCAGCGCACGTGCTTCGGTCAACTGCCCCGTGGCCATCACGCGCGTCACCTCGCTTACGCGGCGAGGCAAGACGTTGGAGCTGACACTGATCACCCCGCTGGCGCCCACCGCCATCATGCCGATCGTCAGCCCATCATCACCCGACATCACCGCCAAACGATCGCCGAGCCGACGCTTGACCTCCTGGCAGCGCAAAACATTGCCGGTGGCGTCCTTGAGAGCCACCACGTTGGCCGCCTGCTCGCATATCTGCTCGGTGGTCTCCGCGGCGAGGTCCACGACGGAGCGACCTGGGATATTGTACATGACGACGGGGCAATCGACCGACTGGGCCACGGCCGTGACGTGCGCGCGCATCCCATCCTGGGAAGGCTTGTTGTAATAAGGCATCACGATCATCACGCCATCGACGCCAAGCTCGAGTGCGGCCCGAGAGGCCTTGATACTCTTGTCGGTCGAGAAACCACCCGTCCCGGCGATCACGGGCACCCGGCCCGCCGCGGTCTTGACCACGCGCTCGGTGACGGCTTGCTGCTCCGCATCGCTCAGGGTGGGTGTCTCTCCGGTGGTTCCACAGGGAACCAGACCCGAGATCCCTCCGGCGATCTGGTCCTCGACGAGGCGCTCGAGGGCCTCAAAGTCCACTTTTGCGCCGCCTGGAGTCAACGGGGTGACGAGGGCGGTGTACGTACCGGCAAATTGCACGCTGCTCATCCTGCGCGGACCATGGCTCAAGATGACGCAGGACGTCAAGTGGTGCCGTTTGTCCAAGACAACGGGGCCGCAAGACATTATGGTGCGGCCGCGCGATGTAGGTTAAGCTACAAACTACGCGCAGCGCGGAAATCAGCCATGGATTTCAACGATTACATCAAGAGCGTGTTCACGACGAGCGGGACCATCCTCGAGGGGATGGCGGTCACGTTTTCGCACCTGTTTCGCGAACCCATTACGGTCCAGTACCCCGATCGCATGGACCGTCCGGTCAGCGAGATGCTGCCGCCGCGATACCGAGGCTTCCTCGAAGTTCAGATGGACATCTGCACCGGCTGCAAGCGCTGTGAACGCGCCTGCCCGATCGAGTGCATCGTCATCGACCTCGAGAAGAACCCCGAGACGCGCAAACAAGAGATGACACGTTTCGACATCGACATGGGAAAATGCATGTATTGCGGCCTGTGCGTCGAAGCCTGCGTCGTCGAATCGACGGGTGCCATTCGGCACACGACCGAGTTCGAGGCCGCGACGAACGTGTTTGGCTCCCTCACCTTCCGGTTCATCCCAGAAGGCGCCGAGCCTCTGTACAAGGCCCCCAAGGACCTCTCCGAGGTGCCGCTCGGTACGTACGGTCCCTGCGCCCGCGAGGCCCGTGAGCGGGCGATGCGAGACAACCCTGCGGTGTTGCACGAGCTGCGCGAGATTTGGCTAAAAGAAAACGCGGGCCAGTCAAAATCGAAGAAGAAAGGCCCGGCCAAGGTCCAGATCAGCGCCGACAAAGCAACCGCCATCAAGACGAACGTCGCCGCGAACGCCCCCAAAGGCAAGACGGACGCCTTCGCCGAGCTGCTCGAAGAGCTGACCGCACAGACCGACTGCGGAGCCTGTGGTTACCCCACCTGTCGTGAATACACCGACGCGATGGCCGGCGGCGACGACAACGATGCCAGCAAGTGTGAGCCGGGCGGGGCCGAGGCCACAGCCGACCTCGGCTATGCGATGGACGTGTACTGGAAGGGCGCGGAGGAGGCCGACAAGATCGCTTTTGCTCCGCCTGCTGACGAGGCCGCCGCTCCGGCTGCTGACGCCGCTCCGGCTGCTGACGCCGCTCCGGCTGCTGACGGCGCTCCGGCTGCTGGCGATTCTGGCGCAAGCTGAGCGCTGGCGGCGCCGCTAGGCGGTAGGCCAATACCGGCGAGTTAGCCCAGATCGGCAGCTTGACCGATAATCCCCCCATGACGCGAGGCGACGAGGGGAGGCAGAGCCTGCGCGAGGCGATCGCTGCCTACTGCGAGTACCTCGCCGAAGTGCGTCGTTTATCCCGCCACACCGTCACGGCTTACCGGCGAGACTTGCAGCAACTTCACGCTTTCATGGCCAGTCGCTCGAACGACGACGAGGAGCCACTATTATCCGACATCTCGCGCATCGTGCTGAGGCGGTGGCTCGCCTCGCTCACCCCGCGCAACAAGCCCTCGAGCCTCGGGCGCAAGATCGCCAGTGCACGTGGTCTGTTTCGTTTTCTCGAGAAAGACGACTGGATCGTTGGCAATCCCGCCAGTGAGCTGCGCATTCCGCAACTGCGCCGCCCACTGCCGGTTTTCCTCGACGCCGAATCGATGTCCGAGGTGGTCGAAATTCCTGCCGACACGCTGCTCGGCGCCCGTGACCGAGCCATTCTCGAAGTGCTGTACGGAAGCGGACTTCGCGTGTCGGAATTGGCGACGCTGGACCTGGACCACCTACAGCTCGATGGCCCGTCACCCCAGCTCCTCGTGCTCGGAAAGGGGGACAAGGAGAGAATCGTCCCCGTCGGCTCGAAAGCAAAGCTCGCGCTCGAGTCCTACCTGACTCTTCGCCTCAGAATTCTTGCGAAGGCGACGGCACCGAAAGAGTCCCCGCGGGCCGTCTTTCTTTCGTCGCGAGGGCGCCGCATCAGCGTCCGACAGATCCAGGTCCTGGTTCGCAAGTACGGCATGCTCGGCGCGGGCCGCAGTGATATCCACCCGCACGCATTGAGACACAGCTGCGCGACGCACCTGCTCGACGGCGGTGCCAACCTGCGGAACATCCAAGAGTTGCTCGGGCATTCCACGCTGTCGGTCACCCAACGTTACACCCACACATCGATCGACGGCCTGATCCGCACCTACGATCGCGCTCACCCGTTGGCATCAGAGCCGGGTCATCGTAAGGCCAGCAACGAAGGCTCGCCACACGATGACGGATCCTAAGAAAGCAACCGACAGCCCGCGCCCACGGCCCCATCCGAGCTTTGCACGCCGCTGGTTGTGGGGCATGAGCGAACGGATCATGGCTTCGTTGGCGATCGGCTCGCTCGGTGCGCTATTCGTCGCGCTACTCGACACGAGCTGGGTCCGCAGCGCCACGCCTTTTGCACTCGCACCAACCTGGCTCGCGACCGCGGGCGTGCTCGTGCCGCTCGGACTCGGGCTCGGACTCGGACTCGGACTGGCATCGTGGTTGTTGCATCCGGACGCCCCGCCAACGATCGGCCGCGTTCTGGAGCATCTACGCCGGAGCGCAAGTGGCCGGCCCGCCGACATCGCGGCATTCGCACCTCTGTGTGCACTGGGCGTTTTCGCGTGGGCCACCCTGTGTGCCTACCTCGCTCGATACGTCCTTGGGACCGACGTCACGCCTGCCCTATGCGGGCTCGTCCTCGCCCTCGGGAGCACCGCGCTGGGCGCGCTGGTGGCCATCACCGCGTTTGCTTTGACCCCCCCGCTCCGCCGCCGCTTGGCCCTATCGAGCGATCGGTGGCGGGCCGCAGTCGATCCGGCGGCGACGCTCGGAGTTGCCATCCTGATCATCAGCCTATTGTTCTGGATCGGCATGCGAACCGGGACCGTCTCCGGCGACGGCGGGTTCCTCGGAATCTATGGAGTGTTCAAGCGGCAGGAACTCGACCTGCGGGCCCCCGCACTTCTGGGCCTATTGAGCCTCGCCATCTACACCCTGCCCCCGCTGCTCAGTGCGCTCCCTCCGGCTCGTGCCCTCGCCGTGGCCGTCGGCCCACTGTGCCTCACGTGGATTGGCGCCGGACAACTCGACGAAGCGCCCGACCTCGCACGTGCCATCGAACGGTACGCCGCCGTGAGCCGCGGACCGCTCGCGCTGATGCAGAAGTTGAGCGACCGTGATGGTGACGGCGTCGGCTCTACCTTTGGCGGTGGCGACTGCAACGACCGCAATCCGAACATCTCACCCGCCGCAGAAGACCTTCCGGACAACGGCGTCGACGAGGACTGCTCCGGATCCGATTTGTCGCTGGCTGGGCTGGCAAACAGGCCAGCCAAGGCGCCGCCGACGCCCTCGCGACTCGACGGGGTACCCCAGGCCGGCAACCTCCTATTCGTCACGGTCGACACCTTGCGGTACGACCTAGGCTACGCTGGCTACAAGCGGCCCATCTCTCCCGAGATCGACAAATTGGCTGCACGGTCAACCGTCATCGAACACGCCTACGCGCTCGCCTCCTACACCGGCAAGAGCGTCGGACCGATGTTGATCGGCAAGTACGGAAGCGAAACGCACCGCAATTGGGGCCATTTCAACACCTTCGGCGAAGCGGACACCTTTGTCGCCCAACGCCTGCAGCGGGCCGGCATTCACACCGTCAGCGTGCAAGCGCATCACTACTTTGGCAAATTTGGCGGCCTCGAACGGGGCTTCGATGAGCTGGACCTCTCCGCCGCCCCTCCGAAGCACGCCAAGTGGGCTCACGACGCGCGCATCACCAGCGGTCTGTTGACAGACGCAGCCATCGCGCAATTGAAAGCCGTTCCCAAAGGCAAGCGCTTCTTCGCTTGGGTTCACTATCTCGACCCCCATGCCGACTACAAACATCACGAAGGTGCACCCAACTTCGGAAGCACAGCGCGAGGATTGTACGACGGGGAGGTGTGGTTCACGGACCGACAAATCGGGCGCTTGCTCGACTTCGTGAAACAAGCCGGACTGTCGGACAACACCAGCATCATCCTCACCAGCGATCATGGCGAAGCGTTTGGCGAGCACAAGATGTGGCGCCACGGATTCGAACTGTGGGAGGTTCTCGTTCGCGTCCCGCTCGTCGTGCATGTCCCTGGCGCGCCGGCCCGTCGCGTGTCCGCCCGACGTAGCTTGATCGACATCGTGCCCACAATGCTCGACTTGATGCGCTTGCCGGCCGTGCCCCACAGCAGCCAAGCGAAAGACGACAATTTCGTGTCGGGGCAGAGCTTGGTGGCCGACGTCCTGCGCGACCGCGCCACCAGCCCGGATCGGGACATCCTCATCGACATGCCAGGGGGCCCGTACAACGAATCGCGCCGCGCCTTCATTCACGACGACTTGAAATTGATCATCTCGCGGAGCGCCCACAAAGAGCTTTACGATCTGAAGGCGGACCCAGCCGAGCGTAAGAACATTTGGCACACCGACCGCCAGCGGATCGAAGCGCCCTACGCGGCTTTCAAGAAAGGCCTCAAGGAGATCGAGGTCAAGGGCAAACGAAAATAGTCAGCGCTTGGGCATGCGGTTGGCGTAGTTTCTGACCTTCTCGAAAAAGCTCTCGGCTTGCAGGTATTGCAGTTCGAGCCGGCCAAGGACGAGATGCGACTTGTCGCGCAAGCGCACTTGAACGCCCGCCTCGAGGAGATTCCCGTTGACGCTCGTACCGTTGAGCGATCCCGCGTCACAGATCACCATGCCCGTGGGGTCGAAGCCAAATGCACAATGGTGGGTGGACACGGTGTATTCGGCGATCACGATATCGTTGTCGACGGACTGCCCTAAGGTGATCATGCTCGCGTCGGAGCGGATCCGGTCCTTGCGCAAACGCCACACCCGGGCCGTCACGCTCGCGACAGCCGACAATTCCTCCAGACCCTCGCGACCCAAGGTCCGGCGGGCCCAGCCGCGCGGCCGCTCGAGCACGCGCGCCACCATGCCGAGACCAAGCAAGACGGATCCCGAGAAGATCACGCGAAACGCTGCTTCGCCTACCTCGTTGAGATACTGGGCGTACTCGTTCAGATATTGGAGTTCAGGTGCTTCCAACACGGTACTCATAGCTCACCCAGGCTTCGTCGCCCAGTGCTTCGACGAGGGAGACGGAGGACTTGACACAATCGCGAGAGAGAGGAACCTTGGTTCATGCGCTCGAACCACACCCGGCCGATTTGCTCGCGCGACCGCGCCCTGCACACGGCACCGCGGTGGATGATTGTCGGGGCTGCGTTGGCGTGCGTTTCCCAGATGAGCTGCCGACCGGCGACCGCGCAAGACCCGCCCTCGGAGCCCGCCGCGACCAAAGCGCCTGCGGCCGTCGGCAAGCAAAGCGCCTTCGAGGGCAATCCAAGCAAGATCGACTTTTCCAGGGGCAAGAAGCACCTTCGTGGAATGTATCGCGGAGCGCGCCACGAGACCGTCTACGCCGGCTGCAGCTTTCGCGACTGGACCTTGGATTGGACGGGATGCTGCATCGCCAACCGTGGGCATGTGCGCGATCGTCTCGAATGGGAGCACGTCGTGCCCGCCGCCGCTTTCGGTCGCCCCCTGCTCGTGTGGAAGAAGGGACACGCCAAGTGCGTCAACAGCCGCGGTAAGACCTATCGAGGCAGGCGATGCGCGAAAAAAACCTCCGAGCGGTTTCGCCGCATGGAAGGGGACATGCACAACTTGTTGCCGAGCATCGGTCGACTCAACCAGGCGCGCGGTCACCGGGCGATGGGGCTCATCACAGGCGAACGTCGTCCTCACGGGACATGCGACTTCGAACTCGACGGACCCATGGTCGAACCGCGCCCCGCCGTACGAGGGGATATCGCGCGCGCCTATCTGTACATGCACGACGCCTACCCGGGCCTCGGCATCCTCACCGAGGCCACGCGGCCGATGTGGTCGCGTTGGCATGCGGAAGATCCCCCAAGCGCGTGGGAGAAGAAACGCAATGAGCTCATCTCAGCGGAACAAGGCAACGGGAACCCCTATATCCAATGAATCCATCGCGCGCCCTCGGCTCCAGCTCCGAAGCTTCGCCATTCGTTCGTCGCGGCAGCACGTGCTTGCTCGCTATCCTGAGCGTCGCCTGCGGTCTCGATGAGGAGCCCACGTACGAGGCGGTCACCATCACGGCCGGAGTCTCCACCATCGAAATCACGAGCGAGCCCACGCTGACCTTGCTTCATGACGGCGCGCCACGCTTGCGCTTCGAACCGGGCGACTGGCAGCTCGGGCTCGTCGATCACGTGGACGACGACACCAACTACGACCCGCATCGGATCTTCACCGAAGACGTCCTGTACCAAGCTCCTGCGGGCTTGCGTTGGGTCAGCCCCCGTGCGGCTCGTCTCGAAGGCAACGAAGAGGGCGCCACCTTGCACCTCAGCTTCGCAGAGGCCCAACCCGCCAAGCTCGCGATTGTAGCCGTCGCGGACGGACGGTTTTCTCTTCGGCTCACGCCGAGCGACGAGCGCACCGCCTTTTTTCGACTCCGACCCCACGCCACCGCAGAGGAAGGCTTCTACGGGCTCGGAGAGTATTTCGACCAAGTCAACCACCGCGGCACACGGCGCGCGCTTCAACTCGAGATCGATGCCGAACTGCTCAGCGGGTACAACGAAGCCCACGTGCCCGTCCCGCTGCTGATCGGCACCGAAGGCTGGGGCTTGTTCGTCGAATCGCCCTACGCGGCGAGCTTCGCGGTCGCTACCGAAGAGGCCGATCGGATCGACGCGAGTTTTGGAACGGGCACGGCCTCCACCGAGGGGCTGGTTTTCCACCTCTTCTCCGAGGCGCACCCGCTCGACATCACGCGGCACCACTTCGAAGTGACCGGCTACCCCAAGCTGCCAGCACGGTGGGCCATCGGGCCTCTCGTGTGGCGCGACGAGAACGAAAACCAAGCGCAGGTCATTGCGGACGTCGAGGCGATGCGCGACCGCGATCTACCCGCAAGCGGCTACTGGATCGATCGTCCCTACGCCTCCGCGGTCAACACCTTCGACTTCGACCCCAAGATCTTCGACGACCCCTCAGCCATGATCGCGCGCATGCACGCTTTGGGGTTCCGGACCGCCCTGTGGCACACGCCCTATCTCGACGAGCAACGAGACGAGACGGCGGCTCTTCGCGCCGACGCGAAAGCAAAGGGCTACTACCCGCCGCTGCCCGGGGCCAATCTGAACAAATGGGGAACGGCACTCGACGTGACGAATCCCGCGTTCGTCGCGTGGTGGCAGCAGCAACTGGGCAAGTACATCTCCCTTGGCGTGGAGGGCTTCAAACTCGACTACGGCGAAGACGTTATTTGTGGCCTCAACCACAAGCGCCTCCCTTGGCGGTTTGCCGACGGCAGCGACGAGCGCACGATGCAAAGCCAGTTTCAGCGCCACTACCATGGCATCTACGCCGCCTTGTCCCCTAAGGACGGCGGCTTCCTGTTGTGTCGCGCCGGTACATACGGCGACCAAGCGAACGGCTGCATCATCTGGCCTGGCGATCTCGACGCGAGCTTGAAACCACACCGAGCGCCGACGGACCCCGACCTGGGCGACGCATCCAAGCGAGACGTCGGAGGCCTGCCCGCTGCGCTCATCGCCGGTCTCAGTCTCGGTCCATCTGGCTTTCCTTTCTACGGCTCTGACACGGGCGGCTACAAACACAGCCCTCCAGACAAGGAAACCTTCACGCGCTGGTTTCAGCAAACCGCGCTCAGCACGGTGATGCAGATTGGAACGAGCAGCAACGACGTGGCCTGGGAGCCCACTGAAGGCAACGGCTTCGACGATGAGATGCTTGAATGGTACCGCAAGTACACGCGGCTGCACCTGCGCTTGTTCCCGTATCTCTGGAGTTACGCCGAGCGCCTACGGGAAGACGGTCGTCCGATTCAAAGGGCCTTGGGCCTCGCCCATCCGGAGTTGGGAGAGCACCCCAACGACACCTACCTACTCGGCGACGCGCTGCTGGTGGCGCCGGTCGTTCGGCGCGGACAACGCCAACGGACGCTGACCTTGCCAGCAGGTGAGTGGATCGACTGGTGGAGCGGCGAGCGGCATGACGGACCGGCGAGCATCACGGTCGAGGCGCCGCTCGATACCCTCCCTTTGTTCCTCTCCGGTGGGCAGCTCGTCCCCATGCTGCGTCCGACGATCGACACGCTCGCGCCGACCGCCGAGCCCAAACGTGTAGACTCCTACGCAAACGACGCTGGCCTGCTTTACGTGCGAGGCGTGGCCGAGGGCCGTGGTTATTTTTCGCTCTTCGACGGGGGCGCCCTCGATCACACGACCGCGGGCAACCAGAGCCAGTTGCTGTTCGTCGCCGGAAGCGAACTCAACCAGGGGGTGATCTTCGAACTGCTCGGCGCGACGAAGCCGCTGCGGATCGAGCTGGCCGGAAAAGCGCTGACGGCGTCCACCTCGGCCGAAGCACTCGAGGCGGAGCCGGCCGGCTACTTCTTCGACCCCGAGCCGCCATCATCCCTGTGGCTGAAGCTGTCAGAGGCAAACGCGCCGGCCACCATCATCTGGCGCTGAACTCCTCGCGATGACTCGTGTTTACGGCTCCGCGGGGAGCCTTCAGGCGACGTCCCCAACATCGGACGAGATGTGACAAAATAGTTATAACGCCGGTATCGGCGGCGGCGGCCAGAATGCCGGAGACAACTGCCGGGCCGACGAAATCCCCTGCGACGACGGCTGCGCGAGCAACACCAACAGCCGCGGCTCGGGGATCTACGGTCCAAACACAATGAAAGACGGCGTCGTCAATTGCAGCTTCACCTGGATAAGCAATACCAATACCGGAATCGGTTCCTACATCCAGTACAAGTGGGGCGCTCCCAAGATCATCGGGGCCATGTACATCCACGCCACTACCTGCGCCAACAGCGCCTGCCATCACAACGGCCGTACCTTCGAGCCGGGTGACATTCAGTACCTCAGCGGCAACAACGGGGTCGCGGCGACGACGGTATCGGGCAAACACGGCGATTTTGAGGTCAACTTCGTCCCGCCGCGCAATACCACCGGTCTGCAGGTCATGAACGTGCAGGCGGGAGGCTGCGGCCAAACCAGCAACACCATGATCTACGAATGGTTGGTGCGCTCAGGCCAGAACTGCGGTCCCTAACTCACGGATCGGCGGTGCCGTTTCGGCGCCCGAGAGAACCAACGCTTCGCACGAAGAAGTGCGTGCCCCGTACCGCGACGAAGTACGCGTTTGGGTTGACACCAGCCAAGCGCAATAGCCATATGCCGCTCGCCCCATCCGGAGACGGGGCACCGGGGAATAGCACAGCCTGGCAGTGCGCGAGCTTTGGGAGCTCGAGGTCGGCGGTTCGAATCCGCCTTCCCCGACCGGAATCATGACAACGGGAGACCAGGAGCCGACGGACTTCCATCTCGGGCTCGACGAGAACGGCCTGGGCCCGCGGCTCGGCCCGATGATCGTCACCGCGGTCATGGCGCGCACCACCAAGGCCGGAGCCAAGGTTGTTGGGCGGAAAGCTCGGGGTAAGCTCGCTACCCGTTTGGGGGACTCCAAGGGATTGGTCGCCCACGGCAAGATCGGCCTCGCCGAAGCATGGACCCGCGTTCTCGTGGCCCACGGCGCTGGCAAGAATCGTGAAGCCGACTCGCCACAACAACTACTGCAAGCGGTGAGTCTCGACGATCAGCAGCAGTTGAGGAGCCCCTGCCCGGCAGGCGTGGAGGCTCAATGTTGGTCGTACAACCCATTGACCTTCGACGACGGTTTCACTACCAGGCGTTTGCTCGATACGCTCTCGAAGGACCTCGATAAGCTGGCCCGGCGAGGCGTCCACATCGTCGCGGTGCGCAGCATCATCCTATGCGCCAAACGACTCAACCTCGCCGCGGCGGCCGGAGAAAACCGTTTCGTCGCTGACCTTCACGCCATGGAGAGGCTAATCTTGGCGCTTCGGGCGCAAGCGGGTCGAGATGTCGACGCCGTATGCGGCAAGGTGGGTGGCTTCAAGAGCTACGGCAAAGCCTTCGGCCCGCTCGGCGGTCGCCTCCATACGGTGTTGGAAGAAGAGCGAGCTCGCAGCGCCTACCGCTTTCCCGGAGTCGGGGACATCGCCTTCGTGCGAAACGTAGACGACACGAACTTGCTCGTCGGGCTCGCGTCCTTGGTCGGCAAGTACCTACGGGAGCTGTTGATGGGAAACATCGTGCACCGTTACCGCGAGACGGACGCCACCTTGCCTCGTGCGAGCGGCTACCATGATCCGGTCACGGCCCGCTTCGTCCTCGAGACCGCAACGATACGCCGCCAACAAGAGATCCCCGACATCTGCTTCGAGCGTTGACGCGGTCGTCCGCTAAAAAAAACAGCGCCGTCAAAGATTGGGAATATGAACCGCCTGGCCGAGGGCCGCCGCTGCGGCCTCCATGTAGGCTTCGGCGAGCGTCGGGTGCGGATGCACTGTCAACATGACGTCTTCGAGGAAGGCCGCCATTTCCATCGAAAGCGTCGCCTCGCTAATCATCGTGCTCGCCTCGGGCCCGACGATGTGCACGCCAAGAACCTGTTTCGTCTCACGATCGGCGACAACCTTGACGAAACCCTCCGTCTCGTTGATCGCCATCGCCTTGCCCAGGGCAGCGAAGGGAAACTTGCCAACGCGGACGTCGAGCTTACGCTCCTTGGCTTCCGCCTCGGTGATCCCCACGCTCGCAATTTCGGGATCGGTGAACGTCGCGGCCGGCATGCAGACCCAATCCATCGCCGCCTTGTGACCACCGATCACCTCCGCGACAACCTCGCCCTCTTTCGACGCCTTGTGGGCCAACAGCGGAGGTCCGCTCACATCACCAATGGCGTAGATCCCATCCACGTTCGTTCGTCCTTGCTCGTCGATCGGAACGAAACCGCGCTCGTCCACCTTGACGCCAACCTCCTCGAGGCCGAGCCCGCGACCATTGGG
Organism: Polyangiaceae bacterium; assembly: GCA_029941785.1. Lineage (GTDB taxonomy): Bacteria > Myxococcota_A > Polyangia > Polyangiales > Polyangiaceae > JAPYTK01. The sequence goes on along the minus strand of JAPYTK010000161.1, from coordinate 360 downwards.
CCTCATACCCACCGCGACGAGAACCACGTCAACGACGATTTTCTCGATCTTGCCGCCCTTGTCCAAACTGACCTCGATCGCGCCATCCGCGGTCTTCTCGTAGCCCTTGGCCATGGTCTTCTTGTGGATCTTGGCGCCACGCTTCTTGAGTTTTCGCTCGACGAGCTTGGCGCAGTCGGCGTCGATGTCGCCCAGCAAATGAGGCAAGGCTTCGGCGACATGAAGTTCGCTGCCGAGCTTCTGGTAGACGGTGCCGAGTTCGAGGCCGATGACGCCGCCACCGATGACCAGCAGGCGTTTGGGTACCTCCCGCAGGCTGACCACCTCCTCGCGCTAGCCCCGCCCGCGGAGCAGGCTCGC
>JAPYTK010000160.1 GCA_029941785.1 Polyangiaceae bacterium | reverse complement strand
AAGAAAGACAGCGCTCCGAGTGTACTTTCGGCGGATCAAGCTCGGTCCCAGTCGGCAGCGGAGGTCGCCGAGAAGAGGCCGCGGACGCGCGCCGAGCGACCGGGGCAAGTGTGTACCCGCGCTTGCGAGGCCTTCGCATCGATGAAGCGGTCGGCCGAGAGGCTGTGTTCCTTGGTCGGCGAGGCGGGGGATACTTGCCAGAGCGTGCGCGAGCGGTTGGGATCCGCGCGTGAACGGGTACGGGCGTCATGTCCGGCCTGCGAGGCGGCCCGCGCTGACGAACCGTGATCGTCCAGCCTGGGTGATCACGGTGGGCCGTGCTGGTTTTTGTGTGGTTCATCCACGCGCCACAGTAGGCTCCTCGCGCGATGTGGCGTCAGCGATCGTTTTGGGCTGCGATGTTCGCGGTTGTCTATCTGGGCGCCGCCGTGCTTCAAGGTGCACCTCGCCAGGGTGGGACGCGGTGGTCCGGTTATGTGGCGCTCGGGTTCGGGGCTCTCGTGCTCGTGTTGGGTTGGCGGGCGGTTCGGGTTCCAACCCGTGGTCTCGACCTCGTGACCCTACGAGGAAGAAGCAGTGGGCATGTCGTTGCGACCGGGGCGGCGATTTGGTTGGGCATGCGGTTTGCGCCACCGGCCGCCTCGTTCGATATCGCGGCGTTGATCGGGTTGGCGCTCGCGGGTGTCGGGAGTGTGGCGGCGCTCTCTCATGTAGGGTCTCTGGGAGGAATCGCCGCCGTTCGCAAGAACGCGCCTTGGCGTGCCGTCGTCATCGTGGGTGGCCTGTGGGCGCTCGCGCTCGGCCTCGCGGTGCTGGCGATCACGGGTCAGGCTCGGTGGATCGTGTTGGGCCGACCCGCGGAGCAATTCGCCTCGCTTGTGGCGAGTCTCGGATCGATGACCGTGACCTTGGTCGCAGCGTTTCAACTCTATGCACAGCGGCGGTTCGAGCTTGGCGTGGCGGAGCGCGCAGCGGCGGCCTTGTGGCTTACGATGTTTTGTATGGTCGTTGGCGTCATTGCGGCGTTGATGGAAGTCGCTGCGCCGACGGAGGTCGTGGCGGCGGCCGCTTTCGCATCGGCCATCGCGACGAGCATGTCTGCCTTGTCCCAGTCGCCGCAGCGAGTTTCTGTTGCCCTGCGGACGGTGGCTGCGATGCTCGTCTTGTGCGCGCCGTTAGTGAGCATCGCTGTGGTTTTCGCCTTCAAGGCGCCGACGCATGCCGGCGTGATCATGTTCACGACGACGATCGCGGCGGCTCTTGCTGGACTGGTGGCGCCACGGCTGGCCGGCCATCTCGCGCCGGAACGAGGGCGCTGGCTACGGGTCGTTGCCGATGCGGTACGCGCGGCAAAAGATCCGGACTCTGCTCGCGCCATGACGCGTGTGCTGTCGGCCGTGCGCGAAGGTCTTGGTGTGGATTGCAGTCCCATGCTCTACCGCCTCACGGCAGGCGATTGTGTCACCGTCGATCGCGCGGGTTACCTGCATGTCGATCGCGCCATGGCCCCATCAGGTCTTCTGGACGTCAGCGCGACGGAGCCGGACGGCGTGGTGGCCACCGAGACGCTGCGGTCCGTTCAGGTAAAACGAACGGCTGTTCGCCCCCTCGTCACATGGCTCGATGAGCGGGAGGTCGGTGCGGCGGTGGTGGTTCGGGAAGAGGACGTCGCCGTCGGTTTGCTGCTGTGGCCTGCTGCGGGTCGGGTCGCCCCCTTGGCTTACGATGAGGTCGTCGCGCTGCGCCAACTCGCCGATCACTTGGGCGCGGTGGTGGGCGCGTCGGCTCTTCTCGCACGCTCCCGCGCCCGACAAGTCGAAGCGGATGTCGTCATCGGCGAGGCTGAGGGGCATGTCGCGACCTTGCGACGCGAAGTTGAGGACCGCGAGGCTCGTCAGCGCGCGCTCGCGGAGATGATGGCACGACCGCTCAGCATCGCGACGGCAAGTCCGGCGGCCCAACAAGCACGCGTGGAAGCGCGGCGCTTGGGCACATTGGGTCTGCCGATGGCGTTTATCGTGCCCGTCGGGGGACAGGCGATGCCGTGGTGTGCTGAGGCACATCTCGCCTCGCCCTTTTCTGGCGGGCCACTGGTGTTCGTGGACGGCGCGGCGCCGGCCGAGCAAACGCTCACCCGCTGGAGCGAAGAAGAGCACCCTCCGCTCGAGGCGGCGGCGGGGGGAACGCTCGTCGTGAGGCATGCCCAGGCCCTTCCACTCGAAACGCAACGGTACATTGCATCGGCGCTGCCGCAGACGACGGGGTTGATGATCGTGATCTCCGGGCTGCCTGATGAGCTTTGCCGGGGTGGTTGGCTCGAGGAACGACTGCTCGATCGCGTGCGAAGTCGCGTCGTTTGCTTGCCGGCCTTGGCCGAGCGGGCGGAAGATCTTCGTCCCCTCGCCGTTCATATGCTTGCGCGCGCGGTCGCGCAATCAGGCCGGGATCCGGTCGAACTGTCCCTCGAAGCTCAGCGCGTGTTGAACGAGCATGACTGGCCGGGTAATGAAACCGAACTCGAAGCCGTTCTGCTGCGTGCGGCTCTGCTTTGCGAAGGACCCACCCTCGGCGCAGATGTTCTCGAGTCCTTGATGGGAAAGACGGTGATCCCGCCTGCCGTCAGCTCGTGAGCGGCCAGCGGGTTGGCACCAGCGCGCCAAGCTGCCGCAAGGAGGCGAGATCGGCATCGGAGTTGGCGTCGATCTTCCCGTCACGCAGGGCGACTGCGGTTGCGTGGTCTACTCCGATGATGAGCAGCTGACCTGCAGCATCTCGTCCGATGACGAAACCCGAGGGCATGGGACCGCCTGCCGTCCCGAGGAGGGAGTCTGCGGTGTGGCCGTCCATCGCTTCTGCCGCCCCCACGCGCTCTGCCATCGCGACGACATCATGCGTACACGCGAGCACGGTAAATCCCGACGCAAGACGGAGGCCGTCCCCGTTCTTCCCGAGGCTGATCGCTTGCTCGTCGCTGCCCGCCGTTTGGACGGCGAACTCGAACGCGGCCAGTTCCGCTGCTCGCCCCGGGTGATGAGCGCTCAGCCATTTGGCGAACCGCGCGCCGATGCGTTGACGCTCGGGGACGTCGGCACGACAGAATGCCGGGAGGACATCGACTCTTGTTGCGCTGAGCAACTCCATCGTGAGCGGCGCTGCAGAACGTAGACCGTCCCCTATCTGAAGGGCGTCCCGACCCGTTTCCTCGGCGATGGGGTATCCCACTGCCCACATCGTTTCAACCGAGGGAAGGACATACTCTTCAGCAAGCTCGTCGTAGCGACCTCGGAGAGAGCCGAGCGGCGCCCCGGCAGCGACATCTTCCGCGAGCTGAGACAGCGATTCCGCGGCCGTCCCGTCCGTGTCTTCTCGCACCTGGAGCAAGCGCATCGCGAGATCTTGACGCGTCCACCGCTGGGGATCGCGGTCAGCGCGCGGCGGGCACGGTGCATCGAGAAGCAATGCGCGCAAGACCTGGACGCTGCGCGCCTCCAAGTCGTCGAGCGTATGGGACAAGCCGTCGGCCGAGGAGCCGAAGAGCGCGACCCAATCGCGAAAGGCAGGGCTGTCGAGTCGTTTCGCGTGGCTCCGCGCGTAGGCGAGACCATCGCTTGCCAATTCGAGGTTGCCATGACGGTGCGGCAGCGCCAGCCCCTCGCGGCGGGAGCGCGCGATAGCGGCCATTTCCCGATCGATGAACCGTAGTCCTTCCGCCAACAGCTTGCTGTCCACCTCGCCATCGACAGGCCGGGGCGCGGCTAGGCTCTCGCAGTCGGCGCAGAATGCCCGGTACAGTGCTCCGCCCCGGTCGTGAGCCGGACAGCGTGCGAGCCGAACTTCATCGAAGAAGTAATAGACCACGACCGGCAGCAGTTCGGCGAGCCGGGCCGCTGTCGCGTGAAAGAGCGGAGTTGCGTCAGGGCGCCAGGCGAAGCCGACCAGCGTGTGGCATAGCTCATGTGCTGTCCATTTTCCGCGGTGCCCCGGATGGAAGCTGCCGATCATCAGGTCATGACGGAACGATTGATACTTGCGCTCAGCGAGCAGCCCGTTGGTCCATGTTTGAGGGGCTGCTGCATCTTCTCGACCGGCTTCGATCCAAGAGTCGGGCAGGTCCAGGTGGGCCCGATGTTCGAAGTGGAAGCAGAACGCCCCCTCGGCAGCGGCGAGGCGTCCGATCCGTGCGGCCACCGGCGACCGCTGAAAATCGCGTACCGGCGCACCGGAGGGCCACCCGCTTACCGGCGGGGAGGAGTTTGCGTCTGTCAATGAGCGAATCGCGTGGTCGATCGAAATGTTCATCGTTGTGCCAGCGTTCGCTTAGCACGAGTTGGCAAACGACCGAACGAGCCGCATCGCCGACACGCCGCGCGGCGGTTGACCTCTCAGTGGGCTTGCAAGTCTGGCACAGATGAGGTGAAGTGCGCGCGACGTGGGCAAACACAAGCGAAAAAAGGACGAAGACGTGCCGATTGAGAAATTCGGCGACGGGCTCGTCGCGAAGAATCGTCGCGCGCGATTCGATTACGAGCTCGGCGATCGAATCGAAGCCGGGCTTTCTTTGCGGGGCAGCGAGGTGAAGGTGTTGCGCGAGAACAAGGCGGACATCTCCGAGGCGTGGTGCAAGGTCGAGCGCGGCGAGGCTTTCATTTGCGGCATGAACATTCCCGAACTCCAGGGAACGCCGTGGGGGCATGAGGCCAAGCGACCGCGTAAGCTCTTGCTCCATCAGCACGAGATCGCGCAGCTCTCTCGCGCCATTGAGCGGCAAGGGATGACCGTCGTCGCCACTCGTCTCTATTTTCGCGGCGGACACGCCAAGGTCGAAATCGCACTCGCCAAGGGGAAGAAGACGATCGACAAGCGTCAAACGGTCAAGGCTCGTGAAGCGGACCGCGAAGCCCGGGCAGCCATCGAACGGCACCATCGAGGTTGAGCATGCGCGTGACATTCATGACCGACGAAGAGGCCGTGCTCGTGTCGCTCGAGGGCGAGCAGGTCGTGATTCGTTCGTCTCTCGCATCGGCTCCGGGGAGTCGCCCCGCGGTCATTCTTCCGAACGGCACGCGCCTGCGGGCGAAGATCCATCGTTGCCGTCGGGTCGACGACAAATTCCAACTAAGTGGGCGCATGCTCGACATGTCTCGCCCGGTTCGTGAGCGACTTGTGGCCAACATCGCAGAGCGCGATACGCCCGCCTCCTCTTGACTCAAAAACGATAACCGGCGCTCAAGCTCAGCACGGGAAGCTGCACGTGCTTGGCGTAAAGCTCGTCCAAGACGGGGGCGACCGCGCTCGTGGCGGTGGTGGCGAGCTCGGCCTGACTCGGTAGCGCGCCGTTGGCGAGCGACCGGATTTGGGCTGTGCTCGCGGTCGCGTCCAGTTCCAAGCGCGTGTAGCCGGCGTAGATCTCGAAACCCGATCCGGAAAAGGGGCGCCAAGCTGCAGCCATTCGGAGCACGAGCGCATCCTCGAGCAACATGGCTGCGACGGTCGTGGCTTCGCTATCGGCATCCGTGCCTTCGACCACGCGATGCACGATTGAGCCGCAGGCGGTAGGCATCATGCCCACTCCCCCATGCAAGAGCAGTCGACCGTGCAGTCCCAGGGTCACTTGGCCGCCGATCGCGAGCGGCGCTTGCGTGGCCACCTCGATATCGAAGAGGCGCTCATAGCGGGAGCCGATGTTGTGGTGTTGACCCGGGCTACTTCGGTGGTTCGGGCTTGATGACGACGGTGTTGATCGTGGCGAGATTGCCTCCGGCCGGGTAACCGTAGGAAGCGTAACTGTCGGTTCCCCACACGGTGATGCCGAAGTCGCCGTCGCTCGTCGCCACGTGTTGACTGGTTTCGCAGTTGATGTTGCTGCCCTTGAAGGCGCGGAAGAGATCGACGTGGGCGACTTCATAGTTTCCGCCTGCGCCTACAGCTTGCCAACCACTCACTTTTCCAAGGCACGAAATGTCGACGTCGGAAAACCCGGTGTCGTTTCGTTGACGGACCAGCACCAGGTTCGTGGTGGCGTAGGTCGGATCGACGAAGAAGACATAACGCCGCAAGAACTGACCGGGGGGCGTCATCATCACCCATTCTTCGTCTCCTAGCCCACAAGAGGGGAAGGCCGTTCCGCATCCTGGGCGGGTATTGGACCAGGTTCCGCCTAGGTACTGAGTGAGGCTGAAGGGGAAGCCATCGTCTTGTGCAGCGACGAAGAAAAAGACGTCGTGGAAAATTCGACGACATCTCCACGGTTGAGCTGGGTGGGAGCCCCCATTGGTGGTCCGGGATCCCAGGTGAGCTGTGTGCCGTCCACCGCGCCCACCAGGCGATAATGCATGTCTTCCAATGCCAAGTCGGCGCGTCGAGTCACGACGCCGCCACCCACGTACTCGTGACCCAGCGCAGAGACATGTGGGATTTGTTGGTGGGCCGAATCCTGTCCGCCGCCACTCAGGGAATTCGCCGTGGGCACTCGCAAGTAGTCACTGCCCGTGAAGACAGCGACGGGGTTGTCGCTTTGGAGCACGGCGGCGGTTGGGTCAGCGCCGTGCCATTGAATGACCTCGCCAGCGTTGATGGTAAAGGTGGTCGGTGTGTTCGCGGTCACCGCCGGGGCGTTGCCTCCCCCTGGCAAGGAGACCGGCGAGTTGAGGGTCACGTTCGTGTTGTTCGTTTGCCCCACCAGTCCAAGCCAGAGCTTGCCGCTGTTGTTGCCGCCGTGCGGAGCGACGGCCAGGTAGTTGCTGCCCCAAGCTGTGCGTGGGTAGAGCAAAGAAGCGCTAGGGAGATAACTCTGCGCGCCGCCATACGGCAAGATGTCGTAGCTCGTGATCGGCGTGTCGCTCGAGATGGCAAAGGCCGTGCCGCGACCACTGTTGTGGATCGCCGTGTCGAGAAGGACGGCCGGGGCGGTCGGGCATTCTAGCGAGGAGCCGATGGGGTGGTAGACCCCAGGTCGATGCGAGAGGAACAAGACGGCCACTTCGCCAGGTGGCAGTCCTTGGGCCGGCAGGGGGTTGTATTGCGCTGCGGCGCCAACACCCGAGGGAACGCGAGCGAACTGCGCGACGTCATACGACTGTCCACCGTACGATAAGCTGAGTTTCGCGTGACGACCCCATGCGTTCGCCACGAAGACGGCGTAGCACGGGCCATCGAGCGGGCTCACGCCGATGGCGGTCGTGGTGGTCACATTGCTCCCGCCCGCGCCGCCGCCACTGGTGGAGGTGCTCGTAGAATCGTCCGGTTGGGAGGTTGCGCTGCAGCCAAGGATGGCTGAGGTCAGGCCGAGCGAAACAATGCCTGCGAAGATGAACTTGACATTGTTCATGTCGCGCAGTGTAGCGCGAATTGCCACCAGTTGCAGGGCGGCGGGCTCAGCCTTTGTCGGCTATCCACTCGTTCATGAAGACCGCGCTGCGGTCCCAGCCGGATCGGAGTTCGGCCTCGGCTGTTTTTTCGATCAAGCCACCCACTCCGAAGATCGTCGCGCCCGATTCCATTTCCACGACGCGGGTGCATTTTCCTTCGCCGGCGGGCTCGATCCAAAGCCGGCCGGTGTTGTGCAGTTTGTCCGCCAGCTTGTTGGGCTTCATCGTCCAGCTCCAGCGCTCGGTCTTGCGGTCCAAGCGGCCGGTCTCCTCGTAGCCGAAACCTTCTCCCAAGATTTTCATCACCGCCTTTGGCATGTTCATGTTGGGTTGGCCGCGAACGATGCGCACGATCTCATCATCGGTTTCGGTCTGCTCGACGATGTCGAAGGCCGGGAAGCGAAGGTCGTCTCGAAAGAGCGTCTCGTTGAAGTCACGATCGAGAAAGATCTCCCAGAAGCGCTCCGGGGAGCAGTTGATCTGATGGCGGATGGTGAACTTTCTCATGATTTTCCCTTGGCCTTCTTGAATGAACGCGCTTGGCTCTCCGGCGGCAGGAGCGTCCTACTACAATGAGCGACGCATCGGCAACCGAGGCGCCGCTTCGCGAACGCACGGCGCCCCACCAGGTATCGGTGCGCTGCCTTCTTGCCTCTGGACGCTGGCGAGCAGACGCACTGGCGTACGCTGGCAGGGCTGAGCGCAGAGCAAGGCGCGACCACGGTCGCGTGCGGATAGCCAAGGCGCCCGCCTAATATTATATTTAAGTGATGATATTAAGAATAGTATTCTCAATATACTTAACGACTGAGCCTCTTACGCTTTGGCACGCGCGTGATGGGCTCGGTGAGACGCCACTGGATCGAAGGTTCCCCGGACCAGGCTACCCACTTTGACCTACATTGGACCACGTTTCATGTACTTAGCGATTACAACCATTTGGCTTGATGTTTGCTTATGCAACCGGCAACGCTTGTTTTCACTTCCAACGATACAGATCATGACACTCAAACAACTGATCGTCGCCATCGACCAACTCAAATCGGACCTCGATATCTACGCCGCTCCCGTCTGGAGTGCAGCGTCGTTTGCTCTGGTCGTCTCGGACCGAGATACCGAGGGCTTGTTGGCCGACGCACCCGTTCGGATCACCTTCCTGATGTCGGTTGCGACCGCCAAGGCCCTGATCGCTGCGGAGCGCGCCGTGCGTGAGCCGACGGCTGACGAACTTTGCGACTTGCTCGTCTACCACGCGATCTACGACACGCCGCCGCCTAGGCAATCGGACATCCATGCCGCGCCCGTGAGCTGCGCTTCGTAGTCCCGTTTACAACACGCCTCTCCGTGTTGCTCTCTCGTGGGTGGTGTATGGTCGCGGACCATGCAGCTTTACACGAAGATCATCATCGGCATGGCGCTCGGCGTCGTGCTCGGATTCTTGGTTGGTCCCAACTCCGCCATGCTCAACCACGATGGCGTGCGGCTGACCAACGCTGCACGAATCCTCGTGGAGGGCAGGGCCGGGGCTGCTGTTGCGACGAATTCCTCTGGGATCCGCAGCGCGAAAATTATCGAGCGAAAAGGGGACAAGGCGCCGTGGCTGAAGGTCAAGTGGCAGCTCAGCAACAAGGATGTGTTCCGCCTCCAAAAAGCGGCCCAGGATGCGCTGGCGAAGAAGACGGGAAAACCCAGCGCGATACTCGGCGCCAAAGGGCCGAAGTACAAGATCGGTGCCGCCTACAGCGGCTGGGTGAAGAACGTGGAGCCGGCCGTTTCCACGTACTCGCTCTTTGGTCAGACGCTCGTTGACTATACCGAGTGGATCGGCCGTTTGTTCTTGGCCCTGATCAAGATGGTGGTTGTGCCCTTGGTTTTCTTCTCGCTTACCGTGGGCGTGGCATCGCTCGGCGATTTTCGTCGATTGGGACGATTGGGCGGACGAACGATCGGACTGTTTACCGTCACGACCGTGATGTCTTTGATCATTGGCGTTGGCTTGGCGAACATCATTAAACCCGGAGATCTGATGTCGGTCGGAGACAAGGCCAAGCTGCTCGCGTCCTACGAAGGGGCGGCGACCAATACGGTCGCGAATGCCGCCGACGCACCCAGCACGATGGACCAGATCATCGCGATCGTGCCGTCCAATCCGGTGGCGTCGATCGCGAACGGGGACATGCTTCAAATCATCTTCTTCGCGTTGATGTTTGGTATTGCGCTCACTTTGCTGAGTGAGGAACGCTCAAAGCCGGTGATCACGCTGCTCGACAATTGCAACGAAGCGATGGTCATGTTGGTCCACATTGCCATGATGCTCGCTCCGATCGGCGTGGCTGCTTTGCTGTTCAAGGTCGTCGGGAGCACCGGCCTGTCCGTACTCGTCGCTTTGAGCGTGTACGGTTTGGTCGTCGTTGCGGGCTTGATGATCCATTTGATCCTGACCTACGGATCGATCGTGAAGTTTGGAGCGAAGCTCCCTTTCTTACCGTTCCTCAAGGCGATTCGTCCGGCACTCATGCTGGCCTTCTCGACATCGAGTTCCTCCGCCACCCTGCCGGTGACCAAGGAATGCGCCGAGGACAATCTCAACGTGAGCAATTCGGTCAGCTCTTTCGTCATTCCGCTCGGTGCGACCATCAACATGGACGGAACGGCGCTGTACCAAGGGGTGGCCGCACTCTTCATCGCGCAGATTTACGGAATGGATCTAACGCTCGGTGATCAAGCGACCATCGTTCTTTCCGCGACGCTCGCTTCGGTTGGTGCGGCGGGCGTGCCCGGGGCGGGCATGATCACGCTGGCGATGGTGCTCACGGCGATCGGCGTGCCGACGGAAGGTCTGGCTCTCGTTCTCGGTGTCGACCGTCTGCTCGACATGTTTCGGACCGCGACCAACGTCGTGGGAGATAGCGCGGCGACGGTACTGATGGCGCGCCTCGAAGGTGACGATCTCAAATTCCTCAGTGAGGAAGATGACGCGGCCAATCCCAAGAAGGGCTTCGAGGGGCGCGTCGACAACGAGCCCCAGCCGGTCGAGTCGGACGTTAGCGATGAAGACTAAGTCTTCGTAATTGTACGAGTTTCATTCGGCTTGGCGAAAGCCCTTGGAAAACCTCTCCGGCTGGACGATGCTCCGCGCTGATGGCGACGCCAAATCGTGAGCAAGAACTCAAAGACTGGAACGACGAACTGCGGGCCGCAGAGCACATGGTGCCGATCATCGGTACCCTTTGGCGAGAGCGTCATGTGCCGACTTACATCTATGGTGCGCCTCTGTATCAGCGCTCTCCTATCGAGATCATCAAGGCGCATCGGGCCGCTCGACGGCTCACGGCTCAGCGGTTGTTGACCACGGATACGCTGGCGTATCTTCAGGCGGTTGCGGACCTCGATCTCAGCCCGGCGCGTGTGGATATCGGCAAGCTCGTGGTCCGTCACCGCGAGCGCGGAAGCGAGACGGTCGGCGACTTTGTGGCCGCCCAACTCGAGCCGGTGGCCAAGGGCGCCCAACCGCTACGAGACGAACCCCAAGATGTTGTCTTGTATGGATTCGGTCGGGTAGGTCGCTTGCTCGCGCGGATCCTGATGGAGCGACTCGGCGGCGGCGAGAAGTTTCGCCTCAAGGGGATCGTCGTGCGAAAGAAGGGCGAGGACGACCTGACGAAACGTGCGAGTCTTTTGCGGCGTGATTCGGTCCATGGCCCCTTCGAGGGGACCATCGCCGTGGATGAGGAGAGCAGCTCACTCATCGTCAACGGGAGCGTCATTCGCCTCATCGATGCAAGCTCACCCGACCGTGTCGACTACGAGGCGCTCGATATTCGCGGCGCCATCGTGATCGACAACACGGGCGTATGGCGTGACCGCGAAGGTCTGAGTCAGCACTTGAAGGCGAAGGGCGCCGACAAGGTGATCCTGACGGCTCCGGGCAAGGGCGACGTGCCCAATATCGTCGTCGGTGTCAACGACGACGCTCTCTCCGCAACGGAGAACATCGTTTCTGCAGCGAGCTGCACGACAAATGCGATCAGTCCGCTGCTCAAAGTCGTGCATCAAGAATTTGGGGTACTCAGTGGCCACATCGAGACCTGTCACGCTTTCACCAACGATCAGAATTTGATCGACAACTACCACATGAAAAAGCGCCGCGGACGGAGCGCCGCGCTCAACATGGTGATCACCGAGACGGGGGCGGCGAAGGCCGTGTCCAAGGCGCTGCCCGACCTGAAGGGCAAGCTCACGGGGAGCTCCATTCGCGTGCCGACGGCCAACGTGTCGCTCGCGATCCTGACGCTTCGGCTCGACAAACAGGTTTCGCGCGAGGACCTCAATGAGGCGATTCGCCAGCGATCACTCAGTGGCTCGATGCAATACCAACTCGATTACACGAGCGAGCCGGATATCGTTTCGAGCGACATCATTGGCAGCCGCGCAGCCGTCGTGCTCGATGCCGAAGCGACCATTGTTCACGAAGGGCACGTCGTACTCTACGGTTGGTACGACAACGAGTACGGTTATGCCTGCCAGGTCACGCGGCTCATGGAGCGGATGGCAGGGGTCAAGCCCCAGACCTACCCCAGACCCTGACGATCAATCGCGGGACGCGATCACGACGTGGTGTAGGGCCTCCTCGTCGAGCGGCTCGCCGAAAAATCCCCCTTCGTGGCGGATCAGTCGAAAGCCGCTGTCGCGCAGGAGCTGGTGGATCTCGGGGCCAAGCAGATACCGTTGAGGGATGTGCTGCGCAAACGCTTCCTGACCGTCTCGCGGGATGAAGTGGTACACCGTGTCGAGCCGTTGTTCCTGTCGCAGCCAGGTGCTCTGCTCGTAGACGTCGAATACGCCTGCGGCATGGTCGATGGTGACGATCGGCTCGTGGTCATCGTCGTCGTCGTCGTCATCCTCCTCGTGCATCGTGTCGGCTCGATAGACGTCGAAAATGAGCTGGCCGTCGGGCTTCAGATGCCGGTGTGCACACGCCAGACAGCGCGCGACCTCCTCCGAGCTCAGCAGGCAGAGCAGAGTGTTGTACGGCAGGAGCACGCGGTCGAAGCGCCCCGCCAGCGTAAAATCGCTCATGTCGGATTGCACCCAGCTTACTCGGGCTTGGACTTCAGGCGTCTCGAGGGAAACGGCGCGGCGCGCCAGCGTGAGCATGGCTTCGTCGATTTCCACACCGAGCACCTGTGCCCCGGCGCGCGCGATGGGGATGGTCACGCGTCCGGCCCCAGCGCCCAGCTCGAGCACTCCGTCGCAGTCGGTGCAGGCGTTCTCGTAAAAGCACAGGTCTCCGTCGTGACCGCGATGGAGTCGCTCGTAGAGTTCAGACTGGTTCAAGGCGTCCCTGGGACGAGACCGCTACCGTGGACGTGGGTGATGATTCTAAATGAATCTCGATGCACGATGCTCTCCTCGGTTGGGCAAATAGAGCACAGGACCCGGTTCGCGTCACCGGCGGCGGCAGCCCTTCCGCCCTACTCGAACGTCGAACGGCGCCAACAAAATGACGAACCGCCGCGCGACGGAAAGTCGTGCAGCGGCTCTTGAGCCTTGCGGCTCGTGCAGAATGAGCTGCGATTAGACGTTGGGCGCTTCCCAGTCGTCCTCAGCGGTGATCCCGCCGTCAACCCAAGTCATGATGATCTTCTGGTAGCAGAAGGAGATATGCTCACGCTCTTTGTGCTGCATGTTCTCGGCATACTTGTTGTTCAGCATCTCGGTACGGATGCCGGCGCAACTCGCGTTGACGAGTTCGACCGTGTAGTGCTGGACTTCTGCGCCGGTGGGCGAGGGTTGCCAGAAACGCACTTCGAGCTGGGAGACGTTCTCGTTGTTGACGAGAAGGTTGGTAAGCAGCGGAGTCGCCTTGTCGAGTTCCTTCGTGACGGTCATCGGCTTGTGCTGACGTTTACCAGTCGGCAGGCCGCTGGCGGCGTCGCGGGGCGATACGATCTCGTGACTGTACGCGATGATCATCATCGAGTCTTCACGACCGCTTTGGGTGACCGATCCGGCAATGTTGCCTTGGGTGTCGCCGGTCAATTTCATATATGCGTTTAGAGCCATTTACTTACTTCGCTTTCCTGATGTGAACTCGAGTGGCGGTACTCAGTCTACAGACCATTCCGCGCTGGCCACCGACCGGGCCCCACCAGGATTTGGGTTAGCGTGCTGCGTGAGTATTACCGTTAGGCAGGGGCTCACCAGCGAGGATGGAACATGGTGCGGGTCGCCTCCATCGTCAAGCGTTGATTCGTAGGAGCATCGACTCGACGATGCGGCTGGGCCGGAGG
>JAPYTK010000159.1 GCA_029941785.1 Polyangiaceae bacterium | reverse complement strand
GTGCACAGCCGTGTCCAGGGCGACAAAGGGCAGCCGATCGATGTCTTTTGCACCCACCTGACGTCCGCACTGAGCGACGTGCCGCACCCGATCAGCACCGATGCCGATGCCTGGGAGACAGAGCAAGCCGCGCAGATCGACGAGTTGCTTGCCTTCATCGTGCAGACAGCTGGAGGGACAGACAACGTCGTGCTCATGGGCGATCTGAACACCGGACCGAAGGGCGTCAACTACGTGGCCGAAATTCCGGACCATTACCAGAAGTTCGTCGCTGCCGGCCTCATCAACCCGTACACCGCCAACGCCGATGCGGACTGCACGTTTTGCAGCAGCAATCCACTCAACAAGGATAGTGGCAACAACGACAGCTCGAGCGTCATCGACCACATCTTCTTCGGGGGTCTGGACGACGTCCGCGATACGCGCCGAGTACTGGACGGCACCATCAAGGTGGAGAGCTGCGGACAACAGATCACAACGGCGTTTTCGGACCACTACGGCGTCAGCGTCTCCTTCGCGCATTGAGCAAGTTCGGGAATTCGGATCATGCGTATCGTCTGCATCGGCGGGGGCCCAGCCGGGCTCTACGTGGCCATCCTCGCCAAACTGCGACACCCTGACTGGGACATCGAGCTATTCGAACGCAATCGCGCCCACGATACCTTTGGTTTCGGCGTGGTGTTCTCCGACGCGACGATGGACAATCTGCGGGCCGCCGATCCGATCAGCTACGACCGGATCACGGAACAATTCTGGCACTGGGACGAAATCGACACCCATTTTGGCGGTGAGCGACTTCGTTCGACCGGCCACGGCTTCGCCGGCATGTCCCGCATGAAGCTGTTGCTGTTGCTTCAAGAGCGTTGCCGAGAACTCGGCGTGCGCATGCACTTCGAGACGGAAGTCGACGATCTCGAAGCTATCCGAGAGAGCGCCGACCTCGTGATAGGAGCGGACGGGCTCACCAGCTTCGTGCGCGGGCAGCGGGTCCACGAATTTGGACCCCGGATCGACATGGGACCGAATCGTTTCGTGTGGCTAGGAACGACCGTGCCGTTCGAGGCCTTTACGTTCTATTTCAAAGAGAACGCACACGGGATGTTTCGCGTCCACGCGTATCGTTACGAACCGAAAATGTCGACCTTCATCGTCGAATGCACCGACGAAACCTTCGCGAACACGGGCCTCGACGAGAACGATGAAGATGCCACGGCAGCCTACGTGGCCGAGCTTTTCGCAGATGAATTGCAGGGGCACCCGCTGCTCAAGAATCGCAGTATCTGGCGACGTTTTCCAACCGTCCAAAACGACCGTTGGCACAGCGACAACCTCGTTCTCATCGGTGATGCCGTTCACACCGCACATTTTTCTATTGGGTCAGGGACCAAGCTGGCGATGGAGGATGCCATTGCCTTGATCGATAGTTTGGACCAGCACGGGGATTTGTCCGAAGCGCTCGGGCAATACGAAGCCGCACGCCGCCCTGACGTCGAGAGCCTGCAACGGGCAGCGCAGGCCAGCTTGGAGTGGTTCGAGGAGACCGAGCGATACATGGGACTCGCCCCTCTTCAATTTAACTTCAGCATGCTCACACGCAGCCTGCGAGTGAGCCACGAAGGGCTTCGGGAACGGGACCCCGTACTCGTCAAGGAAATCGATGCATGGTTTGCCGACCACGCGACGGCACAAATGGGAGACGCACTAAAGGCGCCGATCCCCTCCGACACGCCTCCGATGTTCACACCCTTTCGACTGCGAGACATGGTCCTCCCTAACCGCGTCGTCGTGTCACCGATGTGTATGTACTCGGCTGACGACGGCACCGTCGACGACTGGCACTTGGTGCACCTCGGCAGTCGCGCCATCGGCGGCGCGGGGTTGATCATCACGGAAATGACCGACACGAGTCGGGACGGCCGCATCACGCCAGGCTGCGCCGGAATGTACAATCCCAAGCACGTCATCGCATGGAAACGGATCACCGACTTCGTGCACGCTCACTCGGAAGCAAAAATCGGCCTGCAATTGGCGCACGCAGGTCGCAAGGGCGCGACCAAGAGAATGTGGGACGGGATCGACGAGCCACTGGATGCCGACGACTGGCCCCTGCTCTCGGCATCCGCTTTGCCGTACCTGCCGCACAGCCAGACCCCTCGGGCCATGACACGGACAGACATGGATACCGTGAAGGACGACTTCGTCCGCTCTGCCCAAATGGGGCACGAAGCGGGCTTCGACATGCTCGAACTTCATTTCGCACATGGTTACCTGCTGGCGAGCTTCCTCTCTCCACTGACGAACCACCGCGACGATGAATACGGTGGCGACATGGCCAGGCGACTACGTTACCCGCTCGAGGTCTTCGATGCGGTGCGCTCGGTGTGGCCGGCCCACAAACCGATCAGCGTGCGGATCAGCGCAACGGACTGGGCTCCGGGAGGTAACTCCGGCGCAGACGCGGTCGAGATCGCCCGGGCGCTGCAAACCCATGGCTGCGATATCATCGACGTGTCGGCTGGTCAGACGACCGCCGATGCCAAGCCACGCTACGGCCGACTCTTTCAGACGCCATTCAGCGACCGGATCCGACTCGAACTCGGCATCCCCACGATGACCGTCGGGAACATCTCCTCCTACACGGATGTGAACAGCATTCTCGCCGCTGGACGAGCCGATCTGTGCGTGCTCGCGCGCGCCCATCTGTACAACCCCTATTGGACCCGGCACGCTGCAAAATCACTTGGCCACCACCAAGCGTGGCCCGATCAGTACGACCCGATGAATCGCTACACTCCGCGATTTGACTGACGGGTAGCTCAAGCCTAAGGCTCGTCTTCGTGTGTCTCGCCGTCGGCCTCAACGACGACGTCTTCCTCGCCCAAGCAGTACGCGAGCATCATGACCAAACTGATCCACACGACGTCAGCCAACAACAAGTGAAGGAGCTGCAACCAGATCGGTGCGAGCAGCATGACATTCACCAAGCCGAGCGCCAGCTGCGCGAGGACCGACACCCGCAAACACATTCCCCACCGCTGCCCGTCGCGCGAAGCGGAAGAGCCCGCGAGCAGCATGCGCACGACCAGCAAGAAACCGCCCACGAAAACCGCCGCAAAAGGATGCACCAGCCGGAGGCGCACCAAGAGGTGCGCGGTTGCCGAAAGATCCGCCGCGAGGGCCGTTCGAAGATGCTGGGCGGGAAACAAGGTGTCACCCAAGGCCGCCACGGCGCCGCTCGCCCCAACGAAAATCGTGCCCACCAAGGCCGCGAGCCCCACGAGCGCGCGCCAGTCGCCTAGGCGAAATCGCGGCGGCTTACCACCTCCAGCCACATGGGCCGTCAGCGTCAGGGCGCCTACCAGCAGGAATGTGTTGACGAGATGGACCGCCATCCAAAGCGCCCTGCCAACGCTCGCGTTCATGTCGACGTACTCGAGCAAGACGATACCCGCACCGATCATGACCTCGAGGATCATCAGCGCAGCGCCGTAAGCCGCCCAGCGACGCGTCGACGATCCTCGCGCGAAGAGGCGTCGAGACCAAAGAAGCTGAATCAGCACGCCAACGGCAGAAAGTCCGGACGTGATGCGATGGCCAAGCTCGATGAGCGTTTTCGCGCTGGGATGGCGTGGAACAATCTCGCCATTGCACAGCGGCCAGTGACTGCCGCAGCCGGCGCCCGAGCCGCTCGCCCGCACATAGGCGCCCCACAGGATGACAGCCGTGACGTACGCGAGCAACAGCCACGAATAACGAACGAAAGGTCGCTGGATCTCAGTCTCCGGAGAAGTCACTTTGCACCTGCGCCGCTACCTATCAGGTTTCGCTCACTGCCGCAGCCCGTTCATCGAACGTCAGCTTGGGGGCACCCGACATCGTGCCGAAGATCACCCTGCAGGGGCCCGGTGCCGACTCTCGCTCGACGAGACCACGCTCGGCCACTACCCTCTTGCCCGTGAGCCGCATCGACCTCGAAGTTCGGGAGCAATACACCCCCACGAGTGATGGCTGGTCGCTCCACCTGCGGCGTACTCGCTTGCCAGGCTGCTTCGATCCCACCACCAAGCCTCTTCTCATTGTGCCCGGTTACGGGATGAACACCTTCATATTTAGTTATCACCCGCGCAACACCAGCATGGAGCGGTGTCTGGCGGAGGCGGGTTTCGAAGTATGGTCGGTCAACCTGCGCGGACAAGGACCGTCACGCCGCGACGACAAGAACGCACCCGAACCTAGCCTCGACCGCTACGCGACGATTGACGTACCGACGGCCGTCAACCACGTACTCGATGCGACCGCCACGGAAAGCCGTACCCTGAGCCTCATCGGCTGCAGCCTCGGCGGGACGATCGCGCTAGGCTACCTCGCCCTGCAGAAGCCAAAGGCCGTCACAGAGTTTGTCGCCATGGGCGCACCCTTGCGCTGGAACGACGTTCACCCCCTCCTGAAAATCGCCTTTGCGTCCCCCACCATCGCGGGCAAGCTACGACTATCCGGCACCCGCGAGCTCGTCAAAGGCGCCATGCCCTTGCTACGGCGCATCCCCAGCTTGCTCTCCCTCTACATGAATCCCTCGACCATCGACATGGATCGCATGGACGAAATGGCCCAAACCGTCGAGGATCCACATCCGGCTATCAACCGCGAAATCGCCGAGTGGATCGCGGCCCGTGACCTGGTGATGCGTGGCGTCAACCTCACCAAAGCCGCCGAGCAGATGGCGATACCGCTGCTCAACGTGATCGCACGACAGGACGGCATCGTGCCCGAATCGACTGCGCGGAGCCTAGACGAAGCGTGGGGCGGGGGTGACATCGAGGTGCTCGCGGTGGGCGACAAACACCGAGCCTTTGCCCACGCCAACCTGTTCGTGGCCAACGACGCCCCGCTTCTCGTGTTCGAGCCGCTGATCCAGTGGCTTCGTCGCCAGCAGCGACGCCTGCGACCCAGCGGAGAGAGCGCCGCCCATGACTCAGTACTTGCGTCCGAACGCCAGGAACGGCACGGTAAAGGTGGTTGACTCATGGCGGGGCGAACCTTCGTAACCGGCGATATTCACGGGCTAATGAGCGCGCTCCTGCGCGTTGAAGCGCAGTGGCCGGAACTCGACGAAGCCGACACGCTCGTGTTCTTGGGAGACTATCTCGATCGGGGCCCCCAGTGCGCGCAGGTGATCGAGCATCTTCGTAGCCTACCCAAGCGCGTCCCCGCCAAGGTCGTCTGCCTGCGGGGCAATCATGAAGACGCGTGGCTTCGTGCCATTGATCAGGGCTGGGACGAGTTCATCCTCCCCCCAGCCCACGGCTGCCTCGCGGTCATGGAGAGCTACCTCGGCGCCATCGAGCAGCCGCTCAATGCCGCGATGACAAACGCCTTTTCCCGCGGAACCTTCTTCCCGCTCGACGTCATTCGGTGGCTGCGCGCGCTCCCCTATCATTACGAAGATGAGCACGGAATTTACGTACACGCCGGCCTCGCTCGCGACGGGCAGCGCTGGCTTCACCCCGCGGAAACCAAACAGAAGATGGCACTGCTCTGGCAGCGTGATCAGCATTTCTTCCAGCACTACCGCGGTAAACGGGTGGTGTTTGGCCACACGGTCACCGAATACCTGCCAGAAGAGCTGAGCAGCTTCACTCCCGAAGATCCCACGGACATGTGGGCCGGGCCCTGCACCATTGGACTGGACACCGGTTGTGGCAAAGGCGGCTTTCTCACGACTCTCGAACTCCCCGCGATGGTGGTCTACGAGTCACGGTGACCCCCTGAACTTGACGCCGGGTACGAGCAGAACGGAAGAAGGAAAGAACATCATGGAATCCTCGATCGTCCTCCTCGGCATCGCCAAGATCTTGTTCGGCATCTTCGTCGGCGCCGCGGGCATTTACGTCTCGGCCCGCGGTCTGCACCGCTTGATCGGATCCGGCTCAACCGGCGCCCAACAACGCGAGGGGAATATCGCCTTCGGCATCCTGCAAGCCGGTAGTCTCATCGCGCTCGGGCTCTTGATGCAGCACGCCGTGATGGCGACGTTCAGCGCGATCGACTTGATGCAACGACCGAGCGGCATGAGCTGGCTCGCGGCGCGCCATGTCCTGACCTACGCGAGCATTCACGTCGTGGTGTCCGCCATCGTCAGCGCGCTCGTGCTGGCGCTCGGCACGTGGCTCTTCTCCCGGCTCACCAGAGATGTAGATGAAATGGAAGAGATCGGCAAAGGGAACATCGCCCCCGCACTGGTACTCGCAGCCGTCATGGTCGTGCTCGCGCTGATGACCGCCCCAGGACTGCAGACAACGTTGGATGGCCTGCTCCCCTTGCCGACCCTCGGGCAAGGGGAAATCATGGCTCCCTCATGAGAGTCACTCTCTGGCCGCGCGTCGTGGGACTGTGCGTCAGCTTGTCAGGGGCAGTGGTCATCAGCGGCTGTTGTTGCGCATTCCCGCTGTCTCTGGCGGACTTGCTCGGCGACGACGATGACGACGACAGCGCCCAAGAGGATGACGAGGGCTCGCCCTGGGCGGAGTTCGACGACGATGACGGGCCCAAGAAGACACCCCGAAAAACACCAAAGCCTCCGCCCAAGAAGAGAAGACGAACCGCAGGTCGCTCTGGCCGAGTCGATCTCGGAGTGGCGGGGGTACCTGCCGGCACCGAACAGCCCCGCGCTACGCATCATTGGACCTCGATTCGAACCAAGCCCTCTCGCTACGGCCTCGAGTATCGCTTGGCCACCACGCGCGCCGCGACCGTTCGCCAAGACTACCTCAACTACGCGAGGCGGGTCGGGCATCGACGCGTCGACGAAAGCCGTTTTCAATGGGCACCTCCTCGCGGATGCCACGTCGGCTTGCATTGCGTCTATCAACAGCTCGATCGCCAAGGCCGCGACGAAATGGCACCGATCATCGAGCGATTCCGCGCGCGAGCCAAACGAGACGGCCTGAACACTCTGCAAATCGCCAAGATCGTGATCGCCTTCGGCCAGCACATCCACTACCGGATACCGAAAAAGGAGCCCTTCGGCATCCTGCCGCCCGGATTGGTGGTGGCTGAGCGCTGGGGTGATTGCGACTCCAAGGCGCTCGTGGTCGCGATGATCTTGCGCGAATTGAACATCGACGTGGTCCTCATCTCCTCCCGCGCCCACAAACACACGATGCTCGGCGTCGGCCTCCCATCCGGCGGCGCGAGCTTCCGATTCCGCTCACGGCGGTACGCCTTTGTCGAGATGACCGCCAAACACTCCCCGATCGGCCACATCAAACGCACCTTGTTGCACCCCAACGATTGGCAAGCCACTGCGCTCGGGCCCCCAAACAGCAAAGGCGCTCTCGCCGCCAAGCTCTCGACGACACAGACCAAGATGAGCGGCATGATTCGCATCGATTGATGACCCGCGCCACTGTGACTAGGGTCCGTCCCCGATGCGCATCATCAGTATCAACGTCAACGGGATCCGCTCCGCGGTACGAAAGGGCATGTTGCCTTGGCTTGGCCGGCAAAACGCCGACGTCGTGTGTCTACAAGAGGTCCGAGCCCAGCCCGAACAGCGGCCGGTCGAACTGTCCCGACTTCGGCGATGGCACCAACACTATTGCGACGCGGAGAAAAAGGGCTACAGCGGCGTGGCGATTTTCGCGCGGCAGAAACCGGACCGGATCATCGACACGATGGGCTACGCCCCCTTCGATAAGGAGGGCCGTTATCTTCGAGCTGACTTCGGCGATCTGAGCGTGATCTCGATCTACCTCCCCTCGGGCAGCAGCCGCGAGGAGCGCCAAGCGTTCAAGATGAGGACCCTGAAACGATTGACCCAACACCTTCGGACGCTCCGCGACGACGGGCGGCAGTTCATCGTGTGCGGGGACATCAACATCGCCCACAAGAAGATCGATATCGAAAACTGGCGGGGCAACCAGAAAAACTCCGGCTTCTTGCCAGAGGAACGCGCTTGGATGGACCAGCTCATGGATCGGGAAGGCTGGGTGGACGCCTTTCGCGTGGTCGATCCACGACCCAAACAATACACGTGGTGGTCCAACCGCGGTCAGGCCTGGGCAAAGAACGTCGGGTGGCGAATCGACTATCAGCTGTGCACTGAAGGTATCGGCAAACGAGCCAGCTCTGCCTCGATCTACAAGCGGCAGCGCTTCAGCGACCACGCACCACTCACCATCGACTACGCAGACTGAACAGCCGGCTCAGCTCTTGACGAAGCGAATGTACTCGGGCTGCCACATCGCCTCTTCAACTCGCTCGGCGACTTCGTGCGCGGTCGCCGTTGGCGCGACGCCTTGACGAACGGCTTCGAGAGCGACGGCTCCGGCAATCCGCGCGGTGATTTGGCGCAGCTCTCGCAGCGGTGGATAAAGGGCACACTCCGCCAAGTCGTCCGCTCCGACCTCCGACGCAAGTGTCTTGGCCGCGATCGTGAACATGGACTCCGTCACCTCCGTCGCCTTGGCGACGAGCGCGCCTAATCCCACGCCAGGGAAAATGTAGACGTTGTTCCCCTGCCCGATACGAATGGTCCGGTCGCCGTAGCAAACAGGATCGAAGGGACTGCCACTAGCGACGAGCGCGCGTCCATCCGTCCATGCGATGAGGTCGGCTGGCACCGCCTCGCATTTGCTTGTCGGGTTCGAGAAGGGGAAAATGACCGGTCGGTCCACGTGCGCGGCCATCATCCTGACGACATCCTCGGTGAAGGTACCCGGCTGTCCGCTCGTCCCAATGAGTACGGTCGGCTTCACGGTACCGACGACATCGGCAAGCCCGCTGGACCCCAGGAGTCCTTTCTGCTCGGCCAGAGCCGCAGGCCAAGCAAACTCGCGCTTGTAGTCGTCGCGAAAATCGCGCGAGTCGACGAGCAGTCCTCGGCTGTCGAGCACGGCCACCGCTGCAGTCAGTTCGTCACCGGCCAACCCTCCGGCTGACATCGCGTCCCGTAGTTGCCGCCCGATCCCTATCCCCGCTGCCCCCGCTCCGAGGATGACGACGCGCTGCTCGGTGATGGGGATATCGGTGATCCGCATGGCCGCCATGACACCCGACAGGGCGACGGCAGCGGTGCCTTGAATGTCATCATTGAAGCTCAGAAGCTCGGTGCGATAACGGTCGAGCAAGGTAAACGCCGTGGCCTTCTTGAAGTCTTCCCACTGCAAGAGCGCGCTCGGAAAACGAATCTTGACCGCTTGGATGAACTCGTCGACCAGAGCGTCATATTCGGCCCCCCTCAAGCGGGGCTTACGGTATCCGATGTACAGAGGATCCTCGAGCAGCGCCTCGTTGTCCGTGCCAACGTCGAGACTGATCGGAAGCACGCGAGTGGGGTGGATCCCTGCCCCCACGGTGTACAGAACGAGCTTTCCGATTGGAATCCCCATGCCGCCGGCCCCCTGGTCACCGAGTCCCAGAATACGTTCGTTGTCCGTCACGACGATGAGCGCCACGTCATCGTAGGGTGCATTGTCGAGAAGGTTCGCGATCTTGCCCTTGTGCAGCGGGGTGATCCAGAGCCCCCGCCCCCGGCGAAAGATATGACTGTACTCCTGACAAGCGAGACCGACCGTAGGCGTGTAGACCACCGGCGCGAACTTCTCGAGGTGCCGCAAGATGATCTTGTAAAATAGCGTCTCGTTTCGATCCTGCAGAGCGGCCAAGGCGATGTACTGTTGGAGGGGCTCATCACTGCGGATGATGTTGGCGTACGCTCGATCGAGCTGGACCTCGGGCGAACTCATGCGCGGGGGGAGCAAGCCGTCGAGACCAAAGCGCTCGCGCTCCTCGTAGGTGAACGCGCTACCCTTGTTGTACATGGGATGTGCGAGCAGACGTCGGCCTCGTCGCGACACCTCTACAAAAGGTGCGCCTGTGTCGTCACGCTTGATTCGATAGGATCCCACGGGTCGGTCAACCATCATAGGTCGGCGAGTGGCGATCTGCCAAGCACCACGCTCAGCAAATCCCTCACTGGAAGGTCTGAGTGGTGTTGACCATGCCTTTGGTATGCGGCGCGGTCATCGCGGACCATTTGAAGCTAGCTTGCTGATGGCCCATGCCGATCAGCGAGAGCGAGTCACCGACAGCCGTGGCCGAGGACTCCGAGACGAGAATATCCGTCGACATGGCCCCCTGCGCCTCGCCGTCGGTCGCGACAAAAGCTCCCTCGTAGCTGATGAAGTCGATGATGCTGTTGTTGTTGTTGCCGTCGATCAAGGCGACGCCATCTGGCGCACCATTCTGCAAGGTCGCAAAGTCGAACGCGAGCGTCCCATAGCCATTTTGTTGGTCTGGAATCACGCCCATCAGGTTGATGGTGTCGTATTTTCCGCCGCCATTGCCATTGTAGGCGACGAGCAACCAGCCGCTCAGGTCGGTCCCCGCGGCGCCTGCCACCTCGACAAACTCATTCTGGTCGCCACCCACGTTGTCGTAGTGAAGTTCGTTGATCCACGGATCGCCTGACGGCTGCGCCATCGTCTCCGTTTTGACGAGCAGTCGGTACCCAAAGCGACATCCCGGACAGAACGTCGTCGAAGCTGCCACGCGCACATAATAGGTGCCTGCCGACGGCACACCGGTCGCGATGTAGTTGCAGAAAGAGCTTTCCTGAAAGGCAATGGGCGTCACGCCATCGGTCGCCAACAGCTCGAGCTCCGAGTCGACGTCACCGAGGGACATCGTCGTGCCCTCGCCGCAACCATTGTCAAACGCCGGCATCAGTTGAGCGATCACCGTTTCGTCGATCTTCACACTGATCGCGTAGAGGTCTTCGTCATTGGACGGGTCGATGGTGGCGTAGATCAAGGACCCGCTCACCGCGTTGGCCATCGCCACACTGCCGTTCGACTCCATCTCGACCATGCTCACCTCGAGGGAGCAGTTCGGGTCACAGCCATCGGCCGGCGCCACGTTTCCGTCATCACATTGTTCGCCAAGATCCACCGAACCGTCGCCACAACTACCGTTTTGTTTGACGATCAGTGTGTAGGGGCCAGCGGGGCTACTTCCTTGATAGATGCTGCCTGCCACGACGATGAAAATCGTCTCGTCCTTTTCGAGGACCCGGATGATCCGCGAGAAGTAATGCTGAAAATCGTAATCGTCGTTGCAAGCGATCTGCGCCGCAGCCCCCGCGTTCAAGCAATCGTTGTAGGCCCACAACACCGTATCGAGCATCGAGCCGCCCATCGGGCTGACGGTCATGAAGGAGTAGGAGGCCGTGGCCGTGGCCGTGTAGCGGTGCACCACGGTGTCAGACATCGCCGCCAAGTCGGTGTCGCAGGTGGGATCACCAAAATTGGTGTTGCCCTTGTTGGTCGTGTCGCCGCTGTAGCTGTCGTTCATCAATGCAACGTTGAGATCCACGGCATCACCACAGGTGCTGCCCGGCTCCAGCTTGCAACTCTTGTCGCAACCATCGGCGAGGACCATGTTCCCGTCGTCACACTCTTCGCCCGCCTCGACTTTGCTGTTGCCACAAACGACGGCTTCGGTCTTGCAGTTGTTGTCGCAGCCGTCGCCCGCCACCATGTTGCCATCGTCGCAGTCTTCGCCGGGTTGCACGAGGAAGTCGCCACAGTTCGCGTTTTGCATGCCGCCACCGGTTCCGCTCGTCACCGCCGCGGATGCCTGCGCCGACGCCGCCCCGCCCGCGCCTCCGACGCCTGCCGTGCTCGTGCCGCTGGCGCTCGCCGTGCTGCTACTCGTCGCGCCGCCGCTGGCGGTGCTGCCACTACCGGCTGACACGGATGAATCATCGTCCGCGCTATTCATTGGAACATTGGTGCAGGCCGCCGCGGCGACTGCGATCGCCGCACTCGCTGCCAGCAACAAGGGTAGGCGTCGATCGCTCGAATGGTTGAAACGGTGTTGGAACATGACCGACGGGGGCTACACGAATCCCCAGGGCCCGCCAAGGAACATTCCACCACCGTCCACAACGTATACGCGCTCCGTGTCGCTCGCGGGGCCGGTGAGCCACCTCGGGCCGAGCCACCGCGAATGACGCGCTCAGACCCTTGACACCGTTACAAACGAGAGTCAGTATACGACGCAAGGTCACCAACTGACCACCGGTCACACAACGTAAGACGTTGATTTTATTATGAGCGTAGCAGATCGACGCGAGCGTGAGCGAGAGCAGAGGCGGAATCAAATCCTAGATGCCGCCAAACACATCTTCGCCAAGAAGGGCCTCTCGCTGGCCACCATGAACGATGTGGCCACGCATGCACAGCTTGGAAAGGGCACCCTTTACCTTTATTTCAAGAACAAGGAAGAACTGCTCATGGGAGTCGTGGTGGGGCTGCAATCGAGCATGCTCGCGCGCTTTGACGAAGTCCTCGGCGGCGACCAAAACGGCTGTGAACAACTGCGGGCATTGCTGCGGGCCTACGCCGAGCACATGAACGAACCACCCCACGCTTTCAAGCTTGCCGTGTCACGCTGGTTGACGGGCGAGCCCTTCGACGGCGAACTGGAGAACAGCGCCGCCATGCAGTCCAACATTGCGCGGCTCTTCACGACGGTATGCGGCGCGATAGAGCGGGGGCAGGCGGACGGCAGCCTGCGACCCGATCTGCCGAGCACGGACGCGGCGCTCAAACTTTGGACCGCGGTCAATGGCACGCTCTTGTTTCGACTGCAGCGACAGTGCTTGCCACCGGACAGCCCACTTTCCAGTTTTTCGGGGAAAGCCAGCGAGGCCATCGATTTCATTCTCGAAGCCATGAAGCCACGCCTCGCTACCGGAGCGAAGACATGAGACGTCCGTACCTCGTCCTCCTATGCAGCGCCGCGCTGAGCACCTCCTCGTGCTTGCTGCACGACGTCGACAAGGACCCCAAAGCCCCCGTGGCGACGCCAGGGAAGTTTGAAAACGGCAGCGGAACATCAGCCAAGGCCAAACGAAGTGACGGCCGCTGGTGGCAACACTTCGGCGAGCCCGAACTCGCCTCACTCGTCGATCAAGCGCTCACGAAGAACCTCGACCTCAAACGATCCTGGGCACGCCTCAAACAGGCCGAGAGTTATCGTCGCGCCGCCATGGCCGGCCTGTTCCCTACCGTCAACGCGAGTCTAAGCGCCGGTCGTAGCAAGAGCCCAGATACAAAAATGGACTTCGGTATGGGCGAACAGACGATCGCCGGACGAGAGACGAACCAGTTCTCCGCTTCGCTCCCCGTGAGTTACGAGCTCGACGTCTGGGGACGGGTGCGAGCCGGCTTTTTCGCAGCGGGGGAAGACACCGCGGCAGGGCGAGCCGACGTCGAGTCCGCCGCGATGACCATCGCCGCAAACGTCACCGAACGGTACCTCGATGTGCTCGAGAACCGCGCTCTCGCCGCCTTGCTCAAGCAGCAACTCACCACGAACGAGACGATGCTCAAGCTTCTCGAGCTTCGTTTCGAGAGTTCCGATGCCGCACTCAGCGATGTGTACCAGCAAGAGCAGCTCATCATCGGGGCCCGCGCCCAGCTCGCCTTGATCGAGGCACGCGAGCAGATCGCCGACCGTCAAATCGCCGTTCTCATCGGCAAACCACCTCAAGCGACGGTCCGTGCGGAAGCGGCAGCCCTCCCGCAGGCGGTTCCCTTGCCCGCGACGGGCATTCCCGCCCAATTGCTCCAACAACGACCCGATCTGCGAGCCGCACGACGCCGCGTCGTCGCCGCCGATTACCGGGTCGCGCAGGCC
>JAPYTK010000158.1 GCA_029941785.1 Polyangiaceae bacterium | reverse complement strand
CCTCTGAGCTCCTCGAAGGAACCAGGGTGACGCAGAGCTAACGCGCAGAGCTTGCACGCAGAGCTTACACGCAAGACTTATCTTCTCTCTCTAGACTATGCTTCTCTTATACTAAACTTCTCTCTTCCTACTATACTTAAAGAGAGAACGCTCCTCTGAACTCCAGGGAAACGAAGGATCCGTGAAGATATGCACGTGGACATGATGATGGCAGCGACCCTATGTTTCGTCGTGCACGGTCTCGTAGGCAGTGTGGACGGGGCCTACTTCCATCTGCAGAAGTACAAGCTTCACACCCACGAGGAGAGCTTTCTCGAGCATCAGCTTCACACCTTCCGCGCAGTATTTCTCTGCCTGACCGCTCTCCTTTTGTTCGCGCTCAACAGCGGGGGCTGGTTGCTCTGGTTGACGGTCGTGGTGTTGGTCGCCGATCTGGTGGTGTTGACCTGGGATGTCCTCATCGAGCGAGCGAGTCGCAAGGAGCTCGGCGGACTCAGCTCGAGGGAATATTTGATTCACGTCCACGCGACCATTCTGCACGTGGCGTCGTTTACCCTCGCCTTCGCAGCCAAACCTCTCGCGGCGTGGGACTTGTCGAGTCCTGCATTGCTGCCGGTCGTTCTGCCCTGGCTGGTGGTGGCGTGCGGGACAACCATTGCCGCCATCAGCGCGATGAGCTCGAGCCAACATTTCTGGTATTGGCGTCCCAAGTTTCGTCGCGCAGAGGCTTAGCCGGGATGGAGGAACAATACCTCTAGTCGGCAGGTTACCGTTCCCAAAAATCATGGAATATCGTCCCCATGATGGCCCTTTTTGGCTCTATTCGAGAGTTAACATAGTGTCTCTTATGCGCAATTGTTGGGGTAGGAGCAGGTTGGCGGTGGGGTGCGCTCACGCTCTTGGTGCTCAACGACCACGTCTTGAAAGGCGCCGGCCTTCTGCCGAGCTGGTTGACGGGCAAGCTGAGCGACGTGCCGGGTCTGATCGTGGCTCCCGTGTTGCTCTGCGTCTTGGTCGACGCACGACGTACGGTGGGTCGAGTCATCTGTTTCTTCGCCGTCATGAGCGTGTTCGTGGGGCAAAACCTCTCGAAGCAGGTGGCCAACCTGCTGATCGACGTGGTCCGTGTTTTTGGTCTTCGTTGGACCATCGTGACCGATCCGAGCGATCTTTGGGCGCTCGCGAGCCTGCTGCTGGCGTGGTGGCTCGTGAATGAGGACGGGGTTCGACTCCGCCCGGCCAGGCCGAAGATCGAACGAGCATTGATGTTTGCGGGCGCGTGCGCCTGTCTGGCGACTTCGGAACCGGGTGAGCAGGATTCGTTTGCCGAGTTCGTTTGCGGCAATGGACGCGTCGAGGCGCCCGAAGAGTGTGACGACGGAAATCCGGTCGATGACGATGAGTGCAGCAACCTCTGTGAAGATCAGAGCGTTGGCGCGGGCGGCTCGGGCGGTCGCGGCGGCGCAGGCGGCTCGGGCGGCGCTTGAACCTACGAAACTGCCCGATCCGCCATGGCGGAGTATAGTCCCCATGAATGCCTTTTTGGCTTTCATCGAGAGTTAACATGATGTCTCTCATCGCAATGGTTGGGGTGGGAGCAGGTAGACAGGTAGATCTGTGTACGATAGCGGCATGACGCGACACGCCACCTGGTTTGCAGCCATCATTGTGACCGCGCTGTTCCCCAGGTAGCCTGGTCCAATGGTTACCCAATCGAGGGCACCCGCCACGCACCGCTTCCCTCTGCGCCGTCACGCCGCTTGCGTGCATCGGTTCGCGCTGGCCTCCTGCCTAGGGGCAGCGACACTGGTGAGCAGCAGCTACGCTCACGCGGAAGAGCCGTCCCAAGCAGGCATCTTCGTGTCGGCCGACGGTCACTTGTCCTTGCTTAGCGACATCGTTAACAGCACCCTGCTCAACCCGACCTTTGGCTGGGCCGTCAAGGGAGGATACCGCCCCGGTGACTGGGGGCTGTTCCTGCAAGTCGAACAAGACGTGTGGCAGCCCACCGATTCCTCCGGCAAGACCGTTCTCGGAGCGCTCAGCGTAGCGCTCGGAGGCGAGATGTTCTTCGCCGATGGCTTCCTGCGAAGCAGCGTGGCGGTGGGGAGTTCGACGCTGCTTTTCGACACCGTGCTCGATGACGCCGGCTCGACGGGTATCTTCTTCGACCTCCGCCCCACGGGGCTGCGCTGGTACCCTTCAGACCACTTCGTGATCAACTTCGATCCGCTCTCGTTCGCCATCGTCGCGCCCGTCCTCACCGGCATTCCTTTGATCCAGGTCGAATACCGCACCGTGGTCGGTGTCGAATACAGGTTCTGATGTCATCCGTACGACCGTCTCACCACTTCGGATCCGTCCTGCTTTTTTGGGCGCTCTTCATCAGCAGTCCGGCCGAAGCATTCTCGATCGGCAGCGGCTTCTCCGATCCTTGCCACGAGCGCATCACGCTGAACGCTTACCAGAACTACCTTCTCGACCTGGACCTGAGCAAGGCCCCGCTCACGAGATCCGCAAGCTGGCAAAAGCTGGCGGACGCCATCATCAAGCAGTTCGAGCTAGAAGCCTACAACGACCGGCAGCGCCTCTTCATCGTGACGCTGTTGATCGGCGTTCGCTCGCCAGATACCGACGGGCACGCCCTCTTGGACCTACAGAGTTCTCGCGTGCTCCATACATCCCCGGAAGGACAATATCAGCACGCGCTTCGCGCGCTCGAGGACGATGGCCCCGACGGGGATCGGACGGCCGTCCTCGCCCTGCGCGACCACATCAAGGACCGGGCCGTCAAGGCCGTTGAGGCCTACCAAACGGGTGAGGTCATTACCCATGCCCGAGTGTACCTCGATTTCTATGGTCTGTTCGAAACCGAGGTGCACGCTCCAGGTTACTACCTCGGCCAGGCGCTGCACGCGCTTCAGGACTCCTTCTCGCATTCGCTGAGGAGTGACGACTTCCATCGCATTCGGCACGTGATGAACTACGCCGAGGCGATGGGCGGCGTTCACGATGAGGCTCGCGACGGCTTGGCCCACTCCGTATCCATGGACCAGTGCACCGGTGAGACGGCGCCATTGGTCCGCGCCGCGGAAGAGGCGAGCATCAGCATGCTGGTGGCCATGATCACGATCATCCAACGCGGGATCAAGACCGGCCACTTCGACATGGCTCCGCTCGATCGCTTCCTCGATGACTGGGTCACTTATGACGAAAACGAGTTCGGTTGCACCGCGGCCAACGACTATTGCGGCTCCTACTGGGTTGCGATCGCGCGCGAGCACCAAACCGAGCCCATCTTCGGGTGTTCCTGGGCTCGCGGGGCAGAGCCCCAACTCACCTCGGCCACCTCCCGCTTGGCTCGTTGGTTTCTGCTCGGGATCTTTGGGCTCATCCTGCTCCGTCGCAGGCCCCCGCGCTCGCGGCCGGGCGTGGTGACCACGCTGGGTCTTCTCTCGCTCTTGTCGCTCTTGGGCTGTCGCGACGAGGCTCCCAAGCTCGACACGGAGTTCGACTGCAAGGAGTCGAGCTTCACGCCATGCGGCGGCGAGGTTCGAGGCGCCTGGTCCGTCACCGACCAATGCGCGGATGAAATCGACGCCTCCGCACTGATCCCTGGCTGCAAAGGGATCACCCTCACGCCCGACGGCGGCATGATCGGCACGATCTTTCTCGGTAATGATGGCAGAACCACCTTCAACATTACCCAGCGTTCACGTATGCGCTGGAAGATCCCCGGCTCGTGTATCGAGACCGCCAACAGCTGCATCAACTCGGTGGAGATTACGAGCTGCGAAGATCTGGTGGCGGTCTTCACGACCGGATGCGATGGCAACAGCAGCATTACCGATGGGATTTTTAGCGACGGTTTGATCTGCACGGAGCAAGACGACATCTGCGCGTGTAGCGCGACCCAGGTGACACCCAGCACCTCCGATCAGGGCGCATACACCACGAACGACAACCAGCTCCACATGGACGGCGAGCGTAAACTCGACTTCGAGTATTGCGTGGAAGATCGCATCATGACCCTTTATGGGAAGCACGCCGCCTCTCACCCCTTCGGCCCGATCAACCGCTACCTACGACTGCTGAAACGGCGCTGACCCCGGTGGCCGACCACCGGGCATCGAGCCAGGACACCTCGCACCAAAGACCAGATCCCAAGCTCCACACGCCACGATCGCCGTGGAGTATAGTCCCGATGAAGGCCCTTTATGGCTCTATTCGAGAGTTAACATCATGTCTCTTATCGCAATGGTTGGGGTAGGAGCAAGTAGGCAGGCTCATTACGCCGCCGCATGACTCGCGAGCGAGTCGAACAACTCCGGAGACAAGCCATGGAGTCCCCCCCCAACCTCGCAGACGGCCGGATAGGCAGAATCGACTATCCCTCTGCCAGCCCCTTCGAAATCCACCACATCCTACGCAAGATGGACTCGGTTCCTCACCATCCCGTGTTTGGCTCCTTGTTGATACCCGAGCACCCCATCGGAGAGCCGATGCCATGCGTTGTCGCCGTTCACGGTAGCCTGAACTGGCAAGGCCATCACCACGAACACATCGTGGGCTGGCTCGAGGCTGGCTTCGCTGTCTTCCGAGTGCACAGCTTCGATTCGCGGCTCATCAAATCTACCGTCGAGGATCAGATGAGTGTGACCTACGCCATGATGCTGACCGATGTCTACCAAGCCCTCAGAATGCTATGCACCCACCCTGCGATAGATTCTGCCCGCATTGGGATATCCGGGTGGAGTCTTGGTGGCACCGTCGCCCTCTACTCGGCTTGGGAGCCTCTAGCAGAGGCTCTGACGCCTGGTGGAGAGCGCTTCGCTGCCCATCTCTCCTTCTATCCCGCAGCGCACCTGAGAATGGAGGATCAGCGCTGGTCGCAAAGCCCAGTCTTGGTGTTGCACGGTGCTCAGGACGACTGGGTTCCCGTGAGCTTGGTACAAGGGCTGATCGATGACACCGAGCCGCACGGCGCGAACATCGAGATGCACGTCTATGAGGGCGCGCAGCACTCGTTCGACTCGATTGAGCCCTCGAGCTTCGACCCCAAGGCCATCAGGCTCGACGGACAGAGGACCATCCGCATCGACATGCAGGGAGACATGTCGGCGGAGATCATGCCCGGCGTGGTGATTCCGCTCAACGAGCCCGAACAGCGTTCGGCAGCGCTCGCAGCCCTCCCCAACCTGGGGGTCCACAAGGGCGGACAGTGGACCGCGCGAAGGCACGCGCTTGGTCGCAGCGCTGAGTTCTTCCAGGAGCATCTCAGCTCATAGTGCCGGCCAGCTGCCCAGCAGCGCTCGCACCGACCGTTGAGGGTCTTGCGTCATCGAGCGGTGTCGCGTTCCAACGATCGCGAACATCGATCGGGTGGGAGAGTCGTCCGCATGAAGCCCCGTGTGGCTTCGCCGAAAGTCAACACAACGCTACTCCTACGCAATCGTGGAGCTGGTCAGCTGGTAGAGAGCCGGGGGCTGGTAGACCCGCACCCATGTGGCACACAATGCGCAACGCACCCGTGTGGGTGTACCTAACGTGCACACCGCGCCTGCACGGCACGCCACTCACCGATCGTAGAGGTAACCCTCGGTGTTCATGAGAGAAAACTGAGCATGCTGGCGACCGCAATCAGCCTTCACCCGCCATGGCCCACTTGTTGCTGATACCGCAGTCATGAATCGGTATGTCGGCTGGGTTGCCACAATCGTTGGCGTGGCGTGCGCGGGAGTGGTGGGTTGCGAATCGCACCACACGTCACCACCTGAGCCTGATCTCTCTTGCCAAGAACCGAACCTCGGTGCGTCGCCAATGCGTCGACTCACCCGTTGGGAATACAACAATACCGTTCGGGACGTGCTTGGTGACACGACCGAACCGGCGTCGAACTTCACGCCCGAAGCGCGGCAGTTCGGCTTCGATAACAACGCCGACAGTGCGACCTACCACGCCCTCATCATCGAGGACTACGAGCGCGCGTCGCGTGAAATCGCCGCGCGTGCAATTGTCGACATGGATCGTCTGCTCAACTGCAACATCGCCACGGTGGGACAAGATCCGTGCGTAGATTCGTTCGTGCCCGCCATCGGTCTGCGTTTGTTTCGCCGCCCGCTGACAGCTGATGAGAGAGACCGCTACCTCGAGTTCTACGCCGACAACAAAGCCAAATATGACTTTAGCGATGGGGTGCGCTTGCTGCTCAGCGCGATGTTACAGTCGCCACACTTTCTCTATCGCATTGAGCTTGGTGTCTCCCATCCTGCAGCACCGAACGCGGTGCGGCTAACCGCCTACGAGACGGCGACACGCCTGTCGTATCTCCTGTGGGGAACGGCACCCACTCCGGAACTGCTCGCAGCCGCCGAGCACGGGGAGCTGGAAACGAGCGCTCAGGTCCGTGCCCACGCTGAGCGGATGCTCGACGAAGACCGGGGCACGCGTGCGGTAAAGAACTTTTACGCGCAGTGGGGTAGTCTCTATGAGCTCGACAATCTTCAGAAGGAAGACGAAGCTTTCACCGAAACCATTGCGGCATTGATGAAGCAGGAAGCCGAGGCCTATGTCGAATATGTTTTCCGCGATGGCGACGGAACCATGTCGGCGCTGTTGACCGATTCGACGACCTTCCTCAACGCCGATCTCGCAGAGTACTATGGTATCAGCGGCGTCACAGGCGATGACTTCACGAAGGTCGAGCTCGATCCCACGCGCGCTTCCGGCATGATGACGCAAGGGGCCACGATGGCGCGACTCGCACATCCCGAGCTTCGCTCTCACGTCAATCGCGGGCTTTTCGTGTTGGAGAAGCTGCTCTGTGCGCCTCCGCCTCCGCCCCCCGACAACGTCGACACCACGCTGCCACCGTTCGATCCTGAAGCCACATCGCGGGAGCAGCTCGAACAAAAAACATCTCCCGCCAATTGCAAGGCGTGCCACCAACTGATGAACCCGGTCGGTTTCGCGTTTGGCCACTACGACGAGCTCGGCCGCTGGAAAGCCGACGAGCACGGGCTCGAGGTGGACACGACGGCAGTCATCGACGGAACCGACGTACAAGGCGATTACGCCGGGCAGCAGGACATGCTTGCCGCCATCGCGCAGAGCCCCCAAATGCACGCTTGTCTCACCATCGACTGGTTTCGTTACGCCTTTGGTCGCGACGCCACACACGACGACAAGTGCACGGTGAAACCGGCGCTCGATCGGTTCATGAAGACCGGCGGGAACATTCGCGAACTGTTGCTCGCGCTAACTGAATCGCCGGCGTTTCTTTATCGAACACGACTTGACATCGAAGGAGGTGGCTCATGATCCCCCGTCGCGCATTTCTCACTGGCCTCGGTGGCGCCGTCCTGGGGCTGCCTTTTTTGGAAGCGCTGCAGGGCCGAGAGGCCTCCGCGAACATTCCAGAGCGCATCAAACGCCTCATCATCGTTTACACGAGCAACGGCACCGTGATGCGTGATTGGCTGCCCGACGAAACGGGGAAGAACTTCACCGTGCCGCGCATTCTCTCTGGGTTCGATACGCCCAGGTTGCGACCGAAGTTGAGCGTGCTGAGCGGCATCGAGATGGCCTCAGCCAAGATGCAAGGTGCGAACGGGCACGCGGCGGGCATGACGAGCCTGCTCACCGGTCGGAACTTCAGCGAGGTGAAAAACACCGAGTTTGGCAACATAGGTTGGGGAGCTGGCATCAGTATCGACCAGGAGATCGCCAGGCATGTCGCCGCGGCCAACCAGTTGCCGTCGATTCAATGCGGCGTGCAGACGCAGCGGCAGTACCAGAACTTCTATTCGTACATGTGCTACGGAGAAGGTGGCGGTGCCAACAACGCGATCGCTTCGGAAGACGACCCCAAAAAAGTCTGGGATCGCTTGTTCCAGAACGTTCCCGATCCGAGCAAGACGCTGTCGGACATGCAACGCGAGGTCGATCAACGCCGCAGCGTGATCGATATGGCGGCTAGCGACTTCGCGAGCCTAAAAGGCAAGCTTGGCAAGGACGACAACGAGCGCCTCGACAAGCACCTCACCCTGCTCCGTGGGCTCGAGAAGCGCATCATTGTCGGCGAGTATTGCGATCGTCCTGACCGAGGCACGATCGCCGACAATGACATCCAGAAGAATCAATATTTCCCGGAAATCCTCACCACGCAGATGGATCTCATCGCATCGGCGATGGCCTGCGACGTGACGCGTGTCGCGACGCTACAGCTCTCCACGGCCCAGTCGGGCGTAAATTACAAGAAGCTGCTCGACAACACCGATGGCTGGACGCGGCCCACCGACACCTACCACCATGGAATCTCGCACGACGCGGTGCCGACGTCGCAAATCAAAGATGCCGACGAAGTTCAGCTCGCAGCGGTGGAGAAGATGGCCAGGATCGGCACGTGGTTAGGCGATCAGATCGCCTACTTGGCCAATGCGCTAGACAGTTACGAGGATGCGCCTGGCGAGACCGTGCTCGACAACACTGCCATCCTCTGGGTGACGGAGGTGTCGGAAGGACCGAGTCATCGATTCGACGACATGCCTTACGTGCTGCTCGGTGACCTGGGCGGCGCGCTACAGACCGGCCACCACGCGTTCGGCAACACCGAGACGCACAACAACCTGTTCGTCACCCTTGGCAAGGCGATGGGGATCGAAGACTTCGACACATTTGGTGATCCACAGTTTTGCAACGGCGCAATCTCGTCTCTCCTCGCCTGAGCCGTAAGAGATTAGTCCCCTGAGTATAGTCCCGATGAAAGCCCTTTATGGCTTTCATCGAGAGTTAACATAATGTCTCTTATGCGCGCGTGGGGCCGGGAGCTGGTCGACAATGCAGTCGAGACTGCCGCGAACATCACGAACGCTCACCGGACGAGTCGGATCGGCAGCTGCTGTAGGGTGCGTACGAAGATGCTCGAGCGATGTCGCGGTGTCCCGTCAGCCAGGGTGAACGACCGCGTTCGACTCAACAGCGAAGCGATCGCGAGGCGGGCCTCGAGTCTTCCCAGCGCCGCACCGATGCACATGTGAATTCCATGGCCAAAACTGAAGTGTGCACGGGGGCGTGGGCGGTCCAGTTTCACCACCTCGGGGTCGTCGTATTGTCGCTCGTCGCGGTTGCCCGACGCCCAGGTGAGGAACAGCCGCTCGCCCGCAGGCAGCGACACTCCAGCGAGCTCGCACGGGGTCGTCGTCTGCCGAAAGTGCCCTTGAAAAGGCGCCTCGAGCCGAATGGCCTCCTCGATGAAGGCCGCGATGCGGTCGGGGTGTGCGCGCAGCTCGTCCTGCAGCGCGTGATTGTCCGCAAGCAGCGCGACGGCGCTGCCGATGAGGCTTGCCGAAGAGTCGCTACCGGCAATGAGGACCTGCAGAACGATGCTCGAGGCTTCTTTGTCGCTGAGGGCGCCGGCGTCGACCGCGTCGACGAGCCCGCCCATGAGGCCTTCGGGTCGCTGTCGTTGGGCGCTGCGAAAAGCGCGCACGCACCAACGATACAGACGCATCGCCCCGAACATGTTCCGAGCCATCTGCCAGCGCGTGGTTGTGCCTGCGAGCAAGTCGATCGCTTCATCGCTGAGATGTTTGACACGGTCGTGCCCCCTAGGATCGAGCGACAGCAGACGAAGGGCGACCTGCATCGGAAGCCTGAACGCCACGCTCTCCATCCAGTCCACCGTGCCTCTCGCAACAGCCTCATCCAGCAGCCCCTCGACCTTCGCCTCGATCCACGCCTCGAGGTCGTCGGGAAAGCTGCGACCAAGCCCCGCGGTCGCAACTCGGCGGTGAACGCCGTGGGCAGGTGGATCGGCGATCGCGAGCACGTCGACGGGAAACCCGGGGAGATTCGGGACGCCGAGAAGCCGTCCCGTGCCCTGGGTGATCAGGATGGCCACGATGTTCGAGGAATAGGTCTGCGTGTCGCGGGCGACCGCCTTGATGTCTGCGTAGCGCGTGACGTACCACCAGTCCGCGCCGCGTGGCCGGAAGACCGGCGCGTGTTTCCGCAGCGCGCGGTAAAATGGGTACGGATCCTCGATCGTCGCGCGTGCGAAAGGATCGAAAACGTTGGGGTGCGGCACCTGATCCACGCGGCCGAGCATGCCGTTGGTCCCGCGCAGATTCAAGTCAGCGATGGGTCCCCGAGCCGACCACGGGCAGGAGAGTATAGTCTCGATGAAGGCTGCCTACCTGCTCCTACCCCAACAATTGCGCATAAGAGACATGATGTTAACTCTCGGTTAGTGGCATAAAGGGCCTTCATCTGGACTATGCTCCCCACGCCGCTCCGATACCAAAGACCCGTCTTCTTCGGATCTTGAACGAGTGCAGACGCGAAGTTCTCATCTTCATGAATCTCGCTCTGGAAGTCTTCGATCTCAGTTACATCGTAGTAGTCAAGACGATACGAGAGGTCAGCGAAGCGGCGGTCTCTGGAGAACCACGATTGGATGGCCTCTCGGGCTTGAGGCTCCGACTCAGCCGTCACACCGAAGGCGATAATCGCACCGTTTGCCCGCTTGCCCGTTGGTTTTCCCTTCTCATCTTGAAGAGGCATCGGCGACTGAAGGGCCACGTCCACGCACGAGTATAGTCCCGATGAAGGGCACTCAATGCACGTCGCGAGGCGCGCAGGTCGGGCAAGGCGGTGCTGCTGGGAAGGGCGGAGCGAGGAAGCGGGGTGATCGCTTTGGGTGGATGGAGGTCCGGCGCGCGGGCGGCGACGGCAGTCTTCATCGGGACAACTCTGTGGTTTCCGTAGCGCGAAGCCCGGTGAGCAACCACTGCATGCTACCATGCGACATAATCAAAACGATGTGGAGAACTTTTCGTCGCTCGACCCGACCGCTTTACGCCCTCGTTGCTCTGGCGCTCATCCATTGCACGCCCACGGCTCAACAACAGGGTCCGCCCCCTCCTGCTGATCAAGTCTTTCTTGGTGGTACGGTCCTGACTGTCAATGCAGACAACGGGATTGCCGAAGCTGTGGCGGTCACCGACGGTCGCGTCGTATTCGTGGGGCGGAGAACAACGGCAGAGCAATACATTGGTGCGGCCACCCAGACTGTCGATTTGGCGGGCGGTACCATGGTGCCGGGCTTCGTGGACGCCCACAGCCACTTCCCGGGCAGCGGTGTTGCTGCAGCAGGGGTCGTCGATCTGAATTCACCGCCGATCGGGTCGGTCCAGACCCTCGCGGATCTCATCGAGCAGCTGGCGGCTCAAGCAGCGAAGGAGCCCGACGGCGACTGGGTGCGGGGGATCGGATACGACGACACGCTGCTCGCCGAGGGCCGGCATCCCACGCGTGTCGATCTCGACATGGTGTCCACGACACACCCCGTCTTCGCGATGCACACCTCTGGTCACCTCGGTGTGGTCAATTCCATGGGACTCGCCGTCCTCGGGATCGACGAGACCACCCCCGACCCGCCGGGGGGTGTCATTCGTCGCGAAGAAGGCAGCAACACGCCAAACGGCGTGCTCGAAGAGAAGGCACTCGATGAGGTCAACGTCATCGTGGCCGACTTCTCGATCACGGAAAGCGTCGCCATCGCCCAAGCCTCCACCGATGATTACCTCTCGCAGGGGGTGACGACCGCGCAGAGCGGCCTAACTTCGGAATCTCTCGCGAATGGGCTGTCCACGCTGGCAACCATCGGAGAGCTGCGCGTACGCTTGGTGGTTTGGCCCGATGAGGTACTGGCTACGTCGATGCTCGACGGCAGTGTTGCCTTCGAGGAAAAGGACGAACTCCTCTCCTTCGGCGCGGTGAAGCTCGTCGCTGACGGGTCGATTCAAGGGTACACGGGCTATCTCTCGGAGCCGTATCACGTGCCCCCGGAAGGCGAAGATGCCGACTATCGCGGGTACCCCAGGATCAGCGCAGAGGAGCTGGCCGCAAGCGTCTTGCAGTTCCACCAAGCGGGTTGGCAGATCGCCGTGCACGGCAATGGCGACGCGGCCATTGATGACATTCTCGACGCCGTGGAGGCCGCACAAACAGCTTCACCACGGAGCGATGCTCGGACCATCCTGATCCATGCGCAGATGGCTCGGGACGATCAGCTCGACCGCATGACGGCGATCGACGTCACGCCCTCGTTCTTTTCACTTCACACCTATTACTGGGGAGATCGACACCGCGATATCTTCATGGGCCCAGAGCGCGCGGCGCGCATGAGCCCCGCGGCGTCCGCTATTCAGCGGGGCCTCCGCTTCAGCATTCACACCGATACCCCGGTCGTGCCGATGGATCCCCTTCGGCTCATGTGGTCCGCGGTGAATCGTATCAGCACCAGTGGAGCGGTCCTGGGGGAAGCACAGCGCATTAGCCCCGAGCAGGCGCTTCGTGCGGTGACCATCGACTCGGCGTGGCAACTCTTCTTGTCCGAGGATCGTGGGTCGATAGAGGTGGGCAAGCTCGCCGACTTCGCGGTGCTCTCCGACAATCCGTTGAATCGACCCGAGACAATCGCCGACATCGAGGTCCTGCAGACCTGGCTCGGCGCAGAGCTGGTCTACGACGGCCCCTCGTCCCAATGATGGCCCTTTTGGGCCTACACCTCTAGAGGATTTTTCTCGAGCCGAGCATGGTGGCAACACCCGTACCGATGAGCCCATAGTATATCGCGCCGTCACCATCTTCACCGCTGCTCGCCAAGGTCAAACCCGCCCCCCCCGATGAACATGGCCTACCCGACGCACGGGCCGTGCCGCACCCCGACGGAGCTCGCCATGGCGGTGGCTGCGGAACAAGCATTCGTGAAGGATCCGAGCCGAGCGGGCTACATCCTCCTCATCACTGACGGCAAGACTTGGCCGTGCGACCCCAGCCTCGTCGATGAGGCCAACCTCACGGTGTTCTGTCTACCTACTCCTACCCCAACCATTGCGCATAAGAGACATTATGTTAACTCTCGATGAAGGCCCTTCATCGGGACGATACTCTTCTTGGTCCAGAATACATCGCTGAGTATCCCCGGTATTGGTCTTGTCTTGGTACTTGCCATTTTGGGGCCTTGGTCACTGTCTACCCAATAGGCCGTTTGCACATACGGTACTACCCCAACGCCTTGACGGTTCGGCTTCCTTGCACTCGGCATGTGTTTGATGATTGTGAAATGTCATCGCGAATGATCTTCTCTAGTTCTGTCCTTGGCACCAAACACCGGTGCTAGGGTCTACAATTACTACTGTTAGTATGGGTGGCCTTTATCCATGCGGCGATGTCGAGCCGTTGTAATGTGCCCTTGGGACCGCCAGCCGTGAAATACAGCCAGCGTCCGTTCGCAGACCACTCAGGATGTGTTGCCTCCAAACCATGGGTGACCCGGCACTCGCGACTTTTCGCAATGTTGAGCAGATAGATATCATATGAGCCGGCCCGGTTTGATTGGAAGGCAATCCAGCGCCCGTCAGGTGACCAGTCTGGTGCCCGGCCCTCCTGCTGTGTTAGCTGTGTTGCTGAGGATTCTCCCACCGCAACATCGACCTGCCACAGGGATATGACGCGCCCGCGATTCGACGGGAATACCGCACGGCGCCCATCCGGGGACAGGGTTGGCTTGCCATCATAGTGTGGACTGTCGGTGATGACCTTCACTGACTCATCGTCGCCGAGTACGACCAGGTCATGGCCGTGCGTCTTGGCGCGTTTACGCGTCACCAAAATCCTGCGTCCATCAGCGAACCACTCTGGATAGGCAT
>JAPYTK010000157.1:1639-13723 GCA_029941785.1 Polyangiaceae bacterium | reverse complement strand
CCACACGACCATGGCCCTGGCCAGTCTGCTGGTCGCTATCGGCTTCGGAGCGTGCGCGTGGGCCGACAGCTGGCTGACTCTCGCCTTCACAGTGGTCGTGTGGACCTTCGGTGAAATGCTCCTGTTTCCGACCGTCGCGGCCCACATTAGCGAGATCGCGCCGCCCGGGCGGGAGGGAAGCTACATGGGGTGGCTCACGGCGACCTTTGGCCTGGCCTTCACCTTGGCCCCCGGTGCAGGCCTCTGGCTGCTCGATACCCACGGCAGCCGCACGCTGTGGTTGAGCGTCTTGGCGGTCGGCATCCTGTCCTCGGTCGTCTTCTTCTTCACGCGGATCCCCGAAGAACGGCGTGCGCAGGCGGACGAGAAATCCCAAGAAAGAGACAGCCACGGAGGGAGCCACCCACCGCCTTCCTCGCGGGGTCGAGCAGGGTTGTGACAGGCCCGTGACACGACATCGTCATTCGTGACGATGACCTCGTGTGAGACACATCTTTCCAAAAGTCCTGTCGGCACCCCACTCTGCGCGGGTCCTGCTGACAAAGTTTCTACTGTGGTTCGCCCTGTCGCTGGCGCTTAGCTTCGTCGTCGGCGGCGCGCTTGCCATCTTGACGGCGTGCACACCCGCTTGGTCAGACAGCGAGGTCGAAACCGAACCACCGGTCGAGTTGAGCTTCCAGCCACAGGCCGCCATCGACGCCGTCGCACCCATCACCCGCATTCGGATCCACTCCGCGGTCGACGTCGACGGACTGCACTTCGTCCGCGGCGATGTGGGCCCACACACCTTGAGCAAGCTGGCGCAGGGCGAACCCTCTGCCTCCCTGCGCGACCGAGCGGTCGAGCACGTCCGCTGGCAGGATGCCGAGGGCCGAACCGTCGTCGCTCCGTCGTCGGCTCTCGAACAAGGGCAGGTGTACACGCTGGCGAACGCATCACCACCGTGGGCCCAAAGCTTCGCCGTGTTGGCGGAAGACCTCGTGCCGACTCTGGCGTTGGTGTGGCCGCCGTCAGAGGGGTCGGAGGCCGCCCATCTCGCCGTTTGGTGCGCGAAACACCCGCTGGCGATCCCCGGGCAACAACTCGTCGTACACCCCTCCCTCTCGGCGAGCTTGGCGAGCGGGAGCGGCTCGATGGGATGGGGGCCGGCGTGCGTCCACTTGAGAAGGAACGCTCCTGTCGAACCGATCACGCCTCCGCTTCTCACCGACGCCGCGGGCCGCGCCATCGCCCGACTCGAGCCTCGCGAGCGAGTCGCGAACGCCCAGCCCACAGTGACTGAGCCGCTGCACTGCGCACCCACAGAACAGAATATCGGCCCCGGCTGTGCCCGCGTCATGGACGATCGCGCGCTCATACGCGGACCTGCCTACCCACTGTTGTGGACACTGCAAGTCGACACGCAAACACACGTCTTGGCGCAATCGGCAGGCCAGAGTTTTGCCCTGTTCGGTCTGCGAAGCTCATCCCCGAATGCGATTTCGTTTCAGGTTCAAGATGCGAGCGGACAGGAGCACGGCGCGACCACGACCCTCTACACGGAACCACCTCGTGCCCACGTCGTGATCACCGA
Organism: Polyangiaceae bacterium; assembly: GCA_029941785.1. GTDB lineage: Bacteria > Myxococcota_A > Polyangia > Polyangiales > Polyangiaceae > JAPYTK01. Next base: position 12,150 of record JAPYTK010000157.1, on the reverse strand, counting down.
GGTCTTCGCCAACCCGCTTGGCCCGGAACCCCAACAAGAATGGGTCGAACTGTTCAACGACGGTAGTGTGGCGGCCCAACTCGACGGCTGGCGGCTTCGTGACGTCGGTGGTGACGCCGAACTGCCATCCGTTACGCTCGGGCCAGGCCTCTTCGCGCTCATCGTACGCGACGACTACGACGCGAGCGGGAAGTACGACGCCGCCCCTACGGTAGGCACCTACTTGTTGCGGGTACCGCAACTCGGAAAGAACGGCTTGAGCAACGCAGGCGAACCACTCGAACTCGTCGATTCAGGTGGGCAAATCGCCTCGGCATTCACGGGCGATCTCGAACCCAAAGCCGGACGCAGCGTGATCCGCATCTGGCCAGCTGCCCCCGACGACAGTCCCGAATCCTTCGCCTTGAACCCGAACGATCCCAGTCCAGGGGCCCTTCCGTGACGCACGCATTCGGGCGACAGCGGTCAACTCCCTGCGATCGTCATCGATGAGACACGGAAGGTCGGTGCCGCAGTGGCCGTACGCATATCGAGGTCGTCGCCAATCGCATCGATCCGCTTGAGCAAGTCGTCCAGATTCAGCGAAATGGTCACCTCGCTCACAGGAAAAGCCACCTTGCCGTTCTCGATCCAGAATCCAGATGCGCCGCGCGAAAAATCGCCAGTGACAGGATTGAAGCCGTAACCCATCATCTCCGTGACGTAGAGCCCACGTTTCGTGCTCGCCACGATGTCGTCATGACTGTGCTCCCCTGGCTGGAGCACGAAATTGGTCGTGCCTGGACCGACGCCGCCGCCGCCGCCGCGCGAGGCGCTCGCGGTCGCCTCGCACTCTAACTTGCGTGCGCTGTAGCTATCGCAGAGGTACGTCTTCAACACGCCATTTTCGACAACCACGTTGCGACGAGAGAGCAGGCCCTCGCCATCAAAAGGGCGTGATCCTGGCGCCTTGTCGATGAACGGATCGTCGATGATGTTGACCATCTCTGCGGCAACCAGAGTGCCTACGCGATCGGCAAGATAACTGGTCTTGCGCCAGATCGAACTGCCCGTCACACATCCCGCAAAAGCGCCGAGCATGGCCCGGGCCGAATCAGGCTCGAAGATCACCGGGGCTTCACAGCTCGGAACCTTCCTGGCACCGAGCTTGCGAACGGTTCGCCGGGCCGCTTCGCGACCGACCTCATCGAAAGGATCCAAATCCGCCAAATGACGGCGTGCCGTCCAGTGAAATCCGCGACGTTTCTTGTTGTCCTCGTCATCGGCAACCGGAATGACGACCAGCGAGGCGTAGGTCGAAGCGTAACCGCCACTAAATCCACCCGACAGCACCATCGCGAATGCGCTAGCCACGCGCGAGAATGTGGCCCCATCGCTGTTGGTGATCCGGTCGTCCATGTCCCGCGCCGCCTGCTCCCCCTCACGGGCCCAGGTGATGGCCTGTTCGGCGGTGATCTTGTCGATACTGGAGTCGTACATGGAATCGACGGCTGGCGTCTCTTTGGCGACGAGGGCCGGATCGGCTGGCCCAGCAAAAGGATCTTCTTGGCTGACTTCGACGAGCTCGAGCGCGTCTTGCAGAAAGCGGTCGATCCCCTTCGGAGTCAGATCAGAGGTCGAGGTCAGGGCGACCCGCTGGTCCTTGATGACGCGAAGCCCCAAACCATGGTGCCCGGCCTCCTCGACGTGCTCAGGTTTGCCCAATCGCACCTTGGTCGAGAGCTCAGAGCCAGAGCGAGCCACCGCTTCGGCCACGTCAACACCACCGCGGAGAGCGCGTTCAACGACCTTTTCGGCAAATTCGGTCAGCTCTTGGATTTTCTGATTCATGGCAGAAGTCGTGGTCACGGCGTCGAATCGTGGCTGAGAGGCCTCAGGCCGTCAACGGGTTCTGCTTGGCAGCGGCCGCGGTGAGCGACTAAGCGTGAAGGGGTATGGATCCCCGCAAGGTACAACAGCTCCTTGAACAAGTCGCCCGCGGCGAGACCTCGGTCGACGCCGCGGTGTCTGAGCTGCGAGCCCTCCCCTACAAGGAGCTCGCCGAAGTCACGATCGACCAGCACCGAGCGCTGCGCCAAGGCTGCCCCGAGGTCATTTACGGCGAGGGTAAAACCGATGAGCAGGTGCTCACCATCGCCGAGGCCGTGGTCGACGGTGATCAGAACGTGCTGGTGACCAGGACCACCGACAGCGCAGCGATCGCGCTGTGCGCCCGTTTTCCGGACGCACGACACGTGAAGATCGCGCGCACCGTTCGCATCGAACCTCGACCCGCCCAGGCTCGGGACGTCGCCCCCATCGCCGTGGTGTGCGCGGGAACGAGCGATGTGCCGGTGGCCGAGGAGGCCGTCGAGACGCTGGGTGCAGTGGGATTGCCCTGCGGTCGCGTGTATGACGTTGGCGTCGCCGGCCTTCATCGACTGCTCGGCAAAATCGACACGCTGCAATCGGCAAGCGCCGTCATCGTCATCGCCGGTATGGAGGGGGCGCTGCCGAGCGTGATTGGAGGGATGGTGAGCTGCCCCGTCATCGCCGTACCCACAGCGGTAGGTTACGGGGCTGCGGTTGGCGGCTTCACGGCCCTGTTCGGCATGCTGACTTCGTGCGCATCAGGCGTGGTGGTCGTCAACATCGACAATGGCTTCGGCGCCGCCATGGCCGCGCACCGCATGCTACCGTCGCCCGACCACAAGGAAACCGAAAAGTGAGCAAGACGACCCATCATGACGCCCCGCAACATGAGGCGGCTCACGGTCACTCGCACGTTGGTGACCGGCACCTCCAAGCCCCTCCAGAGACCGAGTTGCTCGAAGCGAATGCAGGCAAGAACCAGATCTTGTTTCTCGATTGCTTCAGCGGAATTGCGGGCGACATGACCGTCGCGGCGTTGCTCGATCTCGGCGTCCCCCCAGCCATCGTTCAAGAAGTCCCCGAGAAGTTGGGCCTCGATGGCTGCGAACTCGTCATCACCGGGGCCGAACGCAGCCGTATCGTCGCCACCCGTTTTGATGTTCGCGTCACCGGCGATCAGCCGCCGCGCAACTACAAGACGATCGACGACCTGCTCGCCGCAGCACCACTCGACGAGACCGTCAAAGACCTTGCGCGGCGAATGTTTCTGCGGCTGGGGAAAGCCGAAGCACGAGCGCATCGCGTCAAGCTCGAAGAGGTCCACTTCCACGAAGTGGGCGGCGTGGACGCGCTGGTGGACATCGTTGGCGCAGCCTCCTGCATCGCGTTCATCGGCGCGGAGGTCGTCGCCACGCCGCTGCCGATGGGGCGCGGTTTCGTCAAGGCCAGTCACGGCACGCTACCGCTCCCGGCGCCAGCCACACTGAGTTGCCTCAGCGGAGTGCCTACCTACGGCGTCGATCTCGATGTCGAACTCGTCACCCCAACCGGCGCAACCATCGTCGCGACGGCCGCTTCCCGGTTCGAGCGCTGGCCAGCCATGTCGCCAGACCGTGTCGGCTTCGGCGCGGGAACCCGCACCCTTCCCGATCGACCCAACCTCCTCCGCGCGGTGCTAGGAACGCCCGCAGAGTCAGAATTGAGTGAGACCACGCACGTCGTTCTCGAGGCCAACGTGGACGACATGAGCGGCGAACTCGCCGCGCATGCCATCAGCGCCTTGCTCGCCGCGGGCGCACTGGACGCGTGGGCAACCCCCATCTCCATGAAGAAAGGGCGTCCAGCGCTCACGATCGCGGCGTTGACGGAGCGCGCCACCGCACAGCGCGTCGGCGACACCATTCTGCGTGAGACGACCAGCATCGGCCTCCGCCGAACGGCGGTGACGCGCACCATCCTTCCCCGCAAGATCGTCATGGTCACCACGCGCTTCGGCGCGTTGCCCGTCAAGGTCAGCGGCCACGGCCACCACGCCCATGCGAAGCCGGAACTCGCCGCGTGCGCGACAGCCGCAGCCGAACACGGCGTGCCCTTGCGGCAAGTCCTCGAAGAAGCTCTCGCCGCCTTCAGCACCGGGCGAAACGAGCTCTGAGCCTCGCCCCCCCGCGTTCAACCACCACGCTCGATGGGAAGCATCTCCGCCTCCCATCCGAGAAACCCGCCTTCAACGAATGGGACATCGACCCCGCCATTGGACAGTTTCTCACTGAGTTCCTGCGAGAGAGCCCCGGTGCGGCAATACAGGACGGGTTGCCCGTGCATGTGTAGCTCGGCGAGCCGACCTTCAATTTCGTCGAGGGGCATGTTCACGGCGGCCGGGATGTGGGCCCGTCCAAACGACCCGGCGTCTCGTGTGTCGATGGCAACGGCCTGCCGCTCCTTCAGCAACTGCGCGAGTTCGACGGCCTTGAGCGCGCCTTGAGCGCGAGGCAGGAAAGGGTCGATGATCTCTCTGAGACGAGCGCGCGGGACCACGCCTCGCTCTGCCGCCACCGGCCGGCCGCCAGCAAACAGGACATAAGTCGGCACCGACTGGACCCGAAGCATCTGAGCCAGTGGCTGCGAGGCATCGATATCGACCTTGACGAATTTCGCCTTCCCCTCCAACTCCGTAGCCAAGGCCTCGATTTCCGGCGCCATCTGTTTGCAGGGCTGACACCAATCGGCCATGAAATCGACGAGTACAGGCAACTCGCTCGCCATCACTTCGGTTTCAAATTGAGCTTCGGTAATCGTCGGGACAGGCATGGCGCCCCCCTCTTACTACAGCTTGTCGATGTCGTGGTAACCGACCGGACCCTCAGGCAACTTTGCCGACTTGGCCGCGCCGCGAAAAACGTAATCGCAATAGCTATACGGGCCGTCGGCCCAGAAAATGACCTCGGTTGGAGCTCGGCAGCCCACCAGCTCCGGCTCGGTGAGCAACGGGCCCTCGATCAGTGGCGCTTCAGAGGCCGAGACCTCCTCCTGCTCCCGCTCCATGGCCCGCAGCGCGCCCGCGTGCCGCTCGCTGTCGAGCTCGTCCGGGCAAAGCAGGCGCCAGTCGAGACGCGCGAGTTCCGGATGAGGGCCGTCGTCCGGGCCCACGCAGAAAGCCTCGTGTTCCAACAAGGGGAGGCCAGCCGCCCGTAGCACCTCGCCCAATCGCCCACGCGCGCCCCGTGCAAAGGGAGCCGTCGACCAAAACAAGGCGAGGGCATCCCCGATCTCCTCTACGCTGGCCACGCGCCAGAGACGAGGGTCTCGTGAGTCGAGTTCGAGCGCCGGAACGGCCGCGCAACGAGCTTGATGAGCCTCGTGGTGTTCTTGAAAGCCACCAAGATCGCTGAGCGCCGCGTCCACCGCAAAGTGGAGGCTGTGGTCCACGGATGCGAGATAACGATGCTTGCCCAGGGCCCGCAACAGCCGCGCAAAATCATGCACCGTCGGGACGCTAAATGTCCAACCATACATCATCGAATCAGAAGTTCTTTCACGATACCCCGGCCCCGATGGCTCGCGCTTATGGCACGCCGCGCCGTGACTTCGATGCACTCAAAACCATCACCATAAATCTCGTACACGGCGGGAGCTGAGGAGTTTGAGAGCAACACATGCACCCCCCGCGCCTTCAACTCGACCGTGACATCGTGAAGTCGTCGTTGCGCCGCCATGTCAAACCCGTGCCTGGTGTACGAGGTAAAACTGCTGGTAGCCGACAAGGGCACATAGGGCGGGTCGAAATAGACGAGATCTCCGCGCCGCGCTCGGCGAGCCGTCGTCGCAAAATCTGCGACCTCCAAACGGACGTTCTTGAGGCGCCTGCCGCAAGTCCGTAACAGGTCCGGCACGCAAATCGCGGGCCGCGCGTAGGCTCCAAAGGGAACGTTAAACCGGTTGCCACGGTTCACTCGATACAGACCATTGAAGGCCGTCTTGTTCAGATAGATGAACCAGGCAGCCACCTGTACGTCTGCCTGTTCGTCGATGTTCGCCTTGCGCATCTGAAGAAAGAACTCTTTGTCATGCGGGTAGCTGGCGAGAAGCGAGATGACGTCTTCGACGTCGTCTCGGATCCCTCGGTAGGTCCGAATGAGTCGTTCATTGGTGTCCGCCAAGCTGGCACGCTGAGGAACGAGATCGAAGAAGACAGCCGCACTACCAACAAAGGGCTCATGATACCGACCGAATTGCTGCGGATAATATGGGCGCAACTGGTCCAGCAAGCGCCGTTTGCCACCCGCCCACTTCAGGAACGGCCGCGTAGGCTCCACGGATTTGCGCGATCGCGCCACCGTCCCCTCAACCACCTTCCTTGCCAAACGCGCTCTTCATCTCGACCGGAATGCGCGTCGGGCGGCCCGTGTCGGCTGCCACCAAGGCCCAAGTGGTGCTCGCCCGGCCAACATCACGCTGGTCCCGGGCGCGAACGATGCGAGTTGTCCGCACGGATGTCGCCGCAGTCCACGCCTCGATCCACGTATGAAGCTCCAGTTCGTCGCCCTCCATGGCGGGCAGAAGATAATCCACCTCGTGCCGCCGCACCACGAACACGCTGCCAAGCTTGAGATAGGCTCCGCGGTCCCAACCGCGGTCCGCCGACGCCGCCTTGGCAGCGTCCTGCACCCAGCGCACAAACATCACGTTCGACGCGTGGCCCAGTTCGTCGATTTCTTGCGGCAGGACGACGTGATGATGCCGGTAAACCACGGCGTCGGGGCTCGACGGCTCGAACATGGCCGGGACCTTAGCGGCAATGATCTCCGAAGTCCGGTGGGAAATGCACACGACGTTCTCCTGCGGCCGCCGTAGGCAATCGGCCTCGGTACGCGCCGCCAGCGCATCTTGGTGTTCAGGACTCGACCTGCAGGGCCGGCTCGACATCTCGCTGCTCCGGGTCGAGTGCATCGGCGAGTCCATCGGCCAGAAACTGCGCGGCGGCGACAGTCACCGCCAGGAATATCAGTGAAGCGTATGCCGCGGTGTGGCTGCGAGACGGTTCGAGCAGTTCCGCAATCGCACCTCCCCACGACAGCTCGATCCCAGCTCCCAAGAAAGCAGCAGAGGTCTCAATGATGATCACCGAGACAATCCCGAAACTCAGACTCACGAGCACCGGCCTGGCGAGAGCCGGAAACAAGTGCCTCCGCAACAGTCGCAATCGCGTACAACCCATCGCTCGGGCCGCCACCACATATTGCTCACTCGCGAGTCGCAGCAGTTCGCCACGGATCAATCGCGCGACCTCCGCCCAGCGCAACACGGCCACCGCAAGCGCGAGTGAGAGAATGCTCGCATCCGGGTATACAGCCACCGCAATGAGCACGACGATCACAGCCGGAAACGTCTGAGTCAACTCGACCGGCCTCGCCATCCACTCGTCATACGCACCGCCAAACATAGCCGCCCCTATCCCAAAGAACGCGCCGAACAGTAGTGCCAGAAACAAAGCCGCGACAGCGACGCCGAGGGCTGTTCGGGCACCGTAGACGACGCGCGCCACGACATCCCGTGCTTGGTCGTCCGTACCGAGCGGATGGCGCCAGGAAGACGGGGCATCGGGCCCCACCGCGCAGGGGCTGCTCGGACCACAAGGGATCCAGGGCTCCAGAGCAAAGGATGGCGACTCAGACGAACTCGGTGCAGCAGCGGTGACGTCCGGCAAGAACTGCACGCCAGCACGATCGACCACCAGCCATGGCCCATCCGCCGCGATGAACTCGGCAAAGAGTGCAATCAGACCCACGCACAACAAGACCACGGCTCCCAAGCCCAGGCGAAAACTCCCCCGGCGACCGGGCCGGACCCCAATCCTCGTCACGACCTTCCCCGCCGAGCTGCCATCAGTATCCGTCCTACGCGGGGATCGACAATGCCCTGCACGCCGTCGGCCACAGAGAGAGAAGCTGCCGCGCATACCGTGCCAAAGATCGCCATGGTCATCAGCCAGCTCGCGTCGCCTTGCCGGACGGCGCTCACAGTAAGCTCCCCCAAACCCGGCAAACCAAATGCGTGCTCGAGAACGAAACACCCTGTCAAAGCCATGGGAAACTCGAGCGACAGCCTCGTCAACAAAGGCAAGGCAGCTCGTCGCAAGCCATGCACGATGAACACACGCCAAGGCCCCGCGCCTTGTGCACGTGCTGTTTCGACGTAGTCGCTGGCCAAGGTCGTCCTCAGCGCGTCTCGCGTGTGACGCGTGGGCTCGGCAAGAAGCGCAAGAGCGAGCAACAAACTCGCCCCGAGCCACCCCACCTCCATGGCAGGCGCAAGGAGCAAGACGACAGCGACGAGCCCGACCGGCGTCAACAACTGCAGACACAAGCTGCCCGCCTCGATGGCACGGTCCACGGCGCCGCCGCGATGCCAGGCTGCAAGCGCTCCTCCCAAGATACCGAGCAAATAAGCCAGCAAGATGGCCAGCGCCGTCATCGACAGCGTCACGGGCAATCGCACACGCCATTGCTCGAGGATCGGGCGCCCGCGAAAGTCCCGCCCCAATTGCATCGCGACGGCCTCGAGCACCCATTTCCCGTAGCGCGTCTCGGTCACGAAAGCCGCCACCCGCGACGAGCCGCTGAGCCTCAGATAGTCGCTTTGGTAAGCCATCCACCATCGCTGCCACCGACCGACGCAAGACCGCGCCTCGAAGACCGTGGCCGACCGAGAGACTCGGTCGTTGTGACCCGTCACGTCCGCGACGATGTCAACCAAGCGACGCGCTTGCTCGACCGTGGCCCGATCCGTGATGACGGGCTGCTGCTTGAAAACCGACGGCAAAATGAAGGAGTCGAGCCGTCGTGCCTCGTCGCCGCGCGCATCGGTCCCGTACCGTGCGTAGCGCTTCACGATTCGATCCGCCTGCGCACGCGAAAACTCGACCCGATGAACTTGCCAAAATCGCTGCCACGACAGGACCACCGACCGCGGATCTCGAAAGTCCGACAGCGGTCTGAGTTTCATCCTGCGCGCCAGCGGCGCAAAGCTCAGTGCGATGCGGCGACGCAAAGCGGGAGAGAAACTATCGAGTCGCGGAAGAACCAGCGGCAGCGCGGCACCGCCCAGGCGGCTAAACTCCTTCTCGGCCCGAAGAGCGCGCTGGCTACCAGCGGGTTGCGTCGCCAATTCGTCGAGAACGGCCTTGAGGCGGGCCGTCAAGTCCTGCGGAGCCGAATTGAAGAACAAGGGCAATTGCAGGTACGCGCGACGCTCGAGATCTCGTGCCTCATGCTCGTGACTCGGCGGGACCTGAGGCCGAGGCAAGAAACTCAGCACGTAAAACGCCAGTAAAGAGACCCCCAGCACACTCGGCAAGATCCAGAGCATGCGACGAAGGGCGTAGCGCAACATCTCAGCGAAGACCGCTAACGGGTCAAGAAGAACACGAGGAGGCAGAGCGCGAGGAGGATGAGCACGATAGACGTGCTCGACGGCCCATCAGCTGTCGGCCGTCGCGAAGGGCGTTTGATACCGAGTACCTCTTCCCAGTCGACATCGTCAGGCACATCGAACTCGCCCAGAATCTCGATGTAGGGCGAGTCATCCAAGGTATCCCGGTCATCCAAGGACGACCCCAACTCGTTGACGATCTCCGCTGGCAGGGCGTACTTCTCGTAGCGCAACTCATCGACATCAGAGTCGGAGGGCTGAGGCAAGCCCTCGCCATCGAAATTCGCCACTACGACCGTGACGTTGTCGTGACCGCCAGCCTCGTTGGCCCGTTGGATCAAGAGATTGGCGAGCTCTCCAGGCTCGGTGACGTCCGCCATCAAGGTATGGATGGCGAGATCACGAATCATGCCGCTGAGGCCATCCGAACACATCATCAGACGATCGCCAGCACACAGATCGACCGAGGTCAGATCCACCTGCACGACCTCAGCCGTGCCGAGCGCCTGCAAGATGATGTTGCTGTGTTCGAAATTCTCGGCTTCCTCTTCAGTCAGCTGGCCAGCTTCAATGAGTTGGTTGACGAGAGACTGATCGCGCGTCACTTGGACCAGTCGATCACCACGCAGAATGTAGGCCCGGCTATCGCCAACTTGACCGATCATCAACCGTGCATCGACCAACGCGACGACAGTTGCCGTGGTCCCCATACCGCGACACGCGCGGTTCTTGTTGGACTCGCCCAGGATGAGCCGACCGGCATCTTCGAGCGAGCGAATGATGTTCAGAGCCACGCGGTCGTGGTCCCGGTGACCCGCGCTAACACGCATACGCTCGAAGATGATGTCGGTCGCCATCTGGCTCGCCACCTCGCCGGCCGCGGCCCCGCCCATTCCGTCGCACACCGCCAGCAGAATGCCCCCGTCACCAACCGTCATACTCTCGGTGTCGGTGATCTCGCCCCGCCGTTCGGTGGTCAAGTCGGCGATCAAGAAGTTGTCTTCATTGTGTTCGCGCACTCGACCGACATCCGTCAGACCGAACACGTCGATGGTGATCTCGGCGGTGGCCGCTGCGCCATCCCCGGTCTCGACCTCATCGTCCTCAGAGGCCCCAGCATCGTCCTCAGAGGCGCCAGCATCGTCCGCCGCGCCAGCATCATCCGCCGCGCCAGCATCATCCGCCGCGCCAGCATCATCCGCCGCGCCAGCATCATCCGCCGCGCCAGCATC
>JAPYTK010000157.1:0-1539 GCA_029941785.1 Polyangiaceae bacterium | reverse complement strand
GCCAGCATCGTCCTCAGATTCGCCAGCATCGTCCTCAGATTCGCCAGCATCGTCCTCAGATTCGCCAGCATCGTCCGCCGCGCCAGCATCGTCCTCAGATTCGCCAGCATCGTCCGCCGCGCCAGCATCGCCGTCGCCCGTCCCGTCGGCCGCCTCGTTTGTCGGGGCCGCCTCGGCCGCCTCGTCGCCGAAATCCCAGCCCGCATCGATATCCTCCAAGTCAGCGGGACGCGATGATACCGGCTGCCCCGATACCTCGTTGCCGTCCGCGCTATTTGCAGCCTTGGGATCCTTCATTGGGTTGGGTGAGAGCGACTCGTGCGCGAGCCAACGTCCGCTTACTTCTTAATGCGTCTTTCGCCCGGATTGTGGAAGATCGACACGAAATAAGTGCTGTCCCATCCGAATGAAGTCACCGTTGTTTAGTCGAATATCATCGCGAATCGCCAGATAGGTGCCATTCGACGAGTCCAAATCAGACAAAATGAAGTCCTGCGTACTCTCTCGCCACCGGATGAGGGCGTGTCGGCGCGACATGAAGGGGTCTGAAGTAAAAACAATATCGCCCATTTCGCGCCCAATCGTGGTCTCTTCGGCCACTAAATAATGAACATCACGGCGGATCCCCTCAATCGTGCGCTGACAGAGTCGAGCTCGCCGCGTGACCGCCGGTGAGCCAAATACCAAGGTTCCATGTTCCATCGCGTGCCCGAGCCCCCGTTCGGCGTGGCGAACGGGTTCAAACTGTAACACCTCAAGGCCCAAAAGGACCAAGTCGCCGCTCGTCAACACTTCTGGCTTGCGCAAACGGCGATAGACCCCGTTTGTGGAGTTGAGATCGCGCAGGTGCCACCCTCCGTCCTGCCACAGTAGCCGAGCGTGCCGCGGCGACATGTAACGGTCCTCCGGCAGCACGATGTCGCCCGTGCGACGCCCAACGTCGAGCTGTTCGCCATGCAGCTCAATTTCGCGACCTTCGCTGCCATCTTCGATGATGACGACGAGCCGGCCAGTCACCTCCGGCGAGCCCGACGTGCGAGCAGTGAGAGAACGACCGGGAGAGGATGCCGTGTGCGACAGGGCGGCTCGACTCGGAGGCTCCGATGGTGGTGGCGTGGGACGAGCCGCTGGGCTCTCGCTATCGGAGCGCAGATCCAGACTGAGTGGCGGGCGCCTCAAAGCCTCAGCCAAGCCGCGATCGCTCGTGTCTTTGTCACTCGGACGAGATGCGACCGCTGGTGGCCGATGAGTCGAGCCGGACGATGCGCCCTCGATGAGCAGTTCCGCACCGCAGCTCACGCAAAAACGATAACCGGGAGGACTCGTCGCCCCACAGGCTGCGCAACGAAGGGCGGAATCGGGCGCGCCATCCGATGTGCCTGCGGAACGCCCATCGGGTGGCCACTCAGGAGCCGCGCTACGCTCGGTGCTCGAAGCAGCCCGACCGCCCCCGATCGCCTCGGAGGACGCACTGGGACTGGCGAGAAAAAGCGCCGGTGCCGAGGGGCGCGAATGACGTGAGGGGGGACCAAAGGAGGT
>JAPYTK010000156.1 GCA_029941785.1 Polyangiaceae bacterium | reverse complement strand
GCCATCGTCGCGATGGGGCCAGTCGCCGTCGCCGAGGTGGAATCACTCGCCCTCGACGCACCGGTCAAGGATGGCTCGCGGCTTTTCGCAGCGACGATGATCCTCGGGAGCGTCCGCGGTCGCGACGCGCTCGCGTCCGCCGAGCGCGTGCTGTTCGACTACATCCTCGTCGATCCATCGTGTTGGTCGGCCTGCGCCGACGCGCTGAAGCTCGCGCCGCACGACATGTTGCCGCTGAGCTTGCGCACGCTGCTTTCCGATGAGGATCCGCATCTGCGCGCCATCGGGATCGACGTCCTCGCCTACCGTGGCCTCGCCACGCCAGAGGATCTCGAGGCCGCCATCAAGGACGCGCCGATCGTCGCGGCCGCCGCCCTTCCCTACGCCGCTCTGGCCACCACGCCGGGCGCGATGACAGCCAGCGCCAATGCGCGAGCACACGACGACAAAGACTTGAACCGCGCCGGCTGGCTCGCGTCGGCGCTGGGCGATCCAAGCGGAACCGCGATGGCCTTGCGCGACCAAATCGATGATCCCACCCACCAAAGGCACCGCGCGCACCTGCTCGCCCTGGTCGGCGATCAGAACGACGCCGCGAAACTGCTCGAGGCCGCCAAGGCCGCGCCGAGCACCGCCCTGGTCGATGCCGTCGGTTGGGCCGGCGCCGTGGCGTCGATCGGCCCCTTGATCGAGCTGGTCGAGACCGCCTCCGACGACGACATCAAGCTCAGCGCGGCCTTCGCGCTCGAGCGGATCACCGGCGCGGGCCTCTACTTCGACACCGAGATCGAGCCCGAAGACGTCATCGTCGACGAGCCCCCCACCCCCGACGTGGGCGAGCCCCCCGAGCTGCGCCTCAAGGTACTCACCAGCGATCCCCGCGATCTGCCGCCCGAGCCGGAGACCGAGACCGTGCTCCTCCCGACCACCAACGGCGCCATCTGGCGAAGATGGTACGGTGAGCACGCCGCCGAGTGGCCGCTCACGAGCCGTTACCGCCGCGGTCAACCCTACAGCCCCCAGGTGGTGCTCGCCGAGCTCGATCGTGGACGATGCACGCCGTTCGAGCGACGCGCGCTGGGCCACGAGCTCGTGATCCGAACCGGTCAGGTCGTGCGCAGCGACGTTCACGACTTCGTGCGGATCCAGGAGACGACGCTCGGCGATTGGGCGCCGGCCGCCGAGCGCGGGTCGAGCACCGCCGGAAACTGGACACTCCCCTACCGACGCTGAGGCCGTGTCCTCAACCCGGATCTCAAGGAAGCGTGTCATCGCGCGGCGCTTGGGTTAAAAGCTGCGGCGAAGTCGTACCCGCTGCGCCACCGTGCAGCTGAGGTCGCCGACCGGGGAGTACATGTTCATGGCAGACAATTCACCACGCACGAACTGGGTTTGGGGAGCCGCCACGCTGGCCGCGATCATCGTCGGCCTCGGCGTTTTCACGAGCGAGATGGGCAGTACGTCATGTCAGGTCGCCGAGACCCCTCCGCGCGTGATGACGCCCGCGGATGTCGCGCGTCTTCAACAAGTCGGTCAGGTTGCGATTTCCCCTGACGGGAAGCTCATCGCGTACATGCTCTACGTGCAGAGAACCCCGGGTGAAGAAGACAACGGCAGCGCCTGGCGCGAACTTCATGTCGTAGACACCGAAGGCACCTCCCGGCCCTTCGTCACCGGCAAGGTTCAGGTAGGCAAGCTCAAATGGACGCCGGACGGCAAGCGTATCGCATACGTCGCGAAGCGTTTCGACGACAAGCACCCCAGCCTCTACGCCATCGCAGTCGACGGAGGCGAATCGCGCAAGGTGGTTCGTCACGAGACCGGGATCAGCGATTACGCGTTCAGTGCGGACGGCAAGCGCCTGGCCTTCCTCGGCAAATCGAAGATCGACGACACGATCAAGAAGGCGAAAAAGAAGGGCTTCAACGCCAAGGTCTACGAAGAGGAGCCCCGGGCGACCGGCGTGTGGACCGCGACTCTCAAGAGCGGCGTCGTCGCCAAGGACACCAAGCCCGCGCGCTTCCTGCTCGACGGTTCAGCCTCCACGATTGCATTCAATCCCGACGGTCGTTCGCTCGCCGTCTCGATCGCGCCGACCCCGCTCATCGACGACCACTACATGAAGCGCAAGGTCCACATCCTCAGCGCGGACACCGGCGCGATCCAAGGCAAGCTCGAGACGCCCGGAAAGATCGGTCGCGCGGCCTATAGCCCGAACGGCAAGCAGATCGCCATGATCGCGGGGGCCGATCCCAACGATCCGGCCGCGGGCCGGCTGATGGTGGGCTCGAGCGAAGGCGGCGCGCTCAAGGCCGTTCTACCCGTCGACGCCAAGGAGCACGTGCACGGTTTCGGCTGGCTCGATGACGAGACCCTCGTCTTCCTCAGCGATCGCGAAATGCAAACCGTCATCGGCACGGTGAAGGCCGACGGCTCTAACGCCAAGGTGTTGGTCGGTCCCAAGAGCCCGGTCGTGTGGCAGTTCAGCGTCTCGCGCGCGTCGGGCACCGCGGCGCTCCTCGCCGATACCCCGAGCTTCCCGGCCGAGGTCTTCAGCCTGAGCTTGAAGGCCAACAGTGAAGCGAAACGGCTGACCACGCACAACGAGTGGCTCGCCGACGTCACCCTCGGAAAGCAAGAAGCGGTGACCTACAAGGCTCGTGATGGCCTCGAGATCGGCGGCGTGCTCGTGCATCCCGTCAACGCCGAAGAGGGCGCGCGTGTGCCGCTGGTGCTGGTGGTGCACGGCGGCCCGGAGAGCCACGTCAGGAACGGCTGGGTCACGAACTACTCTCGTCCCGGGCAGACCGGAGCCGCGCGCGGCTGGGCCGTCTTCTATCCGAACTATCGAGGCAGCACAGGACGGGGCGTGGAGTTCTCGAAGAAGGGCCAGAGCGATTACGCCGGGGGCGAGTTCAACGATCTGGTCGATGCCATCACCCATTTCGACAATTCTGGCCTGATCGACAAGACCAAGGTCGGGATCACCGGAGGCTCCTACGGCGGATTCGCCTCTGCCTGGGCGGCAACCAAACTGACCGAGCATTTCGCGGCCAGTGTCATGTTCGTCGGTATTTCCGATCACATCTCCAAGGCGGGCACGACCGACATCCCCAACGAGATGTACATGGTGCACGCGCGGCGCTGGCCTTGGAAACACTGGGACTGGTTCCGCGAGCGCAGCCCGATCCATTACATCGAGCAAGCCCGCACGCCGATCCTCATCATGCACGGCGAGAACGACACCCGCGTGCATCCCAGCCAATCGATGGAGCTTTATCGCTACATCAAGCTCATCGGCAAGACGCCAACCCGCCTGGTGCTCTACCCTGGCGAGGGACACGGCAACCGCAAAGCAGCCGCGCGCCTCGACTACAGCTTGAGGCAGCTGCGTTGGCTTGAGCACTACCTGGTTGGCGCAGGTGGCGATCCGCCGGCGCACGCGGTCGATCATGCTGCCGCGATGGGCGATAAGGCTCCCGCCGACGGCGAAGACAAAAAGAGCGAGTAAAACTACTCGCGCGGTTTTCGCCACACGCTGGCGAGCCACGGCTGCTCATCGCGCGGCAAGCCCGGCGGACGAAAATAGTGCTCGATCGGGCTGAAGCCCGCGGCGGTCACGTATTGGGTCCATGTCTCGAGGCAGAGATAGGATCCGTAGCGCTGGCCGTTGTACCGTTCGAGATCGGGCCCGCGGGGGTTGGACGCGAAGAACACGCCTCCTGGCTTGAGCGCGGCGTAGAGTTCACCCAGCACGCGGGGCAATTCCTGGGTCGGCACGTGAAACAACACCGCGTTGGCAAACACGCCGTCGAAGCGGCTCGCCGTCAAATCAAGCGCGAGAAAATCCTGATGAAGAACCTCTACCCCCGTGTGCTCACGCGCCATCTGAACGAAGCTCGGGCAACCATCGAGGCCGACGGGGGCGTGTCGGAGATCGCAAAAGGTCTTCAGATCGCGACCGGGTCCGCAGCCGATGTCGAGAATGACGAAGGGCGATTCGGACTCGATGTGACGCAAGAGCGCCTCGACGTTTTGGCTGACGTCATGATCCTTGGTTCCCTGCCAGAACGACTCGGCCGACTGATCGTAGTGCGCAATCGTGCTCGCGCTCGCCTGCCGTAGCTCGCCTTCATCGAGCGACTCGATGGGCGCGGGTGACTCCCCTGCGGAAGGCTCCTCGCTCATGAGGGTGCCGTCATCACCATGGCCACCCGGTCGCCAAAATCACTTCCACCGATCGCGATGGCGACATCGTGCGGGGCCCACTCACCTCGCCAGGCCTCGGCCGCAAGCACGAGCGCGAAGGGCATGGCCGCCGCGCCGAGGTAGCCCATGCGCTGGGCGGGCGCGTCGAGGTATTCGGGTTCGCACCAAATCTTGCGGGTGCGTGCGCTCACCGCTTGCAATTCGTAGTGACGGAAAGTCTCCGCGCTCAGATCGGTGATGAGCCAGCCCGCCTGCTGCCCGCTCTGGGCCAAGCTGTCCCCGACCTTGCGGACGACGAAGGTCAGACCAGCCGCCTCGAAGGCCGACTCGTCGTTGTCTGGTCGGATCTTGTCGCGGGCCGCGGCGGTCTCTCCGATCACGACTTGGGGCTTCAGGCGAAGCGCGCGCGCGCGGCTCGCCTTCATGACGACCACGAAAGCGGCCGCTTCACCAGGGATGAGCCCGTCGAGCTGATCGCTCGAGAACAGCCGCCGCCCTGCCTCGAGAGCGCGGATCCGCGTCGGCTCGTAGTCGCTGTGGACGCCGCCGATGAGGAGCGCGTCGATGTCTCCTCGGCTCAATTCCGTTGTCAGCCGTTCGAGCGCAGCCCCGATCCCCGCTGCGCCATAGGTGTTGTGCGCCGCATCGACGACGTTGAGCTTGGCTCCCGCCGCGCTGGAGATGCGCGCCACCACGTCGTGGGCTGCGCGCGGATCCGCCACCTCGGGATCGAGCTGTTCGTCCAGCGCGAGGAACAGCTTCACTCGAAGTTGGCTGGCTGCTTCAGCGATCCCGTCGATGGCCTCGCGCATCGCGGGCTCCGCCAAGGCGCACAAGCGATCGGTGCCGTGTTGATAGGGATCGAGCGTTCGCAGCGCGCAGAAGGTCACCGGCTCGCCCCCTTCATTGAGCAGCGGTGATTGTTGCATGGCGGCGACGTGCGCCCGGTAGACGTAGCAGCTCGCCTGGGCGTTCAGCCCGAGCGGCGTGTGAGCGCCTACCGAGACCACCACCAAGGGATCGCTCATGAGGGCACCCCCAGATCGCGCACGATGATGCGCGCGTCGTTCATCTTTCGCGGCGCCTTGACGTAGGCCCGCCAGACGAGCTCGACGGCGGGAGGCTTCTCGTCGCTGGTCTCAAGCACATCGATGAGGACGGTGTCGATGTGCGGTCGCATCGTCACCGTGTCCCGCCCCTTGACGCGAAACTCGATCTCGATCGGAATGAGCGGCAGGTCGAAGTTCACCGCGCCTCCACCGGGGAGCAGGTTCCAGAGCATGACCGGCTCGCCGCCGACGATGGGCTCAGCCGTGTGCAGACCGGGCGACGCGCAGATGTTGAAGCGATCGTCCAGATCGCTCGGTGGCAGCGGTGAGCGCGTCTCCGACCAGACGTCGTCGTAGGTGCCAGCATAACGACGTCGCGGCTCCCAATGCCGCCCCACGGCGCCCACCCCGGCGGGCGCAGGCGCGTCGCCCGCCATCATGATAAGTGCGCCTGGATCCTCGATCTGCGGGGCAGCGGCGTCGCTGAGGCTGGACGAATCGAGCACCTTGCCACGGCCGATGGGATTACGCGCTTCTTCGACGGGATTCTCCGGATCGGTGTCATCGAAACCGCCCCAGGCGTATTCGTAGCGTAGATCGACCTTGTCGACGGGCTGCGGCGCCGAAATCCCTTCCCCGTTGTTGAGCCAGACCCGCGAGCCGAAGACAGCGAGCGACTTGGCGAGGGAGCCCACCGTCACGCGCACGTCGAACTGCGTTTTGGGCTCACCGCCGGGCGCGTGGGCGCTGCCGACGACGATGACGTCGGTACCCGGCTTGCGCAAGCACAGATCCGCCGGGTAGGCGATACTGCTGACGTCGGGCTCGCCCCACGGAATGTCGGCCAAGCGCACCCCCCGGTTGCGATCTTCCGGAGCGATCTGAAGCTCGGTAGCCCCGCGAGGTAGCTCGAAGGAGGCCTTCACCACCACCAGGAGCTTCTCGCCGTCGCGATCGAGCAGCATCTGCGGATGCGCGGCAAACTCCGAACGATTGTCGAGCGGGGGCTGGTCCATGAGCGGGCTCGAAGCTAGTCCGAACCCGCCTGAGCGTCGAGCACGGGACGCGCTGCGATCAATGTTTGGCACAAGCGTGCTGCGCCATTGCGCCCTCGGGTCGATCCCGCCATGCTCGCGGCGTGGGGAAAGTCACGGCCCTCAAAATGGACGTGGTCACCAAGAAGAGTGGCCACACCGCTGCCGGTATGGCGCCTAGCGTGTGCCTGACGCCGGCAGCGCCGAGCCCTCTGCCCATCCCCTACCCGGTCGTCGGCAGCGTGAGCGAAGGGATCGACGACCCCTGCATGCGGACGAAGATCTGCGGCGCTGTGGTGATGACCGTGGGATCGACGATGAGCAAGTGCCACGGCAACGAGCCCGGCACGCTGAAAGAGGTGGTGAGCTTCAACACGGCGGGCCCCTGCTTCCCCGCCCTCGGAGCGCCCATCGTCATCGCCGAGCTCGGCATGATGGGGATCACCGGCAGCATCGGACAGATGAACAAGCAACCCATTCCTGGCGTAGGCGGCAGTGCCGGCGGCGCGGGGGGTGGAGCGGGCGGTGGTGGTGGCGGCGGTGGCGGCGGCGGCGGTCCAGATGGCGGCAGCCCGGACGGCCCCGGTCAAGGCGGCGGCGATGGCGGCGGCAGCGCGGACGGAGCCGCGGCGCCCAATGCGCCGGCAGGAGAAGGCGCGGAGGGCCAGGCCGACGCGCCAGGGCCGGGAGAGTCGTCCGGCCCAGCCGATGCTCACACCTGCCAGGACGGCCACCCCGTCGACGTGGTCAGCGGCTGCGTGGTGGATCAGGCGGTCGATCTGGAGTTCGGCAACCTGGTGCCATTCGTCTTCAAGCGACTCTATTCATCGAAACGACGAAACGATCGCCAGGCGCAGCTCGGGCCAGGCTGGGCGCACTCCTTGGAGCAGAGCATCACCGACCACGGCGATGCGCTGGTCCTCCGCGATGGCGAGGGCCGGTTGGTGAGCTTTCAGAAAGTTCAACCTGGCCAAAGCACCTTTCACCGGCGAGAACGGCTGTGGCTGCACGTCGAGGAGCGTGGCTACCGTGTCGAGAGCTTGCGCCGGCAGCAAAGCGATCACTTCGCGCGAGTCGACGCCGATGGCCCCGCGCGACTGTCGCGCACCGAAGATCGCTACGGCAACGCGCTGTCATTCACCTACGACGACGGTCGGCTCCAGCACGTCACCGATCCGTCGGGCCGCCGCGTGGAGGTGAGCTGGACCCGTCACCGCGACGCATGGCGCATCGACACGCTCACCGTGGTGGCGCGCGGGCGAACCGTGCAGATCGTGCGGTACCAGTACGACCGCGCGGGCTGCCTGCAGGCCGCGTTCGACAGCTGCCACGAGCGCGACGAATACGAGTACGACAGCAAGCGCAGATTGGTGGCCGCCACCATCAAGAACGGAACCAAGTTCGAGTACGCCTACGACGACGAGACGAACCGCTGCATCAAGACTTGGGGGCCCAAGCAGCTTTACCACCTGCCGCTCGAGTACAGCCCCGACGAGCGCCGCACGGTCACCGGCGGCGAAGAGCCTCGCATCTACGACTGGAATGACCTCGGGCTGATGACCCGCGAGGCCACGCCAAGCGGCATCGTGCTGAAAGAGCGCGCCTACGACGACGACGGCCACCTCATCGCCGAGGTCGATGGTGCAGGCAACGGCATGCGCTATTGGTACGACGAGATGGGTTACCTGACCCGGGCCATCGACGCCGAAGATCGGGTGACGGCCTTCGAGTATGCCTATGGCCGCCCCATCAAGCGCACCACGCCCGATGGACAGATCACCGAGTACAGCTACGACACCGCGGGATCGCTGACCGGCGTTCGACGAGCCAACGGAGCAAGCTACACGATCCATCGTGACGAGCGCGGTCGCGTCGTCGCGGTCGACGGTCCCAGCGGCCGGCTGGCGGCCTACGAGTACGACGCCGCCCACAATCTGCTGGCCGAGATCGACGAACGGGGTCAACGGATCACCTACGGCTACGACTCCATGGGTCGCCCCAAGACCCGCACCGATGCACTGGGGCGCGTGACCCGTGTCGAGTACGACGCGATGGGCCGACGCACTTCGGTCATCCGCCCGGACGGCACCAGGCATCGCGTACGTCGCGACAGCATGGGCAAGGTGGCCGAGCGCACCGATCCGATGGGCAACACCTGGAACTACCGCTATGCGGGCATGGGAGTGTTGAGCCACATCATCGAGCCGGATGGCAAGACGTGGCGGCTCGACTACACCACCTTCGAGCGGCTCGCGAAGGTGCGCAACCCCAACGGTGAGGAGTACAGCTTCACGTACGACGAAGCGGGCCGCATCGTGAGCGAAAACAGCTTCGACGACCGCGAGCGCGGCTACAGCTACGATGCGGCCGGCTTGTTGAGCCGAGTCGACTTCAACGACGGCACCCACCGCGAGCTGTCTTACGACCAAAGCCACCGCGTCCTCCACGCCAAGGTCAGTGACGGCAGCCAGGTGGTTTACCGCCGCGACGCTGCTGGTCGCCTGATCGAGGCCCATGCCCAAGCTGCGGACGGCACGCAAAACCGCGTGGTGTTCGAGCGGGACGCTCACGGCCGCGTCGTCGGTGAGCAGCAGGATGGCCACTGGCTGCGGTTCGCATACGACACCATGAATCGCCGCACCGGCCTCAGCTTGCCCGATGGCAGCACCACCGCGTACGGCTATGGTGTCGCCAAGGATCTGCTGGCCCTCGAACACAATGGTCACCGGCTCGATTTCCAGCGCGATGCGGTTGGGCGCACCGAGCGCGTCATCGCCAGCACGGGCCCGGCCGAGCAACGCCAAGCTCGGTTTACGCTGATGCAGCAGCATGATCAACGCGATCGCGTCATCGAGCAGCGCGTGTACGCAGCAGCCACGGGCGAGGCGCCTCAAGCTGCGGCCGTCATGCGGCGCTTCGAGTACGACCGCAGCGGGCGCGTCACCCGCATCGATGATCAGCGCTGGGGCACGACCGATCTGGCCTACGACGCCAGCGATCGTCTGCTGAGCCACGTCAGCCCCACGACCCGAGAGGCGTTCGAATACGACGGGGCCGGCTACATGGAGAAGGCGCTTCAGCAGCTGTCGAGCGGCTCCGCCAAAAAGGATCGATGGAAGCTGGGGCCCGGCAACCGCCTGTTGGCGACCCGCGAACACGAATACGAATACGATGAGCGCGGACGGCGCACCCACAAGCGCTCGACCGGTGATGAGGGTGGCTGCATCGAGTATCGCTGGAACGCGAGCAACCAGCTGACGTCGGTCACGACCGCGGACGGCCGAGAGGTGAGCTACCACTACGACGCCCTGGGCCGCCGCCTTCGCAAAGATGTCGCTGCCGCCAACGGTGAAGCCGTCAGCAGCACTCAGCTATTGTGGGACGGCGATCACATCGCGGCCGACATCATCGATGGCAGGCAACGCAACTTCGTCCATCACCCACAGTCCGGCGTGCCGCTGCTGCAGAGCGAAGGCGACGAGGTGTTCACCTGCGTTTGCGATCAAGTCGGTGTCGTCAAAGAGCTCATCGATGCTTCAGGCAAGGTGGCGTGGTCGGGCAAACACACCGCGTGGGGCAAGCTGCTCGACAGCCAGGCCGACGAGGAGAGCCGCAAGCAGCGCGACCGTGACGTGGACACGCCGCTGCGGCTGCGCGGTCAGTACTACGATGCTGAGGCGGAGATCGCTTACACGCGCTACCGTTACTTCGACGCTGACACTTGTCGCTGGCTGAGCCCCGATCCCATCGGGTTGCGTGGTGGAAAGAACCTCAACAGCTTCAACCGCAGCCCCACCTACGTGGTCGATCCGCTGGGCTTGGCGGACGGAAGCCCGCACCCCACGCCGGCCGAACAAGCCGCGGCGTGGCAAGGAAGCGTTGATTATCCTGGCGTCGACGATTGGACCAACACCACCATTCCAGCAGGTACCGAACTGGTGATGGGCGAGCCGGGGCCTGCCGGCTTCATGACCACTCGTGCAGCTGTCGAGGGCGTGGGAGCAGATCAAAACGCCGTTTTTGACGGTTTGCAGGTCAAGCCCCACCGCGAGCATGGCCATCGGCCACAAATGGGGACGTACGTGTTTACCGAAGATACCCCCGCCGCGACGGCCAACACTACGGCCAACCCCCAGCATGGATCCGGCGGCCTACCTCAGTACTACGTGCCCGGCTGGGAAGACTCCACCACCCGCACGGGCCAGATCGATCTGGTTCCATGATCGACGCGCTCACCGGAACGGTGTCATTCGGCAGCTGGTCGCTCGGGCCGGCTAGCGACGAGGCAGCTTTTGCTGCAGCGACGGCAAACCATCCCCAGCGCAAACAGCATAGCATTGGCGTCTATACCCATCACACCTTGCGGGGTGTCACCCTGGCCAACACCATCTTCAACGCCAGTTTCACGTTCAACGCAAGCCGCATCGAGAGCATCTCGCTCTGGCTGCCGAGCGCCAGCACCAGCTGGGATGACTGGTCCGAGGCGAATGAGCAGCAACGCAAGCGAGACCATGATGACTGGCTCACGGCGACGCTGGGTACAGGACCGTACGACTACAACTGGGGTGTGGTGTCCTCCAACTACAGCCCGCAGAGCGGCGACAGCGCCATCACGGTGAGATACCGGTAGAGCGAAGCGCCGCCTTCGCCAGACGGCAGCAATCCTGGAGGCGGCATTGAGGTCGTCCGTGAGAATGACATCGCGACGCGATCATCGAAAACGATCCGGAAGCGAGATCCTGATGCACCTACGAATGGTCCTGCGCGAAGCGCTCGACGATGCCACGATCACGGACGCTGACCTACAGACGGCGCGCGGTCTGTTGGCTGACATTGAACGCGTGTTGTGAAGGTGGCGGCGAAGCCCCAGGGGGGATCGGCAATGCCTCGTGCCATGTACGAGACCTCCTGACTCGCCCGCTCGCCAAGGCGCAGCTGGGTCCGGGACCGTACGACTACCTCTGAGGCATGGTGTCGTCGAATCACAGTCCCCAAAGCGCTTTCGGCAGCATCACGGTGAGTTGCTGGCAAAGAGGACATCTCGTTGTCCGTGCCGCGTCAATATGGCTGACGGATGGGCACAGCGGCCCATCGGCCCGCGCTTCTTTCACGAAGCGGCGCCGCGCACATCCCGCACTCGCGCCAGATCGTCCTCCATCGTCTTAATATCCCCCTCGCTCCACCCTGTTTCCATCAGCGCGGACCGTATTGGCTCGACCAGCCCGATGTCCACGTAGTTGGCATAAAACCACGCGCTCGCCGCATCGCAGGCCGCCGCTGCTCGTGTCTCGTCTCGAGGCGCCGCGTCCACGTATCTCGCATACAGAGCCGCATAGTAAGGGTGGGCAAGCGCAGCCTGCCGTGTGTCGTCCTTCGCTGCACGGTCAACGTGCCGCGCGATCCAGTAGCCATAGATCGGGCTCTGAAGCGCCTGGCGGCGCAGGGCTTCCGTGTCCTCGGCCACCTCGTGAGCCCGACTCAAGCGCCAGTACGCTGCTGCAGATGAAGCCCCGCCCTCTTCCTTCTGAATCATTGGTGATCCAACGTCCCAAATCGGTATCGCTGGCAGCATTGGGAGATGGTCGTGTCTCGACACACTCTTGACCGCGTTGCCTGTGGCGACACGCAGTTCGGCAAGCAAGCTCTTCTCGATCATCACCACATTGGGAAACTCAGCCACGCGAAACAAGGATTCGGCGGGTGCACGATTGGAACCATACGCAAACCGTGACACGCTGGTCACCAGAGATGTGTTGGGACGACCAGGCTCGAGATAGGTCGCCTCTGCCGCCTCGCGATCCAAGGGAACTTGGGCGCGTACATCCAAGAGAACGAAGTCCGCATCGACGACTCCAATCCCATCTTCAAGTGCTACCGGCAGCAAGGTAACCTGCTCCGCACCGAGCGGGCCCAGAAGCGGCTCCACCAGACTTCGGCGCAAAATAAGGGGACCCAACCAACCTTGACCCAAGGCATTGAGCTTCGCGATGCGCTTGCGCAAGCCCTTGCCCTTCTTTCCCTTTGGATCTTCGACCACCAAGCGCGCCAGCGGCAGAGCGGCAGGCGTCAACTTTCGCTCCGGAGCATCAGCCGCCGTGATCCAAACCTGGCCATACTTCCGATCCGCCAGCATGAGAGGCACATGCACACGCGTACCCGCCGCGGAGCGAACGGGCACCGGCGCGGCAGCAGCAAACTGGCTGGCTTCGCGCTCGTAGTCCTTAAAACGAAAACTGGACACGAGCGTCTCCCGAATGTCGGGGTGCATCGTGCGATCGACGTGGCG
Organism: Polyangiaceae bacterium; assembly: GCA_029941785.1. Classification (GTDB taxonomy): domain Bacteria; phylum Myxococcota_A; class Polyangia; order Polyangiales; family Polyangiaceae; genus JAPYTK01. The sequence goes on along the minus strand of JAPYTK010000156.1, from coordinate 1,208 downwards.
CATGTACTCCGCAGCCGACGCCTCCGCCGCAGCCGCCGCCTGACGCGTATCATCTCGGGGCGCCCGGTCCACATCGCGCGCATACACGGCTGCATAGAGAGGGTGTTGGCACGCCGCCGCGCGCGTGTCAGCGCTCGGCGCCCGATGCACGAGCATGGCGAGCAACGTTGCCGCAATTGGACTTCTCAGGACCGCCTGTTGGTCCCGCTTGCTCGCTGCCTCGCCGCGCGACGAGTCCGCGAGCAATCGGTAGAGCGCATTGAAGCTCCTTTTTGCTGCTGCCTCGCCTTGTGCGAAAGGCGGTAAAGCCACGGTGTCATCAACGATGTTCAAAACCGGCCCGGCTGAACCAATTTCCAGCGCTCCGCCCAACGCATCGTTGAGCATCTCGTAGAGCGAAAACTCGAGATACAGGTTGGCGGGAAGTTCGTGCAAGCGAAAGGCCACGCTGTGCGGCGCGCGGCCTTCGGACCAGGACAAGTCGCGTGGCGCATGCGAAACCAGCGAAGCATGGGGCCGTGAAGGATCGAACGCACCGTCCGCCGTCCCGCGACCAGGCACACCGAACATCGAGGGCTCCAAAGCGCTGCGATCCACAGGATGCCGAACCAACGTGTCGACCAGAATCCAATCATCCTCCATGACGCCAGCTGTCGCCGGCTTCGACCCTGCCGTGCGTTGGGACAGCTCCACCGGGCGCACCGCAATCTCCCCACGCGTCAGCGCGTCAGCGAGCACACCCTTCACCAGAGAATGCCGAACGACCAACGCGCCGCGACAATGGAGCGCGACGACGGCATGCGCCCCCTTTCCTGCGTCGTAATCGCGATGCTCTCGCTCCCGAAATGCGCGAATCGAACCAGAAGGATGAGGCGAATTGGGCTTGAACCATTGCCAATAACTCCGCTCTTCCGCGTAGGCGATACGAACTGCAATCACGCGCCCCTTCGAGTTCGGCGGTGTCTTCGCGCGGACAGCCACCCATTCCGTCACGCTCTTCTCTCCGTCGCAACGCTCACGGTGTGGTCACGTTCCCATGACGATTCAGTCCGTTTACCGTCTGCCCACGCGAATTCGTATGCGTGTGTGAACCGTTCTGCATGTCACTGTTTAGTCCCGCGCGCAACCTGGCAAGTGCCGGCGGGCGTTGACATGCCGGCAACGTTTTGATGTCATCGAGCTGTTGACGCACGTGCTTTGTGTAACCG
>JAPYTK010000155.1 GCA_029941785.1 Polyangiaceae bacterium | reverse complement strand
ATGCTACGGTCAATTCGGACCGTGTCGAGCATGTATTCCTCGGCGTACAGGGGCATGCCGGCGGCAACACGGCCCAAAATCGGCACGCTCACCATGTCCGCGTCGTTGGAAGGCTGCGTCGGTCCGCCCAAAAAGTCGATGTGGCGCGGCCTGAGCGCGCGTGACTTCATGTCTTCGCGGGTGAGGTATCCCTTTCGCTCCAAGGCGCGCAAGTGGTCGTTGACGCCATTGGTCGAGCGAATACCCATGTGGGCACCGATTTCCCGAAGGGTTGGTGGATAGCCGCGGTCCTTGATGGAGTCGGCGATGTAGCGCAGTACCTGTTCCTGCCGAGCTGTGAGTCCCTGCATAGATCAACAGGCTACTGAACAGACGGCACGCTTGTCAAACGTATGGCATATGAAAGTACCGCTCATGTGTCCAGCGAACTTATGTATGTTGGGCGGGGGATGTCGTAGCGGTTTCAAGCAATTGCGTGAGCTGGCTGCTTTGGCCTACCTGAACGTCCATGCGCAGCTGAACATAAATTAGGTAGCGGCGCGATCGACGGGGCGTCTCGGCTCCTCGGAGTCAGTGGCTTCGCTCTGCCGTCTGGTGCCGACCTGGAGGGCCTCAGTGCTCGTCGCTGATCTTCCATACGTCGCGAAAGATGTGCCCCTCGAATACGTCCGTGTGGCAGGTCGAGCAGCTGTGTTCCTCACCGTCCGCACGTGCGAATTTGTGCTCGTAATCGTCGTGCATGAAGGTGTTGAGGGCGTCCTTGTCCTTGCGATTGAGCAAGTGGTGCTCGCCTTGATGGCAGCTGTCGCAGAAGATCCGCTTGTTGTTCTCGTCCCGAAGCTTCACGACGAAGTGGTCCCACATGCCTCGCGCGAGTTTCAAATCGTGTGTGTCCGCCTTGAAGTCGATCGCTCCTGGCTCACCCGCGTGGCAGCCCGTGCAGTCCTTGAAACCGAGCGCCTTCTGAAACAGAGGCATCAGTTTCTTCTTCTTTGCCAGGGGGATGTCGGAAAGGGGCTTGCTCAGGTCGATGCCCAGCTTGTCGACTTTCGCAAGCATGCTGCTCGGTCCGACGTTGACGTTCTTGCTTGCCCCGTGGTGATGTTCCGCTTCTTCGGGCGGACCCGGGTCGGGCGTCGGCGAGATCTCTGACTTCGCGGTCGAGCCAGAGGGGGTGGTAGCCGTCACGGTGGGCGCGCTAGCTTGCGGAGCGGGAGGAGCACCGCAGGCCGCCACGAGGGTCATCATGGCCCCGCTGATGATGCCGACGAATGCGCCGCGCGGAGCGGGGTGTTTGTCGGACCTGATCTGGACGGTAGGCACGAAACGCATGCCGCGCTTCGTACTCCGAATAAACGCTCAGTACCAGACAAGCTTGTGCGGATCGCACAGCGGGCCGAGTCGCTGCACGGCTGCCCACAACACTTCGTACGCGATCTCCTTGTGCAGGAAGAGCAGATCCCGAAAGCCAGCTCGGTCGACCTTGACCAGGTCGCAGTCGCTCGTGGCGTAAGCGTCACAGGCTCGTGGCGTGTCGTTCAGTAGCGCCATGCCGCCGAAGGTATCTCCGGATCCCAACTCCAAGTCTCCGTCGCTGCGGCGAATACTGACTTTGCCCTGCTCCACGATGTACATCGCGTTCGCCTCGTCCCCGTCGCGATAGATCGAACGGCCGGCTTCGACGTGGCGCACGGTGCTGACCGCTGCGATCAACGAGAGTGCACGGGCATCGAGGCCGCCAAGTAGCGGTGCTTGGTTCAACGAGGAGGCGAGGCGGCTAGCGTCCATAGGGGGACAATACCGCCCTTGGGCGATTCGTGCACGAGGATGCTATTGGACCCCCCGAGCGTCCACGCGCACGAACCCCTCAGCACGAGCCACACTAACGGCGAAACAGCACACGAATCGTGGGGGTCGTCGACGCGATGGGCCGGCATTGCCCGTCGCGCGCCGGCCGATAACTCTTGGTGTATGCACAGCGCCGGGCAGCGGCACCAAAGCCGTATCCAGGGTCGCGCAAAATGTTGACGCGACGGGGTTTGCCGGCAGTATTAAGCGTCACCGAAACGAGCACCACTGCGCGGTCGATCTGCGCGACATCGGCGGCGCCGGGAAACGGGCAGTTCCAGCTGCGCGAGCTGACGAGTTGTGCGGCGCGCGCGCAGTTTTTCTTGGGCGGCGGTGGTGGCGCTGGCCTGGCATCCGCTTTGCCGGTGAGAGCGGCTCGCGGATCTCGAACCGGCCTCTTCGACTTGCCTTTCGCCGACGTGTATCCCCCGCCTAGTGAGGTGGATCCGTCTTTGTCGACAATGGTCCAGCCGAGATCGACAGGCTCCCCGTCCGCGGGCTCCCGGGTGATGACGTCGGGGGCTTCGGCCGGTGAAGGCAGCTCGTCGTAGGGGTCGGGTTCGGTTGGTGTCGGAGGTGGGGTCGCCAGAGGCTTCGGAAGTTCAGGCGCCAAAGTGTCTGGTTTCGGCGGTGCTTCCGGTTCGGGGGCCTCCTCCTCCTCCGGTTGCGGCTCCTCTGTTTCGCTCACCTCGATGTTGTAGCTCCGGTCGAAGAATTCGACGATGGCCCTGTCCATTCGCGAGTGGCTGGCGCGAATTTGGAAAAGGGACCACATCGGGCTCGCGACGGCCGTGGCGTGGGCCACGACGGCGAGCAGCACGCCAAAACTCAAGCGTCTCCCGCTACGGTCGTCATCGAGTTGATAGACGGCCGCAAAGGGCTCTCCCACACCGGGCATCGCGAGCGTGTTTTCTACGTCGCGGCGACTCACGGGGACTTGGGTGCGGCCGTCTTCGCTGCCTTATCCGCTTTCGTCGCCGCCTCTGCGGCGACAGGCGTGACCCCAATAGCGATTTTTGCCACGCCGGCCTGTTTCAGCAAATCGAGCATGCGGACGACCTGGCCGTGGCTGACGGACTTGTCGGCTCGGATGACGGCTCGCAGGTTCTTGTTCTTCGCGAGCGCTTTCTTCGCGAGGCTCACGACCTCGCTGTCTTTGCGGATCGCCTCTCCGTCGACGCGCATGGCGCCGCCGGCATCGACCTCGATGGTGAAGAGCTCTTGGATCGTCTCACCTTTGGCTGCTTGTGGCAGGTCGAGCAGCAGCGAATTGGAGACGATCATCTTCGCGGTGACCATGAAGATTATCAGCAACACGAGCGTGATGTCGACCAAGGGGGTGACATTGATCTGGGAGATCATCCCCGTGTCGTCGATGTCACCGGTCGCCATGGCTCAGCTCTTATCCTCGTCGTCGTCTGCGTCCGCTGCGTCCGCTCCGTCCGCTCCGTCCGCTCCGTCCGCTCCGTCTCGATGAGAAACCGGTTGCCTCTTCGTCGACTTCATGTGCGCCAGCAAAACCTTCGTCAAGGCGGTCGTGTTTGCGAGCTTCGTTCTCGTCGCGCGCATGAAGTAGTTGTTGGCGGCGACCGCCGGGATTGCGATGCCAATGCCGATGGCGGTCGCGACAAGTGCTTCGGAGAGGCTGCTCATCACCGCTTGCGGGGCCAGCGCGGCTTGTGCGGCTTGGCCGATCTCGGCTGCGGGTATCTTCGCCTGCTCGCCAAGCGCTTTGAATGCGCCGATGATTCCGATCACCGTGCCAAACAGACCGATGAAGGGCGCGTTGTTGCCGAGCGTGGCCAGATACGTGAGGCGTTGCTCGAGCTTCATTCTCTGGAGCTGAGAGGCGCCCTCCATGGCTTCTTCGACCGCGGCGACACCGTGGTTCGCCATGGCGAGCCCGGCGAGCACGACGGCCGCTTCCGCCGAAGGTGATTTTTCGAGGCGCTTCTCTGCGGCAGATGGCGAGGTTTCGAGTGCTTGACGGAGGTCGCGCGCCAAGACCCCGACGTCGTCACGCAGGTTGTAGAAGAACCACGTGCGTTCGAGGATGATCGCCACGGAAATGACGCTCAAGCCCAACATGAGCCACATGACCCAGCCGGCGCCAAAGCCGACCATGATTTGCTCGAGCCAAGTGATGAGATCCATAGGGTATGTCGCTCTGCCTTTCAGCGCGCTGTGTAGCTTTTCGGGCGGCCAAATGAAACTTGTTTTCAGTGCCAACCATCAATTGCCGCTGCTGGGCGGTGGGGCATGGTCCTGCCCCTCGGCTTTTTTCGCATCTTCGAGATGACAAATTTCAGATAGCACGGTTGTTGCGTACCCCCCCTTGGGTAGCACAAACGAGACGACAAGCACGCCCTCGGCCGGCCGCGATTCTGTGCTTCGCTGCGCGATTGGGAGAAGAAATGGCCGTCGGGTGCCCGCTCCAGCGGCTTTGAAACGCTTCAGGTCATCGCGGCTGAGGGCGGCGGCGGCGAGGATTTCTTCTTCGAGCTGCTGCGCGGGTCCTTCGGGCCACCGCATCTTGGCGCCAAACATCGGACCGGTGGCGCACAGCTCCCCGGATTGCGCGCGCTGGCGTGTGTTGGCGAGATCCTGGGCCGAGACGAGGAACATACCGCCCGATTCGAGCTTCTTGACCAAGTCTCCCTCGATCACGTTCGCGTGGGTGCCCTCGGCCACTCGGCGCGCGAGCACCTCGTTGAAGAGTTTGGACTGCAAGGCTGAAAAGAGCAGCTTTTGTTTGCCTCGCTGTCGCGGCCCCCGCCACTCGCCACGCACCCACGACAGAGCGCGCTCGGCGTTGTCCCCCCGGGCGCCGAATCGTTGCGCCCCGAAACCGTTGGGCACGTGCGCAAGTGTTTGAAAGGCGGCAGCCAGCGTGTCGGCGGCTTCGCCGTGGAGGCCACGGAGCGTGATGCGGAAACGGTTTCCTTTCAGGTGGCCCGGCTTGAGCTTGTTCAGGTGTCGCTTGCAGGCGAGGACCTCGAGCGGCTCTGAGGCGAGCCCGGCCAGCAGCGACTCCGCTTCTTCCCCGCGCGCGATCGGAAAGGGCAGCGATACCGTTTGGGTGGCGATCGCGTGGCGGTCCTTGAGCCCGGCGCGCCCGGCCATGCGTGGGTCGATATCGAGCGCGGCGGCCACCTGTTCGACGGCTTGGATGGTCGTGATCCCGGTCTTGCGGAAGGTGACGAAAAGGTGCTCTCCCTCGCCGCTTGCCTCATAGGCCGGTATTTCTTCTACGATGAAGTCGTCGGGCTGCGTCCGGAGCACGGCGCGCGGTTTCGCGTCGATTTCCTTTGTCGGACACTTGGTATGGTTTGACAGATCGTTCATAAACTCGGGTAGTAACTTCGATGAGAACGCGAGGAACAGATGCCGGTGGCGGCCGTGTAGCGAGAGCGACCAGATGGCGCGTGGCATTGACCACGGCGTTGGTGGCTTGTTGCGTGAGCTTGCCTTGGCCTCAAGGGGCGCTAGCCAAAGGTTCGCGGCGCGGCAAGCGTTGTCCGGCGGACATGGTGTCGATTCGCGGTCAGTATTGCATCGATCGCTATGAGGCTTATGTGGCCATCATGCTGCCCAAGGGCAAGCTGCGGCGTCACTCTGCCTACAAGGCGGTCACCGCCACGAACATCAAGGCGCTCAATCGCAAGGGCCGCATGCCCCAAGGATACATCAGCCAACGCAAGGCGGCGCTCGCCTGTCGCAACGCCGGCAAGCGTTTGTGCACGGATGCCGAGTGGATCAAGGCGTGCAAAGGCAAGAAACCCACGGTGTGGCCCTATGGCAAGAAGCACAAGCCTGGACGTTGCAACGATCGGGGCACAAGCTCGATGAACAAGCTCTTCGGTCATGGCGGCAAAGGCGCGGAAGACGAGCAGTTCAATCACAAGAACATGAACGATCCGCGTCACAACAAGATGCGGGGAACGGTGAAGCCATCGGGGAAGTTTAGGCGCTGCCGCAACTCGTATCGCGTTTACGACATGGTCGGCAACGTGCACGAGTGGACAGCCTCACCGCGGGGCACCTTTCGCGGCGGCTACTTTCTCGACGTTCACAAGAATGGTCAGGGTTGCGATTACAAGACCACGGCGCACAACACCCGGTACCACGATTATTCCACCGGTTTTCGATGCTGTAAGTAGGTATTCTCAATACACTATCGTTAAGATATTACATTCAGTGTATGATATTGAGTGAATTTCCGCGGGCGGCCGAAGTGTGTATTGTCATTGTAATACACTCAATACATCACAGCTCGTGATGCATGAGTCCACGAGGGCTGCGAAAGTACTGATTGGGCGAGTAGGCGAGCAGGTTGGAGACCCTCGCGGTGTACACACACGCATAGCGATCCACTTGGTAGCCGAACAGCGACAGCTCCGATTCTTGTTTGAGCAGCGAGCCCCAATAGGCGTGGAAGCGATCATCGATCCGTCGTCGGAGGGCCGTCGCTTCTCGGTTGACCGCCCGGAGCTGTTTGCGGATAGATTGAATCACTTTCTTGGTGTGACTCTGACGGTCCTTGATGTCAGCGCCGTGTCTCTTTTCCAGCGCTTTGAAGCGGGATTGATTTTGTCGAAGTTGGTCTTCGAGTTCGGCGCGTCGCTCGTACAGTTCGTCCCAGCTCTCGAGCATGTCTCGGCAACGTCCGTGTGCCTCGACTTCCCGGTGTAGCTCCTGAATGATCATCGCCGTGCGCCAGGTGGAGTCTTTCTTGGAGCGCAGGATGTCACCGTAGATGTGGTCGCCTACGTACAGCACGTGGTTGCCGCTGACGCCGAGCGCTTCTTGTAGTTGGGCAATGTTCCCGCCACGGTAGATGGCGCTGCGGTCCAGAGGGCCCTGGGCAGGGACGAGGTCGTCACCGCGGTACATGAGCAGAGGCTCTTCGGCTTGGAAGAAGGCGGGCTTGCGCGCCGCGACGATGATCGCGTCGAAATAGTGTTGATAGCTCGGGTAGTCCGGCAAGGCGCCGTCGAGCAGGTAACTCAACATCGATTCGGTATATTCCTTGTGCGAGTTGGTGAGGACGAACAGCCGTTTGCCTGCTGAGCGCAATTTGTGAAGCGTGACGGCGAGGGCGGGATCTCGCTCCACGTAGCGGTCGAGATCCGCGGCAACGGCATCGAGGATGGAACCATCGCGATGGGCTTCGTCGATGCACTCTCGGATGGCCGTGAAGAGTTGCGTGTAGTCGACCTTGGCTTGGCGCTTTTCGTAGGCGTCGACAATGCAGGCGTAGGCGCAGGCTTCGCTCAATCCGTACAGGGTGTCGATCCAGTGATAGCGATCGCTGTGTGGTCGAAGTTTGCGCGTGTAGTAGTGATGCTGCAGTTCTTCGGTGCTGAGTTCGGTGAGACCGTGATAACCTCGCCGGACGACCTTGAAGCGGTTCATCTTAAGAATGTTGCCGAGTTTCTTGTCGATGAGGACGCCGCGGATTGGAAAATCGAGCGGGTACTCGATGTCTCTCAACCATGGTGGGTACCCGCGAGCCATCAGTTTGCGCAGGATCGACTCGACGCTCAGCCGGTCCATCTCGTGCTGGCGATAAATCGCCAAGGTGTAATCCATGTCGAAGCCAATCCAATGGATCTGCGCAAGCTTCAGATCGCGATTGACGTAGATGCGTTGGCCGTGAGCCAAGGGTAGGGGGCGGCTGCTCGGCGCGACACCCGTAAGAGGAAGCTGTAGTTGAGCGGGCAAGTAGACAGAGTATGACACGCCACAGCTGCACGCCAAGTCGTTGGTTGTTCCACCTCGCGATTCACGGGCAGAAGGTGCAACGCGGATTGTTGTAAGGTATAGGGCCAAGCGGTCAGCCGGATGGCCGCACAGGCGGCGGCGAACCGGTAGGCCGTGGAAGTGTTGGCACTGTAGTCGTGATGGAATTGGTCATCGAAGGTAAGGGGCTCGCCAAGCGATACGGTGAGGGACCGGGCATGCGCGCTGCTCTCGACGGCGTGGACATCGAGGTCAAACGTGGTGAATTCGTCGCGGTGCTCGGCCCAAGCGGTTGCGGCAAGAGCACCCTGCTCGGGGTGCTGGGTGGTTTGGATCGCAGCTTTGGCGGCAAACTGTGGCTCTTTGGCGAGGACATCGATCCGCTGAGCGATGCGGCTCTCGCAGCGTTACGTGGCCGGCGCATCGGCTTCGTGTTTCAGGCCTTTCACTTGCTGGGTCATCTGTCGACGCGTGACAACATCCTGGCGCCAGCCTTGTTCTCGCGCGACCACCAAGCGGTCGCGGATCGGCGCGCACTCGGCGACAGGGTCGACCATTTGCTGCACGAAATCGGACTCGGAGGGCGCGGTGACGACATGCCCGCCACGATGTCCGGAGGTGAACGACAGCGCGTGGCGATCGCGCGAGCGATGTTGCTCGAACCCGAACTTCTGCTGTGCGATGAGCCGACGGGAAATCTCGACGCCGAAACAGGGCAGCAAATCGTCGAGCTGTTTCACCGGCTGCACCGCGATCAAAACATGACAGTTGTTGCCGTGACCCACGAATTGCGCGTGGCCGAGGTTGCCACGCGGACCCTTCACATGCGGGGCGGAGCCCTCGTGGACGAAGACGGACCGCGAAGCGTACGGGGGGTCGAATGAACCGTGGTGCCTTGTGGACCTTGGTCCGTCGCGACCTCGCGCGGGAACGCGGCGCTTTGGTGACCAGCGGTTTTGGCATCGCTGCGGGGACGGCCGCGCTCGTGTTCTTCCTCGCCTTGGGTCTCGGCGTTCGGTCGGTTCTTCTCGGCGACGTCTTTCCGATCGATCAGGTGGAACTCGAGTCCCCGAAGGCCAATGACCCCGGTTTGCTCGGTCTCGTGTTTGGTCGCGGGGAGCAGCCGGGGATCACCGCCAAGCAGGTGAGCCAGTTGAAGGCCTTGCCTGAGGTGGAGGCGGCATACCCGAAGCTCAAGTTCAGCTTTCCTGCGAGCGCTCGGGGCGGAAAAGAAGTCTTTGGACGGGAGGTAGGCACGAGCGAGATGATCGGGGACGGTATTGCGATCGCACTCGTCGCTGAGGGCGATCTTTTGGGCGACTTTCCTTTTGTCGATCCGCTCAAGCACCCGGGTAAGCCGTGTCGGCACACGCATCAGTGTGAAGCCCCTCAATATTGCGAGGGGCCAGCTGGAGCTGACGGCGTGTGCGTCGATCCGGTGCCGGTATTGATCAGTCATTACCTCATCGAGATTTTCGACAAGAGCGTTGCACCGGCTCACAACTTACCGCCTGTGGGCAAGACGTTGATTGAGAAGGCGGGTGGGGTCGTCTTCAAGCTTTGGCTTGGTGAGTCTTTGCTCGGCCGATCGAAGAAAGGCGGGCCGCGCCACGTGCACGCGCGCGTGGTTGGCATCAGTGACCGAGCGATTGATCTCGGGGTGACCTTGCCCCTGACCGTCGTGCAGCGTTTCAACCGCGAGTACACCGGCGACCAAGCCGCGGAGAACTTCTCCAGCGTCGTCTTGAAGGCCAAGAACGCTGCCTCGGTGAGCCGCATCATGAATGCCGGCCGCGAGCTCGACTTGGTGCCCCGAGATACCCGTGCGCGGGACGTCAGCGTGCTCATTTCCGGCGTGATGGCCTTGCTCGCCCTGGTGGGCGTCATCATCTTGGTCGTCTCGGCATCGAACATCGCGTACACTTTCCGCGTCCTCGTGAGTGAGCGCCGGCGCGAGATCGCCCTGTATCGAGCCGTCGGTGCTTCGGCGGTCGACATGATGAAGTGGCTGATGGCCCTGGCTCTCACGATGGGCGCCTTGGGCGGGGCGGTCGGACTGGGCGTGTCGTGGCTCCTGTCCAAGCTCGCGAATTACCTCGCGGCGTCTCGCTTGCCCGATTTCCCTTTCAAACCCGATAGCTTTTTCGCGTTCCCGTGGTGGTTGGTGTGTGGGGGCTTCCTGTTTGCTTCCTTGTTTGCCGCGATCGGTGCCATCGGTCCGGCCCGGCGAGCCGGCAAAGTCGAGCCGGCGGCGGCCTTGGCGAGTTTGTCGTAGAGGCGTGTGCTTCCTTTTCGTTCGGCTGGGTCTTCCCGGGCCTCGGCTGGTATTTCGCGCCAGACTTCGCACCTCATTCGCGTTAGCGTCATCCTGAAATGGCGCCATCGATCGACACCTTGCGTGGACTTTGCGGCCAGCTGATCATGGGCGGGTTCGAAGGTCAGACCCTGCCGGAACGTTACGGCCGAGCGTTGGCAAAGGGCGAGCGTTGTGGTGCGATCTTGTTCAAACGCAACATCGGCGACATCGAGCAGACCTCGGTCCTTTGTCGAGCGATCACCGACGCGAGTGCCGAGCCGCCACTCGTCGCCGTTGATCAAGAGGGGGGCCGCGTCTCTCGCTTGCCGCAGCCGTTCTCGGTTCTCCCGCCGATGCGGCAACTCGCAGCGCTCGACGATGTCGACTTGACCCGCGCGGCGGCGGCGCAGGTGGCTCGGGAGCTTCGCGCTCTTGGCTTCAACTTGAACTTTGCTCCGGTGATGGACGTGGACAGCAACCCCGACAATCCCATTATTGGTGATCGCGCATTCGGTGCGGAGCCCAGGTCCGTCATGCGTCACGGAATCGCCTTCGTGCGCGGTCTCCAAGAGCAGCATGTGCTCGCGTGCGCGAAGCACTTTCCCGGTCATGGTGACACGGCGCTCGATAGTCACGTGGACCTGCCTCATGTGGACGCGGACGGGAAGCACCTGAGCTACGTGGAACTTCCTCCGTTTCGGGCGGCAAGTGGTGCGGGTGTGGCTTCGATGATGTCGGCTCATGTGGTGTATCGCGCGCTCGACGAAGAAGTGCCGGCCACCTTTTCACGGGCCATTCTGACGAACTTGCTTCGTCGCGAGATCGGTTTCGAGGGAGTCTTGTTTAGTGACGACCTCGAGATGGGCGCGATCGAGAAACACCACGCTATCGATCATGCGGCTCCGACCGCCGTGTGGGCTGGCTGCGACGTTCTGCTCATCTGCCACGACCAAGACAAGCAAGACGCTGCTCTCGAGGCCTTGGTGGAGCGGGCCTCGCGGGACGACTTTTTTCGCAAGCGGTGTGAAGAAGCGGCCCAGCGAGTGGCTCGCATACGGCAACTGTGCCCGCCCAAGCCCGCGGAGCGGAGCCGGCTGGGAGAGCTTGTTGGCGGACGCGATAGCCGATTGATAACAGACGAGATCGCGGCTCGCGTCGCAGCGCGAGAGGCGAGCGAGGAGGAGCAAGGGTCGTGAGTCAGCCAAAACTCCTGTCCGCTGGGCGCATCGTGACGTGCGAGGATGGCGTCGACCTTGGCGCTATCGATGATGGTGCGCTGTTGATCGACGGCGGCTTGGTGGCCGCCATAGGGGACCGTGAGCAGCTTCTCGCTGCCCACCCGGATGTTGAGCACGAGGCTCATCCGGGCGTCCTCGTCACGCCGGGTTTGATCGACGCGCACACCCACGCGGTGTGGGCGGGGTCGCGGGCGAGCGAGTATGCCATGCGGATGGCTGGCGCGGACTACGAGCAGATCGCCGAAGCGGGGGGGGGCATTGTGGCGAGCATGCGGGCCGTACGTGAGGCGACAGTCACATCCCTGCGAGACGACCTCGAGGCTCGGTTGCGGCGAATGGCTTCGCTCGGTGTGACCACCGTCGAGGTGAAGAGTGGCTACGGGCTCGACGAGGAAAACGAACGAAAACAACTCGAAGCGATCGGGGCTCTGCGGTCGCGCGATGATCTCCCCGCGCTCGTGCCAACCTTTCTCGGAATGCACGCGCTGCCGCCTGAAGCGCAGGGAGACAAGCTGGGCTATGCCACGCGCTGCAAGCAGTGGCTCGAGCGGATCGCTGCCGATGGCCTCGCAGAGTATGTCGACGCGTACATCGATCGCTCGGCGTTCAGCGTCGTGGAGGCGCGACCGGTTCTCGAACGAGCGCGGGAGCTCGGACTGGGCGTCCGACTGCACATCGGCCAGTTCGCTGACGTAGGTGGTGCCAAGCTCGCGGCCCTGCTGCAAGCGGCGAGCGTCGACCATCTCGAGCACATCAGCGAGCAGGCCGCCGAAGCTCTCGCCGAGGCGGCTATCCCAGCGGTCATGTTGCCAGTGGCGAGCTTCAGTTTGAATCAAGCGCCGCCGCCGGTCGAGATGTTGCGTCGCGTCGGCATGCGCTTCATCGTCGCGAGCGACGCCAATCCGGGATCGGCGCCGACGGAGAGTCTGCCGCTCGCGATGGCCTTTGCCGCGCGGCTGTACGGCCTTTCGGTCGACGAGGTCTTGCTCGGAGCGACGCGCCGAGCGGCGGCGAGTCTCGGGAGCGAGGCTGGGGTATTACGCGTCGGGGCGCCGGCCGACTTGGTGGTGTGGGATCTGTCTCACGAGCGCGAGATCATTCAGCCTTGGGGAAGCTCCCGGGTGCGGCGGGTCTTGCGTTCGGGGCGGCCGCTCTCGCGCCCGTAAGTTTTGCAGGCTTGCGATGTTGGGCGGCACGTGAAAACATGCGCGCCGGGCACCTGGTGCGGAGCTGTCTTGCGTGCGAGGCAGCGGCTTAGGAGAATGATGGAATTATCGAATTCGATTGCGGGGCTCGCCTCGGCGGTCTTGGTGTGTTGCTTGCCTTTTTACGCGTGTTCATCGGCGGACAATGCGTCCAGCGCGGCAGTCACTGGAAGTGGTGGCGCGACCGCTGTGGGGGCCGTGGGGTCGGGGGGCTCCTTGGCAGTGGGGAGCAGCGGCTCTGGCGGCGAGGACGCCTGCGCCGAGACCAGCAGCAAGGCCGACGAAGGTCTCGCTCCGGCCGACATCATCATCGCCGTGGATACCTCCGGCAGCATGAGCGAGGAGGCCCAATGGACGCAGCAGAGCATGACCGCCATGGTGACCACGATCGTCAACAGCGGGATCGACGCGCACGTCATCATGATCTCGGACACGGCCATCTGTGTCCCGGCTCCGCTCGGAAGCGGTAATTGCCCTGACGACGAGAGCTTGCCGAACTACCGACACGTGAAACAAACGGTCAACAGCACTGACGCACTCGAGAAAATCCTCTCGACCTACGACCAGTACAAGGACTTGCTGCGCCCCGGCGCGCTCAAGACCCTCGTCGTTGTCTCGGACGATGACTCCAAGCTGTCGGCCGGGGATTTTCAGTCGCAACTCCTCGCGCTCGATCCCACCTTCAAGGACTTCAAGTTCGACGCCATCGTTTCTTTCGAAGATCCCCTCAGCTGCGCATCGGCGTGCTTCGGGCAGGCGTGTCAGAACTGCGGCAAGTGTTGCCCGAGCTGCCAACCCTTATCGGCGGCAGAGGGGACCGTCTACAAGGATCTCGTCTCGATGACCGGTGGCGTGCAGGGCGATTTATGCGCCCAAGACTTTGCGCCGGTGTTTCAGGACATGGCTACCGCCGTCGTGAAGGACGCGGCGATCGATTGCATCTACGACATCCCCGCTGCGGGTCCCGACGAGCAAATCGACTTCTCCAAGGTGAACGTCGACTACAAGAGTTCACCCAACGCTTCGCCGCAGACGATCTACTATGTGCCCGGTGGCTTGCCGGACTGTTCATCGAACGGCGGTTGGTATTACGACGATCCGGGCATGCCGACGAAGATCTTGTTGTGCCCGGCGACCTGCGCCGCCGCTCAAGGCAATGCGGATGCGGAGATGATCGTGAAGTTCGGCTGCGAGACTTTGGTCGCCGATCCGAAGTGAGATCGGGCTAAGACATTACGGCGCGTCGTCGCTGAGCGTCTGAACCTCGAAGTAGACGGGGCAGTGGTCGGAGACATCGTAGAAGCTCGAACCGCTAAGCTTGTCGGTTGACTCGTAGCGCTCGCAGCGATGCTCGGCGCAGTGCGCGCCTGACAGCATCGGAACGTCGCTCGCCCACTCACCAAAGCCCGACAGATACACGTGATCCAGAGACGATGGCCGCAAGAGCGGGCTGGTCGACTTTTTCGCCCAGTAGGTCGTGCAGCTCATCTCGTTGGCTTGGCGGCTGAGGCCCGCGCCCTGTGCGAGGGTGGGG
>JAPYTK010000154.1 GCA_029941785.1 Polyangiaceae bacterium | reverse complement strand
GATCGCCGGAGCGTCCCCACGTGATGCGCCAATTTTCCCGGGGTGTGGACGGCATCGCCGACGCATGCCGCGCGCTCGACGTGCCGATTGTCGCGGGCAATGTCAGCTTCTACAACGAGACCGACGGACGCGCGATCTTGCCGACGCCTACGCTGGCGGGGGTTGGTCTCGTCGACAGCGCCGATCACGTGACAGACGCTTTTTTTCGACGGGAGGGCGACGCCATCCTGTTGTTGGGCGATCCGGCCGCCGGGCCTTTGGGGGGCTCGGAGTATCTGATGCGTCATGCTCCCGGGCTCACCGGTGACGCACAAGTTTGTGGCCCCCCACCGACGGTCGATCTCGATGCGGAGGTCGCCCTGCAGCGATTGATCTTGGCCCTCATCCGAGACGATCGTGGACTCGTCGCGAGCGCACATGATGTTGCCGATGGTGGCCTCGCGGTCGCTCTCGTCGAGTGTTGTGTGGCCGGGACGAAGCTCCCGATTGGTGCATCGATCCGTTTGCCGACCGACGAGCCGCTAGCGACTCAGTTATTTGGCGAGGCCCCGAGCCGCGTCATCGTGTCCGTGTCGGCCGAGCATGCCGCCGTCGTGACCGCGCTGGCGGAACAAGCTGGCGTACCCTGTTGTGTGCTCGGTCAGACGACGACAGATCGTTTGCAGATCGACGCGGGCAAGCCGCACGCGATCGACCTCGATCTCGCTGATTTGGCTGAGGCGCGGAGTCGGTGTCTGGATGTGATTGTCGGCAACGAGGCTGTGTCGGGGGAAAGAGGTTCGGCGGGGACTGCTGAGGCACATGAGTCGAGCCCTTGAACGTGTAGGTCAGCGGGTACTCGGCGGTGCGGCTGCGATGTTCGATCGCGCGGCCACGTGGGCAGCGTATGCGCAGTCGGCGCGAGTTCGCCGGCGCAACAGTTCGGAATCATTCAGTCACGAACATCGTATTGCCTTGCTCGGACGTCTGCAGAAGCGCTATCGCGAGGTTCTTGGCGGCGACGACTACTTTCGTGAAGCTCGGACGGTCGACCCCGAGGTCAGGCCGGCCGAGGGAGTGCGGGCGAGCCCAGAGACGGATGTCGTCGATGTTCGTTGGCCGAGCGATTACGAGACCTATCTGCACGAGTTGTCCGAGCGTTATCACAGCAAGGTCGACAACCGTCGCGCGGCTGCTCGCTTGTTCTTGCACCCTCGTCCTCGACCCATGGTCATCTTGGTGCATGGCTACATGGCCGGACAGTACGAGATCGAGCAGCGAATGTGGCCGATCGCTTGGCTCCAGCGTCTGGGCTTCGACGTGGCGCTGTTCGTCTTGCCCTTCCATGGCGTACGGGCCATCCGCGGTCGCAGCGGACCACCACCGTTTCCGAGCAGCGATCCTCGGCTGAGCAATGAAGGCTTTCGTCAGGCGATGGCCGATCTACGCGATTTCATAGCGTGGCTTCGCGATCGGGGGCATCCCTCCGTTGGCATGATGGGAATGAGCCTTGGCGGATACACGACCGCGCTCGCCGCTACGCTCGAATCGGAGCTGTCGTTCGCCGTCCCGATCATTCCGCTGGCGTCTTTGGCCGATTTTGCCAGCGATCAGGGAAGACTCGGCCATGAACCGAATCAGCGCCGCGAGCAGCGTGCGGCGCTCGAACGCGTGCACAGGGTCATCAGTCCGCTTCATCGTCCGCTCTGTCTGGACTCCGAGCGCGTGTTGGTCGTCGGGGCTTCTGCCGATCGGATCACGCCGATCGCCCACGCTCAGAAGTTGGCGGGCCACTTCAGGGCGCCGCTTCACCGTTGGTACGGTGGTCACTTGTTGCAGCTGGGTCGTGGCGATGCCTTTCGCGAGATAGGTCGACTGTTACGATCACTGGATCTCGTCGACTCTTGCGCCTAGGCTAGAGTCGTGGGGGACGATCCTCGTTTCTTGTGCGAGTACGCGCACGCGCTCAAGCGCGTTGGCGAGCGGACATTTCGGCGGCGATTTTCGCGGCCCGTCCTGGTTTGTGTTGGGATCGTGGGCGAGGTGAAGGACGAAATCGGGTGGCGACGGCGCACGCTCCCGATCGAGGGCGAAAACGAGTATGTGCCGATGCAGAGCATTTTGCATCGCGTGTGGCCGGTGCAGGCTGCGCCTTTGAACCACGACAAGTTCATTGTTGCTGGGCAAGACACTCGGTGCGACATCGTCATTCCGGAGTACACCGTGTCTCGACACCATTGTGCGTTCACCGCCGACCCCACTGCACCTCGCGAAGTCAAGGACGTGGGCTCTCTCAATGGAACCAAGCTCGATGGCGAACCGCTCGACTCCGAGAATTTCGTCCGCATACGAAGTGGATCGACCCTTCTGATGGGTCGGATGAAGTTCATCTACTACAACGTCAGCGGTCTGATGAGACGCCTCGACCACGTGTGACGCGGGTCGTTTTTCGTTCTCGTAGCGCGAAGCACGGCTCGGCGCGGCGAGTCGATTAGGGCATGCACCAGCCGGCCACCTGCCCCATAAAATCATCGAAACAGATATTCAGGAGGGCGACGCAACACTCGTGGGCGACCAGGCACTCGGAGTTCATCGTGCAGGCTTGCATTCCGCCGCTGGACGAGCTGGCCGCGATGGCGCTCTGCGCGGTGGCGATAGCCGAGCTGCTGATGGTGCTGCTGATGGCGCTGCTGTTGATGGCGCTGCTGTTGATGGCGCTGCTGTTGATGGCGCTGCTGCTCGCGGTGCTGCTCGCGGTGCTGCTCGCGGTGCTGCTCGCCGTTTGCGTGTTGCCGCCGACGCCCTGTTGGGTGGTGCTGCTTTGGCTGGTACCGCCTTCGCCACCTTCGCCATCGTCAAACTCGCCGATCTCTCCGGTGGCGCAGCCCACGATGACGCCAATTCCCGCCAGATAGATCCACACGCCGTCCCGACTCGCCATAGCACGCACCCATACACCCAAATGCGGGCCTTCGGCAAGGGGTTGCGACCGGCCGGCGGGTCGAATTCCACGGACAGCGCAATTCGACAGCTTAACTGCGGGTGCCAACCGTCGATGTCGGTTTTGCCTGAAAGTGAGGCCCGTTCAGGCTAAGTTTCACCACGTCATGAAGTATTCGACTCTTTCTTTCGGCTTGGCCTTGGGCTCGACCCTCATTTTCGCGCTCGGCGCTTGCGGCAATGGTTCGGACACCGCGACCTCATCCACCAGCGGTGACCCCACGACCGGCAGCGCGTCGGGCGGCATGGGCGGTACGGGACCGAGCAGCGGCCCAGGCGGACCGACGACCAGCGGCGCGGGGGCCGCGAGTGGCTGCGATCTCGAGACGGGCGATGCGTGCCCTCCACCGGTGGCGAACAATCCGGGCGTCAAGTCGGCCGTCAATAAGGTCACCGGCCGCGTTCTCGACGTCGATGGCAATCCGGTGAACGCTATCCTCTTCGATGTCTGCGGAACCGATCAGTGCCTCTCTGGCACGAGCGACGACCAGGGGAACGCTTTGGTGGATGGGCAGGGCAAGGAGCTCATCGATGTGCACCTCATTTACGGACACGGCGATCACTACATGCAGTGGACGGCAGACATTCCTGCGAGCGACGACTTCGGCGAAATTCATGCGGTCGCCTTCCCCGACCATAGCGAGGGGATCGAGATCTGCCCCGGCGCGACCACGACTCAGGGCGATGTCACGCTCGAGTTCGCCGATCCTGCTCACATAAAGCACGATCTCATCAACGCTGGCGGCGACAAGACCAAGCTACGCTTCCGCTCGGTGAATGTCCCCTTCGCGACTCTCTCTCTGCCTGGTCTCGACCCAAGCCATGGCTTCGAGTTGGTCTATGGCCTGGCACCGATCCACACGAAGATTTGCCCGGCAGCGAAGATGACGATTCCCAACAGCAAGGGCTGGGCCGCCGGGGCCGCGGTCGAGTTCTTCGTGCACGGAACGACGACCTTCAGTGATTCGTATGCGGCCTACGGCGACTGGAAAAAGGTAAGCGACGGCGCGGTCAGCGCGGATGGCATGACGGTGTCGACGAGCGAGGGCGGCGGGATCCCGGTGCTCGCGCCGGTGGGCATTCGGCTCCAGCCTTGAGAAGCGCAGTTCCGCTGCCGGCCTACTGTCGAGCGGCGAGTTTGTTGAGTCGATCGAGCACGGACTTCGGCGACATCGTCGTTCGATAGACGTAGATTTCCCCGGCGTCCTCGTCGCTCAGGACCTCCTCGCTCACTCGGAGCTGTTTGCCTATGGCGAGGATGACCGGCGCGTCGAGCCCACGCTTGAAACTCTCCACCCGTTGCCAAACCGCCGCGCGGCTCCAGAACCCGAATGCTTCGAGGTAGATCCGCTCACCGCTCTCACGGTGGTCGAAGACGAGATCGGGAATGCACACGGCTTGCTCGCCTTCGAGTTTCAAGATCTCGTCGCCTGCGCTCACCTGCCAGCTCGACTCGAGCTTGGCGAAGCGTTGTCGGAAACTGCGGAGTTCAGGAGCCACGCCCGATACGCGATCATGGCTGGCTCGGAGTCCGCGTTTTGCGTCGAGAAGAAACGACATGCGCTCTCGTCGTTTACCCCACAGCACGGTTGCCTGAAGGTGCCAGTCTTCGCAGCGGAGAACAGAGGGCAAGAACACAGCGAGCTTCAACCCGTAACGTTGGACGGCGCGAAACAAGCTGAAGGGGCCATCGATCTCGACGGCGAAGCGTCCGTCGCCCTGCGGCTCGATTCGATGAAGGAGGCCATGGAAACGGACGCTGCGAAAGAGCTGACGCAAGCGCCCGGGGTCGAGGCCACCAAAGTCGATACGTACGCTCGTCGCGCGAAGAAGCACGCCTTGGGCGAGAGCGACGTCGTATCGATCCAATAAGGCTTCTGCGTTGAGCGTCTTGAAGCTGAGCAGTCGTTCGTTGTCCCGGAGATCGGCGTACATCTGGGTCTCGACATCGTCGACTTTCATATCCAGCGTCGATGCCGTCTGCGCGATGACCGCCTGGCGGTTGAAGTCCGAGCCCGGCTCCAACGCTCGCCGGAAGAGGCTCGCCTGCCGCCAAAGTTCGGCCCGTAAGGTCACCGGATCGCCCTCGCTTGGCAAACCGAGTTCGCAGCGGTCGAGCAGCAGCTTGCGCAGTCCGCGCACGATCACCCTGTCGGTGGGCTTCGCCTCGACACGATCGAGCTGCTGGAGCAGATCGCCCCGTCGCTGTCCGATGCTTCGCTGGAGGATCTCAATGAGTGCTTCGACGACAGGTTCGAGGCGCTCGCGGGCCGCTGCCGAGAGATACTGCGGTTGAAGCTTTCCGTCGCGGCGCCGGACGCGGATGAGATCACTGGTAAGCACGGTGTTCTCGTCGTCGCGCGCTCACGTTCATCTCGCCAGTTCTTGCGGAGACGAGTTCGTACAGCACGGCGTGCTTGCCCTCGCGCTTGCGCAAGATTCGGCCCAGCCGTTGAACGTGCTCGCGCACCGATCCGCTTCCCGAGAGCACGATGGCGATGTTGGCTTCGGGCACGTTGACACCTTCGTTGAGCACCTTGGACGTGATGACCGCGTTCAGCGTTCCCTCGTTGAAAGCCCGCAAAATATCACTTCGCTCACTGATTTTGCTCTGGTGGGTAATCGCTGGGATCAAGAAGCGCCGCGAGAGATCGTAGACCGTGGCGTTGTCTTCGGTGAACAGGATCGTGCGATCATGTCGATGGGCGTACAGCAGCCGTTGAACGGTGGCGATCTTGGCTTTGGCGGTGAGCGCGAGTTGCTTTTGATTCCGGTAGGCCATGAAGGCTCGTCGGCCCTCATCGTTGCGCGAACTCTTCATGATGAAGTCGGTCCACCCACGGGCCGAAGACATACGAATACCGTGACGACGGAGGAACGACAGATAAAGCTCGCGCTCCTGCTCGTAGTGCGCCCGTTCCTCTTCGTCGAGCGTCACCTCGATTCGATGGGTCTCGTAGCCGGCCAGATAGTCGCCAGACAGCTCGTCGATGTCCCGCCGATAAACCACGGGTCCGATGAGTTCGGCGTAACGAGCTTCGCCGCCGTCGCTCCGTTCGGGCGTCGCGGTCAGACCGAGTCGAAACGGCGCCAAACATGATTGTGCGGCCCAGGCGTAACTTTCGCTGGGGAGATGATGGCACTCGTCGAAGATCACGAATCCGAAGCGGTTGCCAAGCCGATCCATATGGATATGTGCCGAGTCGTAGGTCGTGACCGTGATGTCGAGGGGGTCATGCTGTCCGCCGCCGATGATGCCTACCGGTGCGTCATGCCATGCTCGTAACTGATCGTACCACTGGTGCACAAGGTCCAGCGTTGGTGCGACGATGAGCGTGCTCCGCGGGAAGCGGTTCATCGCGAGCATGGCGACGAAGGTCTTGCCGCTTCCTGTGGGGAGGACGACCACGCCCCGACCGGCGTTCTTGCACCAGGCTTCTATGGCCTCGGATTGATAATAGAATGGTTCCGTCGTGCAGCTCTGCACGAGAGGGCGCGTCGTGTATGCTCGGGCATCGTCACGGTAGCTGAGGCGCTGCTTGCGGAGCCACACGATGAGCTCGGCGTAATGGACGGCGGGCGCGCGATGGACGCCCGTACGCTCGTCGCGGCATAGACATGATGGACCGGGTGGCTCGACTTCGTCGATCCCTGTGAGGCATACCGTACCGCCATCAAATGACACGACAATGGCCGCTTCCGTGGACCGTTTTTTCTCGCTCATGTCAGTTTCGGTGTCCCTCGTCTTGAAAAGCTGTAACACTTTTGGAGTGCGTTGCCATACGGCATACGCAAAACTGACACGAACAAGTGCTAACGATGTTCCAGAGTCTCGCGCCCGGTTTTCTCATCGCGTCGCCGCCACTCGGCGACCCGAACTTCGACCGCACGGTGGTGTTACTCGCATTGCATAACGAAGACGGCGCGCTCGGCTTTGTGGTCAACCGTGAGTCGCGACTCACGGTCGGCGAGTTGCTTCAACACGCGGGATACGACGGCGTGCATGAGGACCCAGCCCAGGTGCTGATCGGCGGCCCCGTTCAACCTGGATCGGGCTGGGTTCTGGTCGATGACCCCGATTTACCATCCGATGAAGAGATCCTTCTCGTTGGCGACGAGATCCGCGTGACCTCTTCGCGTACGGCCTTCGACAACTTGGCCGACGAGGATCACGAGACCTTGATAACGCCTCCGCCAAGGATGATCTTGCTCGGCTATTCGGGTTGGGGAGCGAGTCAGCTCGAGGGCGAAATTGCGCGCGGGGCCTGGCTCCCCATCCCCTTCGACAAGAGCATTCTTTTCGACGTCGCCGTCGAGCAACGTTGGGAAGCGGCCTTCGCTACGTTGGGCTTGACGCTTAGCCATGTGATGTCGATGAATCGCGTGGGCCAGGCGTGAGGCGCGTTCGCTTTTCCGTCGGCGTGGGGTTGCTGCTGTTCGGCACCTTGGGCTGCGGCGGTGACGGCCCGCCAGGGAACGAGGGTAGCGGATCCGATGCTGAGGATGGCGTGCCTCCGCCGGCGCCCATCGTCGATGCCTTGGACGCTCACCGCCCGGCCTATCCGCACATCTCCAGCGAGAAATCCTATTCGTGCACGGATGCGGCGGACGGCGAACACACGATCACCGTGCATCGCTTCAAGAACGCTGCGAAGCCAGAGGTGCCGCCAGAGGATCGGGGCTTGTCGACCAGCGTCTTCTTTCGTGACGATGAATATGCCCCCTTTGCCGTGGTCAGCGGTCATGGCGGCTGGTCCTTCAAGTATTCCGGTTGCACCTACACTTGGTTGCTTGAGATGCGTGACTTCAGCCAGCAGCGGCTCGAATTTGATCCGACGCCTGGCAGCAAGGTGATCGACAGCACGCGACCGCCAATGATCCTACCGTCGGCCAAATCGCTTGCTGCACAGGCGGCGCAGTTCAACGACGCCATTCTCAATTACGCCGCATCGCAACTGGGCAAACACGTTGGCAATGGCGAGTGCTGGACGCTGGCGGAACAGGCGATCGACCAGGCTGGGGCACATTTCCCCGTGGCCTATATCTTCGGCAGCCGAGTTGGATACGGACAAGTGGGCGATCACGCGGTTTTGAAACAAGCTCTACCCGGTGATGTCATTCAGTTTGACGCAGGCCATTTTGAGTTCGAGGGCGGCTCGTCCCAAGCGGGCTCTCCCGTGCATACCGCTATCGTCAAAGCGATCAACGGCGAGGATCTCGAGGTTTACGAACAGAATGCGCCGATCGGCGGAGCGGTGCGGGCCCACCATCGTGACATGGCGATGATGGTGAGCGGCGGCTACTTCATCTATCGCGCCTATCCTTTGCTGCCGTCGACAGCAGGAGACTGAGCGGGCGCGGTCTCGTCAGCGTAGAGGCGGTCGTGCCAAAGCAGCATGTTCAAGGTGCCGCTGTCGCGCAAGAAGGGCTGGTTGTGGGGGCCGCGCAGCAGGCTGAAATCGTGGGGAAGCGAGGCGGCGCGCAGCGAGCGTGAAAATCGCTCGTTGACCCCCCGAAAGGCGTCGGCGTGGCTTGTTTCGAGATGAAGTCGATGCCGACTCTGAGGGGTGACGATGGCTTTGAGTCGCTCGATATAACCGGGGATGCGGTGGTTACCGAGCGCACCCTGCACACTTCCCCATGCGTGAAACTCCGAAGACTTGCGCAGAAAAACCTCGAGACCGACATAGCCGCCGAGCGAACACCCATCGAGGCTCGTGTGGGCGGCGTCGGCGATGATATTGGCTTCGCTGCGGGCGCGAGGCACGACCGCGTCGCTGATCCAATCCGCGTAGCGATCGAGTATGCGCTGTCGTGAGGGCGCCCGATAGACGTTCGGCGTGTAGGGGCAGGCGATGGCGAAACCGCGAAACGGTCGCGCCGCGAGCTGCTGATTGATCTCGCTGAGTTTGGTGCTCGTCCAGTATCGCGCTCGATCGTCCAGGGCCCTCACCGGCGGTCGGTGGAGCCGGTCGTAGGCCCTCGCTAGGCCGTAACGCTCGAGCCATGCGTACGCGCCTGTACGTGGATCGTGAGTCTCGCCCAGCCCGTGAAGCAGCACCAACAGAGGTACCGGTCGCGTTTTGCTGAGGGTTGGCACGAGCAAGGTGAAGCGGTTGTACGGCTGGCTGTGGTCGAGGGTGATGTCCCGCACGGCGTAGTGTTTGCTTGAGAGATTCGCCGGTGGTGGGCTGGCGCTCAGCGCGGAGCGAGGAAACAGCATGGCGCTGGCGCTGGTGGCGAGCAGTCGTCGTCGCGAGAGCATACCCGAGCCTATCTCGCGGAATCGATTCAGGCTACAAGCTGGGCCATGAATCGTACCCGATCGCAGGCGCTGTTTGAGCGGGCGCAGAAAGTCATCGTCGGTGGTGTCAACAGTCCGGTCCGCGCTTTTCGTGCGGTCGGCGGGGAGCCTCCCTTCATCAAGAGGGCTCAGGGCTCCCGACTCTTCGACGAAGATGACAATGAGTACATCGATTATGTAGGCACCTGGGGACCGGCCATTTTAGGTCACGCCGACGCAGAGGTCGTCGCGGCAGTACAAAACACCGTGGCTTCGGGGCTGAGTTTTGGCGCGCCGACCGGGCTCGAGGTAAAGCTCGCCGAAGCCGTGATCGAGGCCTACCCTAGCGTCGAACTCCTGCGCTGCGTGTCGAGCGGCACGGAGGCGACGATGAGCGCTATTCGCGTGGCGCGCGGCTACACGGGCAGAGATGTGCTCATCAAGTTCGAGGGCTGTTACCACGGCCACGCCGATCATTTGCTCGTCAAGGCTGGCAGTGGCCTTGCGACCTTCGGTGAACCCGATTCGGCCGGTGTGCCGGAGGGGGTTGCGCGAACGACGCTCACACTGGGTTACAACGACATGAGCGGGCTCGAGGCCCTCTTCGAGGATCGCGGCGAGGAGATCGCAGCCGTGATCGTCGAACCGGTGGCCGGCAACATGGGGTGCATTTTGCCGCGTGAGGGATTTCTCGAGGCGATCGTCGCGCTCTGCAAGAAACACGGAGCCGTGTCGATTTTCGACGAGGTCATGTGCGGATTTCGCGTGGCCCGCGGTGGGGCACAGGAGCGCTACGGCGTGCAGCCGGATCTGACGGCCCTCGGCAAGATCGTGGGCGGAGGCATGCCCCTTGCGGTTTATGGCGGTCGTCGGGAGATCATGGAGAAGATCGCTCCGCTCGGTCCGGTGTATCAGGCGGGCACCTTGAGCGGCAATCCTGCCGCCGTTGTGGCCGGTCTTACGACCTTGCGGCGCCTCGATGCTCCGCTTTACCAGCGTTTAGAGGCGCGCGGGCAACAACTCGAGACGGGTCTGTGTAGCGCGGCGGCGGATGCGGGATTGACGGCCTGCGTGCAGCGAGTGGGCTCGATGATCACCCTGTTTTTTGGCGCAGGACCGATCGACAATTTCGCGGATTCGGCGGCGTGCGATGGCGACATCTTCACGCGTTTTCACCGAGGGTTGCTGGAGCGAGGCGTCTATTGGCCTCCGTCTCGGTATGAGGCTGCATTCATCAGTGGCGCCCACAGCGAGGACGACATCGCTCAGACCATCGCCGCTGCGCGAGCTGCGCTTGGCGCCTAGTCTGGCCTCTTGAAATTAGTCTGGCCTCTTGAAATCGACGAGCGTGATCTCGAGGGACTCGTCTGCGGTCCCCATGAAATCGTGTCGGGTGTAGAGGCTTACGCAGTCGATGCCGACCCGTTTGAGTGCTTCAGCACCGCCCTCGAGGCGGTCGACCAAGACCACCACGCCGACGACTCGCACGGCATGCGCTCGAAGGACTTCAATGGCCCGCAGGGACGAGCCACCGGTTGTGATGACGTCTTCGAGGAGCACGACGTTCATGCTCTCTCGGATCTCCCCCTCGATCATGCGTTGGGAGCCGTGCTCTTTTCGCTCCTTGCGTACGTACAAGGCGTGCAGCGGTTGGTTGCGCTGATGGCTCAGCATCGAGACGGCGCTTGCAAGTGGGCAGCCTCCGATGGCGACGCCCGCGATCCCGTCGACTCCTGGCCATTGGCGCAAGGCGTCGAACATGAGCTCTGCGGCGAGCGCGTGGCCCTCTGCCCGCAGAATTGTGCGCTTGCAGTCGATGAAAAAGTCGCTGGCCTTGCCGGAAGCAAGTGTGACTTTCTTTTGCTCGAAGGAGTATTGCCGGAGCAGGTCGAGAAGCGCAGGACGAGCTTGGGCAGTTCGCTCTCGGCGTGAGCGCACGGTCAACGCGCCTTATTGCGACGCGAACTGGTTTTCTTCGCCCGCCGGCCCGCTGCGACCACCTTCGGCTTTGGCGCCGTACGTTTGGACTTGGTGGCGGTCTTCTTGGCTCGTCCGGATGCTTTCGGCATCACGGGTGCAGGGGGCTTCTTCGCGCGGGTTGACTTCTTGGTCGTCTTTTTTGCCCTGACCGATGCCGAAGCTGTGGTTTTGGGGTTCGCGCGGCTCTCGCTCGCGGGCCGCGCCGTTGCGCTCCGCGGCGTGCTCGAGGCGGTGTGGCGCCCGCTGCTGTGAGAGGCTCCTTGAGTCGGCTTGGCGTCGCCCGTGGAAACGCGGCCTCGTAGTTGTGCCCCGGAACGAATGCCGATCGTAGGAGCTGAAATATCGCCCACGACCCGCGCTCCGGACTCGAGGACCAAGGTGTCGCTCGCGCTGAGGTCACCGGCGACGGCGCCGCTGACGATGACGCGTCGACCGTGAACGTTGCTCTTGATGCGGGCGGCGCTCGTGATGTGAACGTCGTCGCTGGCATCGATAGAGCCTTCGATGTGACCGTGCACTTCCAAGGTGCCCGTGGCGCTGATCTTGCCGATCACGCGGGTGCCGGCTGTGATGATCCCTCGTTCGCTCATCGATCAGGTGTCCATGTCGACGTTGCCCTTGAAACTGGCACCGTCTGCGATGGTGAGGCGAGCCGCCTTGACGTCACCGATGAGGCGGCCGCCAGCGAGCAGATCAACTCTCTCACTCGCCGTCACGTTGCCCGTGACGGACCCGCCTATCGAGACGGACTGGGCGCCGATGTCGGCTTCCACGACGCCTTCGCTCTCGATGGTCAACTGTCCTTCGATGGAAAGCTTGCCCCGCACGATGCCGCCCACGACGACCTCGTCTTCCGAGGTGACTTCGCCTTCGATCGTAATACCCTGCCCAATAATCGTTGCTGCCACGATGGTGTGCTCCTGAGCGCCTACCTAGCCTGAATGGCGTTCCGTGTCACCCGTCAGGCATCGCCCTGGCAAGGTGCTTCTGATTTCAACTACCTGATCTCGTCCGGAAGGTCGAAGTCGGCGTGGCTACGGCCATGAAATGTACCGCCTTCTTCCAAAGTGAGCTCGCTTGCCGTGATGTCACCTTCGACCGCTCCACCCGCCGTTATCGTGACCGCTCCGCCCGTGGCGATGGCATCGCCCTCCAGTACGCCTGCGACCACGATCGTCGCCGCTTCGAGCCCGCCGCTGACTTTGGCTCCGGCGTCGAGGTAGAGGTTTCCCGATACGGTCACGTCCCCTTGGACTTCTGCTTCGACCCGTAGATCTCCGTCTCCTTTTACGCGACCACGCACCCGTAATCCACGACCCAACACTGGCTCTGTAGCTTGCATGACTTCTTGTCTCCGAGATCCCGGCACCGATCACCGAGAGCGGGCGCAAAGTAGCAGGTTGCTGGCGCGCGTGCCCCTGAAAAGCCCCAGCCCTCCCACGACTGACTTCGGCCTGAGGCATTCTGCCCTCGCTGTGCGCGAGAAGCTTAGCCTATAATCACTCTCCCATGAGCTCAATTGCAAACTTGTCGCCCTTTGCAGCAGCCATTCGGCGCTGGCGGCCCGCGCGGGGCGCTGCGGCGCTCACGGTTATCTGCAAGGCGACCTTCGACATGCGATCGGGCGTGGCGGTGCTCGCCGACCACCAAGAGCCCATCCATGAATGCGATCGAGGCTGGGATGAGAATCCCGACAGCAGCGTGTACGCCGCCGCTGATGTATGTCCTTTCAAGAGCGGTGTGGACGTCGTTCTCGTTGGCGATGCGTTTAGCAGCGAGCCGACCTTGTCGATTGCCACGCGGTTGACCGTCGGTGTCCTCGACAAGAGCATCGAGGTGTTTGCTGACCGTCACTTCGATTCGGAGGGCAAGCTTCACTACGGTTCGCGGATCACCAAGATGTCGCTGCGTGCAGAACGGGCCGCTGCGGGCGCGAACCGAGAGAACGCCTTTGGAATCTCAGCAGATGCAGACGTTGACATGTACGGTCGCAGGGTCCTGCCCAACCTGCAACCAGCCGGGCACCACGTGGAGTCCCCCGGAGACACCATTTTGCCTATCGGTTACGGCCCGACCTCCTCGACGGTGGGCGGGGGCCTCGACCACTCATGGCGGCATCGCCGCCTACCCGACGACACGAACCCCGCGGCGTTCAACGTGGCGCCACCGGACCAGCGCTTGAACACTCTCGCCCTCGATCAGGAGATCGTGTTGGAAGGCATGCATCCTGAGCACCAGCGCTTCTCGTGTCGCATGCCGGGCATTGAGCCCCGCTGCTTTGCTGTGGCCGCTGCGGCGGCGCGTGAGATCAGCCTGCGTGCCGATACACTTTGGATCGATACGAGCCGCGCCATTTGTACGATCACCTGGCGCGGGCAGTTGGAGCTCGGTCGTCTTGCTCAAGAAGAGAAAGTCTTTCTCGCGATGCAGACGCCCGAACAACCCATGACGTGGCTCGACGTCGAGAAGCACGCTGCGGAGAACGTGGCTCAAGGGATCCAGGAGGAATTTACGGCGGACATCCCTCACATCGAGAGGGCGGCCACGCTGAGCATCGACGACCTCACGATTGTCGGTCAGCCACTGGTTGGTGGGAATCCCCTGCCGTTTGCCCCTTCCGACAAGCCCAGGTC
>JAPYTK010000153.1:12007-14140 GCA_029941785.1 Polyangiaceae bacterium | reverse complement strand
GCACGAGGCGTGCCCCCGCGACGAGCGCGAACAGCGGCTCATCGACGTCGGCGAGGTGCGCCTGAACGTCGCCTGCCGAGGCTCCGGCCCGACGGTGGTGTTCCTGCACGGCTTCCCGGAGTTTCACTACTCCTGGGACCAGGTGATGGATGAGCTCGCGGGAGAGTACCGCCTCGTCGCGCCCGATCAGCGCGGTTACAACATCTCGGACAAGCCGCCCGAGGTCGCCGACTATCTGCTTCCCAAGCTGGCGGACGACATCCTGAAGCTGCTGCCGCTCGTCAGCGCCGAGCCGGTGATCCTGGTCGCCCACGATTGGGGCGGGCCCGTCGGTTGGCTCGTCGCCCATCACGCGGACGCCCACATCCGCGGCTTCATGGCGACCAACGGTCCGCACCCGGCGCGCTTCGCCGATCTCATCGCCAACGACGCGGAGCAAAAGAAGGCCTCGGAGTACATGTCCTTCTTCCGGTCCGACACGGCCGAGCTGATCCTGACGCCGGACTACATCGTGAAAAACTTCTTCGATTTTCTGAGCCCCGCGGACGAGGTGATCTACCTCGAAGCGCTGTCCCAGCCGGGCGCCATCACCGGCGGGCTCAACTGGTACCGGGCCAACGACATCGGCGTCGCCTCGACCGCGAAGGTCATGGCCGATGTGTCGCCCACCGTGGACGTGCCGGTTTCGGTGCTTTGGGGGCTCGACGACACGGCCGTGCTCCCCAAGAACGCCGAGGGGCTCGAGCCCTACGCGCCGGATCTGAAGGTCGAGACCTTCGCGGGCGTCGATCACTGGATCGAGCACCGGATCCCGAGCGAGGTCGCTGAGGCGATTCGCGCCCTCGATGCACGCATCACGCCTCGATGACCTCGGCCGACAGCTGCGGCGGCATGTGTATTTTCCGGATTTCCTGGAGCGACACGTGACCGCGGCTGGCGACGAGTCGTGCGTTTTACTCGCATATTTATGGAATTTCATGCACTTGGAGATCCGCTGGCCGCAACGACTCTCTGAGCCTAGATGCATGCAAAGACTGGAAAGACGCGCCAAGCCAAAGTATGGTCCGGCCATGAGTCAGTTTCGTAACATCTGCATCCTCACCCTCAGCTTCTGCGGTCTGCTTTTGGGCCAGTCCGGCTGCGAACTCATTGCCGCCGTCGACCGAACCCTCATCAATGACGGCAGCGGCGGCGCGGCAACAACGTCAACCGGCGGCACAGGCGGCACAGGCGGCGCCACAGCGTCGACTGGTGGCGCAGGCGGCACGGGCGGTGGGCCGGAGTGCACCGAAGCCAGCGATTGCGGCACCGACACCGACTGCAAGACCTTCAGCTGCACCGACGGTGCTTGCGCCTCGGCCGACGCAGACGAGAACACGGTGTGCGATGACGGTATGGGTTGCGATGCAAGCAAGCCTTGTGTTTGCGATGATGCAGGTAGCTGCGTCCTCAAGAGCTGCACCGACAAACTCAAGAATGGCGACGAGACCGACGTGGACTGCGGTGGTTCCTGCGACCCGTGTGAAAACACCAAGGTGTGTGGCACGAACGATGATTGCGGGAGCGGCTACTGCAATACGGCGGGCGGCGCGGGCGGCGCGGGCGGCTCTGGTGGCGCGGGCGGCTCTGGTGGCTCTGGTGGCGCGGGCGGCTCTGGTGGCGCGGGCGGCATGGCCGCGAGCCTGGGCGTGTGTGAAGATTGCACCGCTACCGCGCAATGCAACGGCGACAAGTGGTGCGAGATCACCAAAGGCGGCTCAGGCGGCTCAGGCGGCTCAGGCGGCTCAGGTGGCTCAGGTGGCGGCAGCTGCGTCGCCGACAAGGCCCAAGGTAGCGATTGCGACGATGACACCGAGTGCACCGGCAACGCCAACTGTGTCGATGGATTCTGTTGCGAGAACGACTGTTTCGCGGGCAGCACGAACGATTGTATGTCGTGCGGTCTCAGCGCCAAGAAAGGCCTTTGCTCAGCGCTCGCGGAAGATGCGCTCTGCGGCGACGGTGCGGATATGAACGGTTGTTCCGGTCAGGACCTCTGCGATGTCAGTGGCGGTTGCACCAAACTCAACCACGCCGCAGATACGGTCGACTGCGGGAGCGCTCCGGGCGTCTGCGAGAAGCAGGATAAGTGCG
>JAPYTK010000153.1:10576-11907 GCA_029941785.1 Polyangiaceae bacterium | reverse complement strand
ACGGGAATGGTGCTTGCCCCGACGCCGGCAATGCGGATTTGGGGACCATTTGCGGCGACGGTCCGGATATGAACGGTTGTTCTGCTCAGGACACTTGCGATGCCAATATGGGCAATTGTCTAGTCAACCACGAATTGAATACGGTCAACTGCGGGCTCGCTCCGGGCGTCTGCGAGAAGCAGGATAAGTGCGACGGGAATGGTGCTTGCCCCGACGCCGGCAATGCGGATTTGGGGACCATTTGCGGAGCTGCGGCTACGGATTGCTCGCTCCAGGACACCTGCGACGACAAGGGGGGCAATTGTCTCGACAACCACATTGCCGCGGGTTTGAACGCAACAGACCCTGCGCAATGCGCAATGGGTTGTTGTGACGGTGCTGACATGTGCGGCATGAACAACTGCGATGACGGAGAAAGTTGCGATGATGACGCGGACTGCGCCAATGATTGCAGTGGAACGACCATCGCGACCGACGTCTGCGAGATGCCGTAGTCACCACAGCCCCGAGCGGTCAGGACCGCCCGCGGTATGCTGCGCGGTGCCGCCGCAAACTGATGAAGACAGGGCGAGGCGAGGTTCTGTGCCTAGAAGCCAACGGCGCGTCACCATGATCGCCATGCCCTGCTTCGGCGATCTGTAGTCGCCACTCCGACAAAAAGATGAGTTATTGTCCGGCTACGTCTTCGGGTATGCTTATTGCTATTATGGGAAACATGCTCACGAACTGCTCCCGATGCGAGGGTTTCATTCCCGCACGAACGACACGCTGCCCCAACTGCGACGCGAAGCCCCCCTCGCGCGCACTTCGCAAGGCAGGCCAGGCTGCTGCATGCGGCGCGACCATGATGACCTTGATGGCCTGTTACGGCATACCGTGCGATCCGTACAGCGATGACTCGTGCATGCGTATCGATAATGTCTACGACTCAGCCTGCCACGTTCATGCCGATCCTGTGGTTGCGGGCCAGACGAGCAAACATGCGATCCCCATCCCGGTTACGGGTTCCAAGTCACATGCCTGGTGCACCGGTGACGACAGCGTGGAAACGGTATTGCACTTGGTACCGGGGGACATGGCTGGCCGTGATGTCACCGTGCAGGTGACGATCAAGAGCTTGTTTGACACCGCCATTGGTTTTTACGCTCGCGCCGACTGCGCCCGACCGGTTTCCGGGGTCGACAGTCCGCTGGCCTGCCATACACCGGTGACGAGTGGCCTCATGAGCTTCGACATGCTCGCGTTTCAAGGCGTGGACATCATCGTCGACGGTCCGCCTGGCGAGTTTACCATCTTCGCCGAGGTCGAAGAGCTAGGCACCTCAGTCGGCT
>JAPYTK010000153.1:0-10476 GCA_029941785.1 Polyangiaceae bacterium | reverse complement strand
CAGGCGGCTCAGGCGGCTCAGGCGGCTCAGGCGGCTCAGGCGGCTCAGGCGGCTCAGGCGGCTCGGGCGGCGCGGGCGGCGCGGGCGGCTCAGGTGGCTCGGGCGGCGCGGGCGGCAGCTGAGTTCGAAAGGATCGAATACGGGGGCACGGCGAGGTTCTGTGCCTAGAAGCCAACGGCGCGTCACCCTGCTCGCCGTGTCCTGCTTCGGCGATCTACAGTCGCCACTCCGACCAATAGGCCGAGCTATTACCGGTCTCGTTTTCGGGTATACTTATTACACGTGGAAATGAGCACACCCTGAGCATGTCGCGCCGCTTGAACGTCTTGTCCACGGATTTTCACCCCGCCTATGTGGTGTGGGAACTCACGCTCAAGTGTGACATGGCGTGCACCCACTGCGGCTCGCGTGCGGGCGCCGATCGACCCGACGAGCTGACGACGAAAGAAGCGTTGGGCGTGGTCGAAGACCTGGCCGCGATGCGCGCACAGGAGGTCGTGCTGATCGGCGGAGAAGCTTACCTGCACGAGGGTTTTTTCGAGATCGTCGCCGCGCTCGACCGCGCGGGGATCACACCCACCATGACCACCGGTGGTCGGGGCGTCACGCGAGAATTTGCTGAACGGGCAGCCACCGCTGGACTCGCCCGCACGTCGGTGAGTATCGATGGGCTCCAGAGCGCTCACGATCGCATGCGCGCGCGCAAGGGCAGTTTTCACGACGCCACCGAAGCCATTCATCACCTGCGCGCCGCCGGTATCAGCCCGGCCGCCAACACCAACTTCAACCGGCTCAACCGCGACGACTTGGAAGGCCTGTACGAACATCTGCGCGAGCAGAAGATCAAGGCTTGGCAGATCCAGATCACCACGCCGCTCGGTCGCGCGGCCGACCGTACCGATATGCTCCTGCAGCCATGGGATTTGCTCGATCTCGTGCCGCGCATCGCCGCCATCAAACAGCGCGCCTTCGAAGACGGTATCCTCGTCATGCCCGGAAACAACCTCGGCTATTTCGGCCCAGAAGAAGCACGACTACGCAGCCCCGCGCTCGGTGGCCATGATCATTGGAACGGCTGCCAAGCGGGTAAGTTCGTGATGGGGATCGAGTCGGACGGTGCAGTGAAAGGTTGTCCATCGCTGCAGACCGCCCATTACGTTGGGGGAACGCTGCGCGACCAGACGCTGCAGTCCATTTGGAGCGAATCACCACAGCTCGCCTTCGCCCGTTCGCGCACCAAAGAAGACCTCTGGGGCTTCTGCCGAAGCTGCCCCTTTGCTGAACCTTGCCTCGGCGGTTGCAGTTTCACCGCCCACGCGGTGCTCGGCCGGCCCGGCAACAACCCCTATTGTCATTACCGGGCGCGCCACTTTGCGAAGCTCGGAAAACGTGAACGCCTCGTGCCGGTTCAGGCCGCCCCAGGAACGCCATTCGACAACGGCCTCTTCGAGATCTGCGTCGAGGCGGCCGACGCGCCTGATCCCGGAGCCGACCTTCCGGTTGAGCAGCTCGTACAGATCACCCAACGCCCGCCGCACTGAGACCGACTGCTGGGAGTCCGAGGCCTTCGGCGACCTTGATACCATGCTCGCCGCGAACGGCTTCGCGCCATGCGGTTACACCGGCGACAAACTCTGCAACACGACCATCCCGGCGCACACCAGCAACTGCAAGACGGCCGTCGAAGCCTCTTGTTGCGCGGTGGTCGAGGCGTGCGAGGCAGACCCGGTTGGCTGCTTGAGTGGGCTACAAGGCACGTGCGGATTTTGATCGCGCGCGCAATACCTGCCCCAAACCGACGCTCCCGCCTCGTTTCACTGGTCTCCCAGAACGAAGATCGCCACATCTTCCCCGAAGGAGGCCAACCGTGGGCTTTCCTCGTGCCGCACGAGACCTAGCTCCTCGATCACGTCTTTCACTCGCGACTCCTCGAGCACGCTCGAAGCGATCGCGGTTTCATTCGATCCGACGAGCTCTTGCATCTTGGCCGCCTTGTTTACAACCGCGCCAAAGTAATCCAATCCCGTGTTGAGGTTCACCGCCAAACACGAGCCAGTGTACATGCTGATCCGAATCGAGATCGGCCCCTCGTCCGCCGCCGCTGCCGCTTGCATGTACCTGGCTGCGCGCACCGCATCGTCCGGACGGGCGAACACCGCCATCACCGCATCGCCAATCGTTTTGACAATCGCGCCATGGTGCTGATCAACGGCCGAAAAGATCTCGCGAAAGTGCTTCTTTACGGCGGTAAATGCCGCCGGATCACCCAACTCCAAATACAGCGAGGTCGAGCCGACGATGTCGGAGAAAAGAACCGTTTGAACACCAACCGACAGAATCACCTCATCGCCCAGTGTTTCCTCAGTGAACAAATCGCGAAATTGCTGCAGGCCAAGAACGTCTGCGGGCCGCACATAGTCGTCCGTCCAGGCGACCGTTTCAAAGCTGAAGGTCGTCGCGTCCGAGCCGGAATTGGCAAGCTGAACCCGAACATCCCGAGAGGCTGTGAGCACGACTTTGTCGTCGAAGGGGGCCTGTATCTGTGAAGCTCCGCCTTCCTCCTCTACGACGACAGGATAATTCTTCTTCTCGCCGGAGTCTCTCAGCAGGTAACGGCCCGGCCTGAGGCACAGATCGACAGATCGCTCCTCGGAAGGCCTGAGGTGAAGCTGAAAAAAAACGTGCGGCTTGTTGGCAGCCTCCGCAGCACAATAGACGATATTTCGTATCTTCCTGATGGACGGGTGAACATGAAAGGTCACCTCGATCTGCTTGCTATCACGAGTCGCAAAGAACAAATTGCATGCCTCGCAGTTTGCGCTCTCTGGGATCTCTGCGAGGCTCTTCGCCTCGACGCGAACACCTCGGCAATGAGGGCACAGCACATCCCACGAGAGCGAGAGCAGGCCCAAGCGAGTCGCCTCGAGTGACGTCTCGAGCACGTCTCGATACGGCAGGTCCCACTGGCGCGCCAGCGACTTCATTCTCAAGCGATACAGCTCCGACATGTCCGCGTTTTGAACATGCTTACAAATGGCGTCGATGACTTGTCGCTCGTGCCCTCTCTCCACGACCGAGTCCCCTATCCGGTCCATTCGCTCCAAGACAGGGTCGTCCAGACGCGACGACTTGCGAGCGAGAGGAGAAGGGCCTTTGCTCCCGCGACTCAAGAAGGAGCTGAGGCGTGGGGCCAGCCGGTCGTAGGCCTGAGACAAGGACTTCGCAAAACGGCTTGCAACAAAACAATTGATCCAGCCCTTGGCGATGAAACCGTAATACACGCGAAATTCGGTTCCGTCGGCGTCGGGCCTCAGATGGAGAACGCAACGGAGCACGCGGGCGGACCCCTCGGAGTACTCTTTCGTACAAATCACCATTTCCTCGGAAATCCACTCCCAAGGGGGCTCGCGCCAGGCTTGGGTTTTTCCGAAGTAGGACGCTTTTCCGGTTCGCTTTCCCGAGGCCTCCCGAAACATCGAAGCCGGAATTCGCAGGCATCGATTGAGGCGCGATGTATCGGAGACGAGCCTCCAGATTTCCTTTGGCGTCGCGGCAATCGTGTATGCGCCGAAGAAGTCAATCGTCTTGCCGCGCGCGAGATATGCGTCCGGCCACGGAAACTCCTCGATGAAGAGACGAAATTGCTCCTCGGTGCCTCGCAGGATCGACGCCATTCCTCCGATTATCAAACAGATCCAGGCCGAATCCAACCGGAGTTAGGGCTAAGGAGCGATGTTGATGGAGAGTTGCGCTCGGTAACCGAAGCGCCCGCGGTCAGGCGATCGCACGGGTGCACAGTTGTGGTACCTTTGGAGATGCTCGCGGGTGTTTGCCGCGATGAGACTCCCTGCCAATGACTGACCTGCGCAAACCGCTGCTCACCGTGTGCTTCGCGCTGCTCGGCGCCGGGCTGCTGGACGCGTGTTCGAGCGACGGCAGCGAGCTGGCGTGCACGCCCGGAGAAACGGTCGCGTGCGCATGCCTCGGGGGCGACAAATCCGGGGTTCAGACCTGCAAGGAGGACGGCAAGGGATTGACCGCTTGCGAGTGCCCGCAGCCGACCGGAGCAGGAGGCGCCGCGAACGGCGGAGGCGGCTCGTCTCAAGGTGGCGCAGCCGGAGCAGGCGGCACGGTCAACTCCGGTGGCTCCACGATGTCGAGCCAAGGCGGCGCAGGGCAAGGTGGCTCGGGGCAAGGCGGCTCGGGGCAAGGCGGCTCGGGGCAAGGCGGCTCGGCACAAGGCGGCTCGGGGCAAGGCGGCTCGGGGCAAGGCGGCTCGGGGCAAGGCGGCGGATCGGCGTCGTGCAGTCAGATGACGCCGAATCCCGCAACGGGTCAGATCTGCCCGCTCTTTTCGGCATGTCAGAGCAGCGCCGTATGCGGCGTCAATCAAGGCTGCCAGCTTTGGTTTTGCTACAAGAACAAGTGCACGCTCGATCCCTTGAGCAATTGCGGCAAGACGGCCGGCGGTGGCTGCCAAGCCGACGTGGTGGTGACCCATCATTACGAGCCGCCCGTCGACAAGGATTTCATGGCGCCCGACAACGTCGACTTCCGCGAGGTCGGCTCGCTGGTGTTCACCGTCAAGAACAACACGACGCAGACCTTGCATCTCAAACAAGTACCGCTCGCGCTCGACCTCGGGGGCATGGGGAGCACCTTCGACGTCGACGCCGCCAAGATGTTCCTCGATGGCGGAGGCGCCGATCACGAGTCCGGCGATCTGCTCGTGTGTTCGCAGAACGATCCTTTTCTCGCCCCCGCCAACGGTAAACTGTCGACCGGCTGCGGCTCGAGTCCGCAAACCGGGATCTCGGCCAACGGCGGCACGAAACGGTTTTTGATCAACATCGCTTTCGAGAAAACCAAGACGTACATCAAGGGCCGTTCCTATCGTCTGCGAATCCCATCGAGCAGTGGTTTCGAACTCGCCATCGGCAAGGGTGGCCCCACCTTCAACGGCACGGTCTGCGGCTTCGGGAACAACGGCTTTGACGGAGCGTGGGCCCACGCAAAATAGGGGCGTGTTAGACTTGTACACTTTCGTGGTCGCCCGAATCGTCAGCCTCCTCTTCCTCTCAGGTTGTTTGGGTGACGTACGCGATCCCGTCGCCCAGACGGAGCAGCCCATCGTCGGAGGCCAGGTGGCGACGGCCGAAACCCGTTACGGAACGGTCGCGTTGTTGAATGCCCAGGGAGCGATGCATTGCACGGGTACCGTGATCGCCCCCACCGTGGTGCTGACCGCCGCGCATTGTCTGCGTCACCGCGATCCAAAGACCTTCGCGTTTACGACCGTCTACGAGCCGCATGAAGTTCAGGTTCTCGCCGGCGCTCTCAATGTCGGCCAGCCGGGGACGGGCCAGATCCACGCCGTGAGCCAAGTCTTGCCCCACCCCAACTTTCCCTTCGAGTTGACGGTGGAGCCCAGCGGTCTGGGGCGGGAGGACGATATTGCCGTGTTGATCTTGCACACGCCGGTGACCGTTCTCACGCCCGTTCCGATCATGGCGCTCGAGCAGTTCGATGCGCAGGTGCCGCCACTGACTCCGCTTTGGCTGAGCGGCTACGGCAACGATCACATCATTGGATCACAAGGCAGCAGCGGTGTTCTTCGGTACGCGGAGAGCCCGTATCAGCGGCGGACCGAGCATGAGATGTTCGTCGGCGGCCCGAACTTGCCCGATTCGTGTCCTGGAGATTCCGGTGGTCCCGCCTACATTCACGGGCAAAGTGGTCCAAAGCTCGTCGGGGTCAATTCGAGGGGAGAGTACCAGGTCGCAGAGATGTGCGGCGCCGGCGGCATGTACACGTG
Organism: Polyangiaceae bacterium; assembly: GCA_029941785.1. GTDB lineage: Bacteria > Myxococcota_A > Polyangia > Polyangiales > Polyangiaceae > JAPYTK01. The sequence goes on along the minus strand of JAPYTK010000153.1, from coordinate 4,661 downwards.
GGCGCCGGCTTACGAGGACTGGATCATCAGTCAAGCGGGCGGAGCGTATCCGTACTTTGCGCCGGGCGACGCAGGACGAATCGTGATCTACGATGGCCCTGCGACCGCGCCGCCGAGCGACGACGACGATGATGATGAGCCGAGCGTGGCTTGCAACTACGCGGGTCCTCGTGCCACATTGGGAAGCAGCGCATACGGCTGGATGGCGATGCTGCTCATCGGTGTGGGTCTGAGCCGCCGCTCCGCTCCGAGCGCCGCTGGACGTGGCTGAGGCGACGCAACACACGACCCCGTCGTACGACCGACCGGCAACACGGTTGACGGCGCTGTACACAACTTGCGCAAAGGGGGGCCGCGCGACGCGAAGATCATTGAGAAAGCCACGTTGGTACGTGGCGTGCAAGGCAGTGGGTCGCTGGCTTCATGCGGAGACCCCCGACGATGTTATTTTGCACCCGCCTTCCTTCTTTCCCCCATACGCGGCGCTCGCGCCAAATCAAGAACCTGTTGATCCCCCTCGCGGTCAGCGGACTGTTGTGGGCGTGCGGCTCCAACGATGCATCGACCGCCTTCACGACATCGAGCAGCGGCGCCGGTGGTGATTCGAGCTCGTCCGTCGCGACGGGGGGCGCCACAAGCAACTCGGGCGGCAGCGGCACCTCAACCAACGTGGCGACAGTGGGCTCCGGAGGCAGTACAAACGTATCGACCGGCGCGGGCGGCACGCTCGACTGCAACCTCGAGCAGGTCACACCCAAGAAGGTCTACCACATCGGACATAGCCTCATCGATCGCACCGATCGCACCTTCAACAACCTCGTGGAAGAGCACACGGGTCAGTCGATCGATTACTTCACCAAGTCAATACCCGGCTCGCCGCTGCACTGGCATTGGAGTCATCCCGCAGACGGTGCCAAAGGCAACATGGGCGGCGGTCACCACCCTCTCGACTTGCTCAAGACGGGGCAATTCGACGTCCTCAGCATGACCGAGTCGATACCCCCAAATGACGAAAGCCACATCCCCGCCATCCAATGGGTCGATACCTTTATCAACAACGCCACCACACCCACACCGGAAGTGTTCATCTATTCAACGTGGGATCGACGCAAGACAAGCTTGCCTGACGACGCGCAGAGCATTCAAGAGTGGATGCAGAATGTCACTGCCTTCCAAGTGGAATGGGAAGCGTTCACTCAAAAGATCAAGGATGCCCACCCCACGGTTCCGATAAAAATCATCCCCGTGGGCCTGGTGCTGAAAGAACTGCAACAGCGAGTGCTCGACGGCACGCTCACCCTGCCCGGCGGCAAGACCTTCCGCGAGACCTTCTTCAAGCAGAACCGCCCGAACAGCAAGTACGGCGGCTGCGACACCATCGATCACATCCACCTGAGCAAGACGGGCATTTATACCTCAGCCGTCACCCATTACACGGCCATATTTGGCAGCTGCCCCGTCGGACTGCCGACGCAGGTGCCCTACAGCAGCTACAACGACGGTTGCATCACGGACGACGACGTCATCGTCGACACAGCCCTCGCAGCCGTCATTCAGGAGGTGGCCTGGGAGGTGCTCAGCGGGTACGCCTGGAGCGGGGTGGGCTCGCCCTGAGCGAAGCTCCTCGTGGCCTTTTGTCGGCGCGCGTCCCGACAAAAGGCTGCTCGCGTGACGCAACGATTGATTCGTCCCGCACGCTGCTGCACCATGGCCGGCCATGGGGTAGCGCAGCCACCAAGGCCCGCGCTGCCACCGGTCATCACGAAGGAGAGATCGATGCGCAACGTACTGCTGTTAGCTTTGGCCCTGAGTCTCACCACCTTGAGTGTGAGCGAAGTCTTGGCCAAGGACTTTTACGTTTCGATAAAGCGGGGCAAGGGAAAGAAGGGCACCCAGACGAAGCCTGCCAAAGATCTCGGTAACATCATCAAGAAGCTCAGCCCGGGTGACACCGTGCACATCGCAGAGGGCACGTACCTCGGCCGCGGGAAGAACGGTACGAACGTGATCACGGTGCCGGTCAACATCAAGTGCGGTTACAGCGACGACTTCAAGAGCCGCGACCCCTGGGGCAAGCACCGCACGATCCTCACCGGCGACAACAAGAGCAAGAACTGGAAGCAGACGTGGACGCTCGGTATCGATCTCATGAAGTACCGCAAGAAAGAAATGCCCAGCATACTCATCGATGGCTGCATCATCGACAACAGCGGTCGCAACCACTACGCCGACAAGTCTTACGCCATCATCCGTCAAGCGTCGCCCAAAGACGGATCCATGCCTACCCCGGACAGCCCTGCTTTGATGATCCGCGGAAGCAAGACGGGGAACTTCGACAAGGGCGCCCAATGGAACATCACGGTGAAGAACAACATCGTGGTCAACTCCGGCTCCCGCACGCCGCTCGCCATTTCGGGCCACAAGAACAGCAAGCTCACCATCGAGAACAACTGCGTCGTCAATAGCAGCGGCGGCATCTATTTCGGGACCAAGTTCCGACCGCGCGACGGCAAGAACAAGGTCAGCGGCACGGTCCGGAACAACACGGTGCTCTTCTCTTGGATGTACGATCCGATGACGAGCGACTACTCGGGTTACGGCTTCAAGTGTGACCCCGACACGGTCGCCACCGTCGAAAACAACGTCTTTGGCATCTCGCAATACGTTGCGGTCGACAACACGAAGAGGTGCTCGCTCCTGCTCCGGAACAATCTCATCTTCGGTTCCCGCAAGGCCGATTACGTCGAATTTTCCACCTTCATTGCGCTCGAAGACATCGAAGACGAAGCCGAACTCCTTCACGACGATAGTGAGAATAACGTGAGCGCCGCGCCCAAAATTCCCGTTTCGAGGGCCTTTGCCGATCTGATGGCGAGCGTCATCGTGCCCGACCGCGCGAAGATCGAGTCCAAGGTCAAGGCCGCCAACAGTGGCGCCAATGCGCTTCGTCGCATCCTCGGTTTGCCGCTCCAAGGGGGCACGGTGAAAGGGCCCTCGGTTCCCGTCTGGTTGCCAAAGATGTCCGTCGCTGACGCAGTGGCCGCTTGTGGCAAGAAGTACGAAGGCAAATACGGCTCGTCCAAACCGTAGCGCGCGATCCCATCGAAGAGGACACCGTCCGCCTCGTCTTGTCTCGGACCACACATCGTCCCGGTGCTGCCGACTCCCCAGAAGTCTGATAGAAAGCCACCATGACGAAACGAGTTGGCGTCCTTCTCGCAGGCAGTGGTTACCTCGACGGATCGGAAATCCAAGAGGCCACGCTCGCCCTTTATTTCTTGGACAAGGCGGGGGCAACGGTCGTCAACATGGCGCCCAACAAGGCCCAAGCCGATCTCGTCGATCATCAAACCGCCACCCCCGCCGAGGGCTCTCGAAACGTGCTCACCGAGTCGGCCCGTATCGCCAGAGGCGATGTACGCGATGTGGCACACGTCGACGCCGACGAACTCGACGCCTTGGTGATCCCCGGCGGCTTCGGCGCGGCCAAGAACCTGTGCACCTTCGCGAGCGATGGCCCAGACTGCACCGTCGATCCAGGAGTCGAGCGGTTGATCAGAGCCATGCACGCAGCCAACAAGCCGATCGGAGCACTGTGCATCGCGCCCGCGCTCGTGGCCAAGCTGCTCGGCGCCGAACACCAAGTGACCGTCACCATCGGCAACGACGACGGTACCGCTGAGGCCTTGCGAGCCATGGGCGCCCAGCACGAAAACCGGGACGTCGAAGATATCGTCATCGACGAGACGAATCGCGTCGTCAGCACACCTTGCTACATGCTCGGCCAAGGGCCGGCAGCCGTCGGCGCAGGAATTGAAAAACTCATCGCGCAGCTCATGACCTGGACCGATTGAGAGCTGGCCGAAAGGCCAACCGCGTTGACATCGGCCCGGAAGAATGGCCTCATGGTAGAGGCGCTCGCTACGCGCGACCTGAGGTTGTTCGAGAGCCGGGTGTGCCAAAGGGTCACGAACGAAGGGGCGCGACGATGAGGTTTTCTGCAGGTTTTGTTCTTCTCGGTTTGAGCGCAAGCGCGATGCTCGTCACGGCACCGGCGGAAGCTGGTCGGGAGGCCTCGCATAGCTACAAGGGCACCTACAAGTGCACCGACAGTCGGGTAAAAGAGCTGGTCGTTCGAGCCTACAAGTACGGCACCACGGGAACCGATCCGAACAGCCGCGGGCTCATTTCGATGCAGGGCTATCACCACACGGGCGGCGGCAAGGACAAGTTCAAGTCATCGAGCAAGCCGAAGGTCCGAGGGTTCACGCACGGCTACGGCACGAGCGCCTACAAGGGCACCACGACATTCAAGATCAAGAAGATCTCCGGCACGTCGGCAAACAACGTGCTCGTCTGTCAGTACTATTTTCCGGGCAGTAGTTACAGCAAGCTCACCACCGAAAACCTCAAGTACAAATCGAAACAAGGCGGCCGCATCGACGGCAAGGCCTCCTCAGGCAACGGGAGCGAACTGAACTTCACCTTTGAGACCAAGTACCGCCGAATTTACGCTGTTGTGCTGCAGAACGAATCATCGGTCCGCTCGTTTAGCTACTCGCTCTTTGCCAAGTCGACCGGAGCGAGCGGTGCGAGCACGCCGAGCTCAGGTGCAGCGAGCGCAACGCAATACACCGACGGATTCGACGAGGCTGCAGCAC